>JAEZCZ010000118.1 GCA_023433305.1 Pseudomonadota bacterium | reverse complement strand
GTGAAACTCGGCGAGTGGCTCGCGGTCGGCTGGCTTACGCCGGCGATGGACGGACTGTTCGCCGACAGCGCGGGCGCGCGGCGGCGCTACATGGACCGGCTCGCGCTGGCGCTCGATCCGGGCCACGCGCGCCACGCCGCGCGTTACGAGGCGGCGCTGCGCGAACGCAACCGGCTGCTCGCGGCCGCCGAGGAGCCCGATCCGCGCTGGTTGGATTCGCTCGAGACCCAGCTCGCCGAGGCGGGAGCGGCACTGGCGCAAGGGCGATGCCGGCTGGTCGAGCGATTGTGCACGGCCCTCGGCGGTCTGCCCGAGGCGCCCTTTGCGCGCCCGGCGCTGGCCTACACCCCCGGCGGGCCGATGGAGTCCGGGCCGCTGGCCGCCGAACTTTCGCGCCATCGCGGCCGCGACAGGGCCGCGCAGCGCACGCTCTCCGGCCCGCATCGCGACGAGCTGGAGGTCACGATGGCGGGGAGCGGCATGCCCGCCGCGAGCTGCTCGACCGGCGAGCAAAAGGCGATGCTGATCGCGATCACCCTCGCCCATGCGGAGCTCGCCGCCGCGGGCCGGCCCGGCGTGCTGCTGCTCGACGAAGTCGCCGCGCACCTCGACCCGCTGCGCCGCGCTGCGCTGTTCGAGCGGCTGCAAGCCGGCAACGCGCAAGCCTGGCTGACCGGCACCGAGCTCGCCCCGTTCGCCGACGTCGCAAGCGAGGCGGCGGTCTGGCGGGTCAGTGGAGGGACCGTGGAGCGTTTGAGTTGAGGATTCCGAGCGCTCACGGAGGCACGGAGGCACGGAGGCACAGAGATATAGACCTCTCGTCATTCCCGCGAACGCGGGAAGTCAGTCTGGACGGCGTTCATGAATCGCGCTCGCACGAGAACGACTAGAAGAGGTAACCCCTCTGTGCCTCCGTGCCTCCGTGAGCGCCTCTACTGTCCACCCTCGTCCGGCAGCGCGGTTGCGACGTCGTCCGCCGTCGCCTCGACCAGCGCGTCGATGCCTTGCGCGGTCGGGTGGATGCGATCGTCCTGGATCAGTTCGGGCTTGTCGTAGACCGCTTCGAGGAAGAACGGCACCAGCGCGGCGCCATGACGCTCGGCAAGCTTGGGATAGAGAGCGTCGAATTCGCGCACGTACTCCGCCCCGAGGTTGGGCGGCGCACGCATGCCCATCAGCAGGACGGGGATGTCGCGCTTGCGCAGCTCGGCGAGGATCGCATCCAGGTTCTCGGCGGTTTCCTCAGGTGGAATCGCACGCAGCAAGTCGTTGCCGCCCAGCTCGACGATCGCGAGATCGGGTTTCGCCGCCATGCTGTCTAGCACGAAGCCGACCCGCTGCCGACCGGCCGCGGAGGTGTCGCCCGAGACGCCGGCATTGGTGACGCGCACGTTGTATCCCTGCCCGCGCAGAACGGCTTCGAGCTGGGCCGGATAGCTCTCGCGCTCGCCGACGCCGTAGCCCGCGAACAGGCTGTCCCCCAAAGCCAGGATGCGCCGTTCCGGCCCGGCCACTTCGCCGGCCGAGCGCTCGGGCAGCGGAAGGGCGTCGGAGGGATTCTCCGGCGGCACCGCCTCCTGCTCGCCTCCGCACGCCGCCAGGAGAAGGGCCAGCAGAACCGGCCAGCCGCGACACTTCATTACGCAAGTCTCCTTGTTCGGCCGCCTTCCCTATGCCATCTCGCCCGCGTGACAAGTCCTCCCGCCATCGCCGCGCGCGATCTCAGGCTCACTCTCGGCGAAGGCGAAGCGGCGGTGGAGATCCTCCGCGGCATCGACCTCACCGTCGCCACCGGCGAAACGCTGGCGCTGCTCGGCCCTTCGGGCTCTGGCAAGAGCTCGCTCATGGCGGTCCTTTCGGGGCTCGAACGCGCAACGAGCGGAACTCTCAGTGTCGCCGGAGCCGACTTCGAGAAGCTCGACGAAGACGCGCTCGCCCGGGCGCGCCGGGGGCGGATCGGCATCGTCCTCCAGGCCTTCCACCTGCTCCCCACGATGACCGCGCAGGAAAACGTCGCCACTCCGCTCGAGCTGGCGGGCGAGCCCGATGCCTGGCAGCGAGCCGCCGCGGAACTCGACGCGGTCGGCCTCGGCCACCGCCTGACGCATTATCCCGCGCAGCTTTCGGGCGGCGAGCAGCAGCGCGTCGCCATCGCGCGCGCGATCGCGCCGCGCCCGCCGCTGATCTTCGCCGACGAGCCGACCGGCAACCTCGATGCGAGGACCGGCGCGGGCATCGTCGATGTCCTGTTCGCGCGCCGCGCCGAGACCGATGCGACGCTGGTGATCATCACCCATGACGAGGCCCTCGCCGCGCACTGCGATCGGGTGGTGACGCTCGCCGACGGACGGATAGCCAGCGACAGCGCCCGGTGATGGCGCCCGCATTTTTCGCTGTCCTATTCACCCGCATTCATGCCATCCCCGTCTCGACGAGTGGGGCGCCGAGCCGGAATCGCGCATCCGAAACGGGCATTCGGGAAGATGACAGCAATTTTCCACAAGTATTTGAATATAAATATAAAACGGCCCATCTGAGAAAAATCTACCCGTCTTTTCGTGTGCTTTGGAAGATGACACGATGACGCTCTCCTGGCTCGCCGCCTGGCGAATCGCCCGGCGCGATCTGCACCGCCGCTTCCGAGGCCTGAGGCTGCTTCTGGTCTGCCTGTTCCTCGGAGTCGGCGCGCTCGCCGCCATCGGCACGCTGACCGGCGCGATTCGTGGGGAGCTCGACGCACAGGGCCGCGAGATCCTCGGCGGCGACCTCGAAGTGGAGGTCTGGCAGCGCCCACTGAACGATCGAGAGGCGGCGGCGCTCGCGGAGTACGGCGA
>JAEZCZ010000116.1 GCA_023433305.1 Pseudomonadota bacterium | reverse complement strand
GCCCCGTGCCCGCGGGCCCCACCCCCGGCCCCTCCCGCAAGCGGGAGGGGAGGAATGAAACCGGCCGCCGGCGTGCTGCTATGGGATCCGGACGCACCGCCGTTCGATCCGCGCGACACGTCGGACCGGGAGAACCTTTCGGTTCGGGACGTCGCCGAGCGGTTCATCCAGTTGTTCTATGTCGAGGACAATCCGCGCGACGCATTCATGTGCTGGATGCACCCCGAGTACATCCAGCATAATCCCAACGCGCCGACGGGGCGCGACGCGACGCTGGCGATGATGGAAGCGAGCATCGCGCGCAATCCGGAGCTGTCGCACGAGGTCAAGCGCGTGGTTTTCGGCGATGGCGATCTGGTGGCGGTGCATTTCCACTTCCGCCGCGAAGCGGACCATCCGGGCTATGCGATCATCGACATTCTGCGGATCGCGGACGGTTATATCCGCGAACACTGGGACGTGATGCAGCCGGTGCCCGATCCAGGCACCACCCAAAACGATAACGGGATGTTCTGATGATGGCTGTCGACCCTCTCGACACCAGCAACCGTGAGAACCTCTCGGCTCGCGAAGTCGCCGACCGGTTCATCGAGGTATTTTACAACCAGAACCGGCTGAGCGATGCGTTCCGAGCCTGGGTGCACCCCGACTACATCCAGCACGACCCGAATTCGCTGACCGGTCGCGACGGCACGATTTCGGTGCTCGATGCGCACACGGCCCGTCATCCGCAGATGCAGCATCATGTAAAGCGGGTCATCTATGGCGACGACGGCTACGTGGTGGTGCACTTTCATTTCGAGCCTTCGCCGGGAGCGCTCGGCAGCGCGGCGATCGACATCTTCAGGATCGAGGACGGCTATCTCGTCGAGCACTGGGACGTGATCCAGCCGGTACCCGATCCAGCCACGACCAAGAACGATAACGGGATGTTCTGATGCCATTGCTCGAAGACGGCAGCGAGAAAGGCCTCAAAGGCCACTTCAAGGAAGACTTCAGCCATCGCACGCGGATCGGCATGGCGCCGCCCGCCGGAGAGATCGATCGCAACGCGCCGTACAAGCGCATCGCCACCGAGGAAGCCTGGACCTTCCCCGCGCTGGTCAAAGCGCAAGTCGAATATGCCGAGAGCGGCGAGGCACCGGGCGACGACAGCCTCAGGATGGCGGCGATGTTCGCCAAGATGCCGAGCTTGCAGGAAATGATGCAGAACCTCGGCGAGTTGCGCCTGAGCCACATGGACGAGTACGGCATCGACCGGCAACTCCTGCTGCTGACCGCGCCAGGCGTTCAGGTGGTGCGACCGTCCGAAGGCACCGCCTTGGCGCGCGAGGCGAACGACATTGCAGCGGACGCGTGCCGGCGTCACCCGGACCGGTTCTCCGCCTGCGCGGCATTCGATCCGCGCGACGTGACCGGTTCGGTCAAGGAAATCGAGCGCGCGATGGGCGAGCTGGGGCTAGCCGGTGCGGTGCTCAACTCGCACTTCCAGGGCCATTACATCGACGAGGTCGAGTATTTCCCGATCCTCGAGGCGCTCGAGGCGGCTGACGCGGCGCTCTACATCCACCCGACCGCGCCCTACAACGCGCCGCATTACGAAAGCCGCGGCTTCTTCGGCGCGCTCGGCGGTTTCCCGCACGACGTGTGGCTGCACACGATGGGACTGATCTTCTCGGGCGCTTTCGACCGCTTCCCAAAGCTGCGGCTGGTGATCGGCCACATGGGCGAATGCATGCCGCTGCAGCTCTACCGCTTCGACTGGATGCAGGGGAACGCCGACGGCCGGCCGCACTTGCGCGGCGGCAAGCAGGTCAAGCTGCAACACCCGGTCAGCCACTATTTCAAGAAAAACATCTGGATCACCACCAGCGGCGTCGCCTGGGAGCCGGCGATCAGGTTCTGCATGGAGGTGCTGGGTCCGGAGCGCGTGCTTTACGCGATGGACTACCCATACCAGCAGAGTTCCGACGAAGTGGCTGCCTACGACCGCATGGCGCTTTCGCCGGAGCACAAGACGATGCTGATGCAGACCAATGCTGAACGAGTGTTCAGGCTTTAGGGATGATCGGGCCGTTTGAGGGCCGATTTGTCGCCAATTTGCATCACTGTGGAGCAATAGTCACGGCTGCCGTGATGCTCGGTGTTGTCCGCAGGCATTCGTAAGCTCTACTTACAAATCGACGGCTCCCCCCGCCGTCCAAGCAACAGATTGTGACACAGGAGACAGAGGATGGCTCTGAGCCACCTATCGCGCCGTATCGCCCCGCTGGCGTTCACTTCGAGCATGGCCACGATTGGCCTGGTGCTTTCCGCCACTCCGGCGTTGGCACAGGATGCCGCTGCGCCCGAGGCGCCCGCCGAGGAAGCCGCTTCGAACGAAATCGTCGTCACCGCGCAATTCCGCGCGCAGAACCTGCAGGACACGCCGCTGGCGATCACCGCAGTGAATGCCGAGATGCTCGAGGCGCGCAGCCAGACCAACATCGCCGAGGTCGCGGCCCAGGCCCCGTCGGTGACGTTGAAGCCGCAGGGCACAGCCTACGGTCCGTCGATGACCGCGAGCATCCGCGGCATCGGTCAGTACGACTTCAACCCGGCGCTCGAGCCGGGCGTCGGGCTCTACATCGACGACGTGTACTACGCGACGCTGACCGGCTCGATGTTCGACCTGCTCGACCTCGACCGCGTCGAGATCCTGCGTGGGCCGCAGGGCACGCTGGCTGGCCGCAACTCGATCGGCGGCGCCGTGAAGCTTTATTCGCAGCGTCCGAGAGGCACCAACTCCGCGACCGTTTCCGCGGCATACGGCAGCCGTGACCGCATCGACGTGCGCGCGAGCGCCGACCTCGGCTTGACCGACACGCTCGCCGCCCGCGTCTCGGCGGTCTCGAAGATGCAGGACGGCTACATCGAGCGCCGGGACTTCGGTTGCGACCACCCCGCGGGAACGAGCGCGCTCAACCCTGCCGGCGGCATTCCGCGCATCCTCCCGACGACGGCCGATGACTGCGTGCTTGCCGACGAAGGCGAAGTCCACTTCCAAGCGGTGCGCGGCCAGTTGCGGTGGCAGCCGACCGATCGGCTCGATGTGAACCTCATCGCCGACTACACCAACGATGATCGCAACGTGGGCGGTTCGGTGCTGTTGCTGCGCGAGAACGCCGCCGGCGGAGTGGCCAGCCCGAACTACCCGTTCCCGCCGAACCCGGCGGCGCGCGCGTTCGACATCAACCCATTCGCGGCGCCGATCCCCTACGATCCGCGCTTCGTATGCGGGCCGTACTGCAACTACGCCACGTACATGTCGCTGCCCGACAACGGCCAGCCGCTCGACGTGGTAGACGGCCGTACCCAGTACAACGGCTGGGGCGTCTCGGGGCAGATCGAATACGACCTGACCGACAACCTTCAGCTCGTGTCGATCAGCGCCTATCGCGACTACCGCACGCAGTTCAGCAACGACGACGACATCTCGCCGCTCGCGCACAGCCTGGGCAGTGGCGACCTGACGTTCTGGTCGTTCAGCCAGGAAGTGCGCGTCAACGGCAGCGTTCTCGATGACACGCTGGAGTACACCGTCGGCGGCTTCTACATGGACCAGCGCTCGGTCTACGCGACCTCGCAGAACCTGCGCTACGCCGGTCTGCTGCCGTTCCTCGGCAACGACCCGGTGAATGCCGACACCAAGGCGGCCTTCGCGCACGTTTCGTGGCGTCCTGTCGACCCGCTGACGCTGACCGGCGGCATCCGCTACACCGACGAGCACAAGGACTACACCTACTCGCGTCGCACGTACGACGGGGCAGTGCACCCGCAGCTCGGCGCGCTCGATGGCGTGCGCGGCGACTACAACCACGACCGCTTCGATTATCGGCTTAACGCGATGTACGAGGTGACGCCGGACATCTCGGTCTATGCGCAGTGGTCGACCGGCTTCAAGGGCGGCGGCATCAACCCGCGGCCGTTCTACGCTGAGCAGGTTCTCTCGTTCGGGCCGGAGACGCTCGAATCGTGGGAAGCCGGCTTCAAGAGCGAGCTGTTCGACCGCCGTGTGCGCTTCAACGTGGCCGGCTTCTACAGCGACTACAAGGACATCCAGCTGGCGCTGAGCGTGTGCCCGCAGGCGGGCGCCGCCTTCTCGCGGCCTTGCGCACTTCCGGCCAATGCCGGCGACGCGAAGGTCAAGGGCGTCGAGGTCGAAACGACGATCCGGCCGGTCGACGGCCTGCTGATCGACGGTTCGGCGAGCTACACCGACTTCGATTACGTGGCCGACTCGCTCGATCCGGCGAGCGGCATCCTGCCGGGCATGGTCTCCACCTATACGCCCGAATGGAAGTGGTCGCTCGGGGCGCAGTACGAGATCCTGCTCGGCTCGGCCGGTTCGCTCACGCCGCGCGTGGACGCCGCCTACCAGAGCGAGGTCTACACCAACGCGGTCAACGGCCCGACCAACCTGATCGAGGCCTATACGATCGCCAATGCTCGCCTAACCTGGAAGAACGCGAACGAGGACCTCGAGATCGGCCTCGAAGTCACCAACTTGTTCGACAAGTACTACTTCCAGACGCTGTTCGACCTGACCCGCGCCGGGGCCGGGTTCGTCACCGGCCTGCCGGGACGTCCGCGCGAATGGGCGGTGTCGGTGAAGAAGAAGATCTGATCCGACGACTGAATGAATGATCGAGAAGGGCGGCCCAACGGTCGTCCTTCTTCGTTCAGGCGCGCATCGGAACCGCGAGGCTGGTGCGCGTGGCCGCGCGCCAAAACCATTCGAGCGGGCCATAGCGGAAGGCGCGAAGCCAGAGCGCTGCCGCGGCCACCTGCAAGGCGAAAGTCGCAAACCCCCAAGCCACCGCCTCTCCATGCGAGAGGTCGTCCCACCAGCCGAGCCCGTAGCCGTAGAGCAGCGGCGCCGCGACGAGCGACTGGCCGACGTAGAGCGTCAGCGTGAGCCTTCCGGCCGGGACGAGCGTGGCGAGCACTCGGCGCAGCGGCGAATGCCAGGCGAGCACGAACACTGCGATCTGGAACGCCATGGCGGAGAGCGCTCGCCATTGGCCGGTGAACCATTCGATCGACTGCCGCTGCATCGGCGCGCCGCCCGCTTCGGGCGGGGGCGGCAGGATGAGCGGTTCGATCAGCACCACTGCGCTCCACACCGCCGCGCCCGCAGCGGCGATGGCAAGCCAGGTTCCGAGCCGGTCCGACGCCTCGGCGAATAGCGCCCGGCGCTGGAGCACCATACCGACGAGGAAGAGCCCCGCGACTTCGACCACGCGACCGGTTTCGAAGTAGAACGACCACTTGCCAAGCATGCCGGGCCCGGCGTTGACGGTGAGCGTATCCCCGAAGGAGCCGGTGGCGAGCATGCCGAGGCCCGTGTCGCCGAAGAAGGCCGGCGCGGCGGTTGCCCAGGCCCAGTCTTCTGCCGCTCCCCAGGCGCGAAGCAACAACGGCGCCTGCACAAACAGGAGCAGCGCGACGATCAGCAGCGACTTGTCCGACCGCAGCCGGTCGAACGGGATCATGATCAGCCCGACGGCGGCGAGCACCTGCAGAATATCGCCGCGATAGATCAGCGCGTGCAGCGTGCCGATCGCGAACAGCAGCGCCAGCCGCCAGGCGAAGCGCCAGGTGAAGTCTCCGCCCCGCGCGCGTTCGTTCCCCATGATCGTGGCGAAGCTGAAGCCGAACAGCAGCGCGAAGATGGCGAACGACTTGCCCGCGAAGAGCGCCATCGTGATGTCGAACCAGCCGCCCGGCTGCGGTTCGAGCCAATAGAGCTCGAAGCGTTCGACGCAGTGCACGAGAAACAGGCCTAGCAGCGCATAGCCGCGCAAGGCGTCGACCATGTCGATGCGGTTGGATGGCATGTCGTTCCCCCTCACAACGGGAGGGGCTTAGCAACCGTCAAATGGTAGCGCTATCGAATCGTCATTCCGAGGGGCGCGGAGCGACGAAGCAATCCAGGGGCGGTGCATTGCTGCCCTGGATTGCTTCGCTTCGATCGCAATGACGAAGAACAGAGATGGAAGGGGGAGGAAGGCCGCGCGTTCGGGACCTTCCGCCGTATTCTAGTCCGCCATCGCCGGGACGGAGCCCCAGACTTCCTCGGCCACTTCGACCACCAGGCGGATTTTCTCCGCCTGCTGCTCGGTAGTGATGTCGTTGCCGTGGACCGTGCTGGCGAAGCCGCATTGCGGGCTCAAGGCGAGCTGGTCGATGTCGGCGTACTTCGCCGCCTCGTCGATCCGGCGCTTGATGTCGTCCTTGCTCTCCAGGTCACCGAGCTTGGTGGTAACGAGCCCGAGCACGACGGTCTTGCCCTTGGGCAGGAAGCGCAAGGGGGCGAAGTCGCCCGAGCGCGGATCGTCATATTCGAGGAAGAACGCGTCGATATCGAGCTCGTTGAACATGATCTCGGCGACCGGTTCGTAGCCGCCCTCGGCTGCCCAGCTCGAGCGGAAGTTGCCGCGGCAGAGATGCACCGCCTTGATCATGTCGGCCGGCGCCGAGGCGAAGCTGTCGTTGATGAGCTTGGCGTACTGGCGCGTGGTGGCGTCGGGATCGAGACCGCGCTTGGCCGCGTCCGCCCGCTGTTCGTCGTCGCACAGATAGGCGAGGTTGGTGTCGTCCATCTGGATGTAGCGGCACCCGGCAGCCGCCAGGCTGTCGACTTCCGCGCGATAGGCTGCAGCTACATCGGCGTAGAACGCGTCCATCTCGGGATAGACGTCTTCAGGGATGCCCGAGCGGCCCGCACGGAAGTGCAGCATCGTCGGGCTGGGGATCGAAACCTTCGGAGTCTCGGTCACGTGGCTGGCGAGGAACTGGTAATCGGCGAGCTGGATCGGCTTCTTGTGCGCGATCTTGCCGGTGACGACCATCACCGGGGGCGCAAACTGCACGTCCTTGCCGGCATCGTTCTTGAAGGCTTTCTTCAAGCCGCCGCGCTCTTCGACCCCGTCGAGCTGGAGCAGGAAGTCGGTATGGAAGAAATAGCGGCGGAACTCACCATCGGTGATGGCCTTGAGCCCGAGGCTTTCCTGCCATTTGACGAGATCGGCGATCGCCTTGTCCTCGATCGCGCGCAGTTCCGTATAGTCGATGTTGCCCGCGGCCCTGTGTTCGCGCGCTTCGATCACCGAACGCGGACGCAGGAAGGAGCCGACATGATCGGCGCGGGACGGCAGCTTTGTAGGCATGAGGTTTGTCCTGTCTGGCAAAGATTGATCTTTGAGCCAGGGTCATAACGCGGGCTCGCGCTCGACTGACGCGGCAGCAATAGGCCGAGATTGTGCGGCGCCGCAACGGGGAAAATGTCGGACAAGCCGGCAGTTGGGCGCCGCAGCAGCGCGCTTGACCGAAATGGCGCGAGAAACGTAAGTCGTGCTTACTAAAGTGCAGCCGCCCGGCGAAGGCGGCGCGCCGGGAGGATCGGGACCATGAAGCTTTCGAAATGGATCGTCGCGGCCGGCGCCGTGCTGGCCTTGGCCGGGTGTAACCGGGACGCCCCGGAAGGCGGAATTGATGCGGCGCGGCTGGCTAACGCCGCCGCCGACAGCGCCAACTGGATCACCTACGGCCGCGACTACGCCGAGCAGCGTTACAGCCCGCTCGACCAGATCAGCACCGTAACCGTCGGCGAGCTCGGCCTTGCCTGGTTCGCCGATCTCGACACTGCGCGCGGGCAGGAAGGAACGCCGCTTGTCATCGACGGCACGATCTACATCACCACCGCCTGGAGCAAAGTGAAGGCCTACGACGCGGCGACCGGCGAGCCGCTGTGGCAGTACGATCCGGAAGTGCCTGGCGAAATTGCGCCCAAGGCCTGTTGCGACGTGGTCAACCGCGGGATGGCCGCTTGGGGGGACCGACTCTATCTCGGCACCCTCGACGGCCGGCTGGTCGCGCTGGACCGGGAGACGGGGGAGGAAGTGTGGTCAAAGGTCACCGTTGACCAGGACAAGCCCTATACCATCACCGGAGCACCACGGGTGATCGATGGCAAGGTGATCATCGGCAACAGCGGCGCCGAGTTCGGCGTACGTGGCTACATCACTGCCTATGATGCCGACGACGGCGAGCAACTCTGGCGCTTCTTCACGGTGCCCGGTGCGCCGGACGAGGACGATCCCGAGCCCGAGTATCTCGCCGAGGCGCGCGGAACCTGGGACGGCGAATTCTGGGAGCACGGCGGCGGCGGCACGGTGTGGGACGCGATGGCCTACGACCCGGAGCTCGACCTGCTTTACATCGGCACCGGCAACGGCAGCCCATGGAACCAGGCCTATCGCTCGCCGGGCGGCGGGGACAACCTCTATCTCTCGTCGATCGTCGCGATCCGCCCCGACAGCGGCGAGTACGTATGGCATTATCAGACGACACCGGCCGACACCTGGGACTTCACCGCCACCCAGCACATCATGCTCGCGGACCTCAAGATCGAGGGGCGCGAGCGCAAGGTGCTGATGCAGGCGCCGAAGAACGGATTCTTCTACGTACTCGACCGCGCCACCGGGGAACTGATCAGCGCCGACAATTACGTGCCGCAGAACTGGACCAGCGGCATCGACATGGCGACCGGGCGGCCGATCGTGAATCCGGAAGCGCGTTACGATCGCACCGGGCAGCCGTTCATCGGCACGCCGGGCGCGGGCGGCGGGCATAGCTGGCACCCGATGGCGTTCCATCCGGG
>JAEZCZ010000106.1 GCA_023433305.1 Pseudomonadota bacterium | reverse complement strand
TGCTGTCACTGGTCGGGTTGCTGATCGCGCTCAGGGCCAAGTCGCTCTGAGGATGGCGGCCAATCCTTCGCGATAGGTTGGCAACGACGGGCGCCAGCCGAGCACCCGCCGGGCCTTTTCGTTCGCGACCCGGCGGTTCTCGGCATAGAACGCTCGCGCCTGCGGCGAGAGGCTAGATTCGTCGAGCGATTGTAGCGGGGGCGCGGCAAGGCCCAGCAGGCGGCAAGCTTCCTCGACCACGGTGTTCTGGCTCACAGGAAGGTCGTCTGCCAGATTGTAGGCGCCGGCCGGCGCCTCGAAGCCGGCCATGACGCCGGTCGCAATGTCATCGACATGGATTCGGCTGAAGACCTGGCCCGGCAGCGCGATGCGGTGTGCTTGCCCAGCGGCTGCGCGTTCCAGTGCGCTGCGACCCGGGCCGTAGATCCCGGGAAGCCGGAACACGCGCGCTCCGCGATCGAGCCATGCCGCGTCGGCCCGCGCGCGGGCGGTTCGCCGGCCCTGGCCGGTGGGGGCGCTCTCGTCCACCCAGGCGCCAGCGGTATCGCCGTAGACGCCGGTCGAAGAGAGGTAGCCCAACGAACCATGGCCCAGCGCATCGCCATAACGCGTCAGCACCGGGTCGAGATCGTCGGCGGGCGGGACCGACGACAGCACGTGACTGGCCGAGCCGAGGGCGGCGCGGACCGCTTCGTCGTCAGCGAAAGCCAGTTCACCGTCCTGGCCGGTCGCCGTCACTCGCCAGCCGGCTGCGATGGCCGCGACGCGGATGCGCTTTGCCGAATAGCCGAGGCCGAATATGAACAGATGCGCCACGCACGCGTTGTAGGGGGCGGACGTTGGACGAACCAGCGAAAGAACCTAAAGGCTAGTCATGGACGTAGCGCGCACCCCTTCGACCCCCGACGGCAACCCCGAGATGGCCGACGCCGCACCCGAACCTAAGGAGCCGTTGTTGATTCGGCGCGAGGATTATGCGCCGTTTCCCTGGCTCGTGCCCGAAGTCTCGCTCGAATTCGATCTCGGCATTGATCGAACTCAGGTCCGTTCGTCTATCACGGTGCAACGCAACGCCAGGGCGCCAGCAAGCTCGACGATCCGGCTCAACGGCGACGGCCTGGTCCCGATCGAAGTCGCTGTCGACGGGCAGGCGATCAACAGCTGGAACATGGACGGCAACGACCTGATCGTCCCGCTCACGGGGGATTCGCATCAGATCGAAATTGCGACCGAGATCGCCCCCTCCGCCAATACCCAACTGATGGGTCTTTATGCGTCCAACGGGATGCTGTGCACGCAGTGCGAGGCTGAAGGGTTTCGCCGCATCACCTTCTTCCCCGATCGGCCCGATGTCCTCTCGACATACCGCGTGCGGATGACGGGTGCGAAGAAGGACTTCCCGGTCCTCTTGTCCAATGGCAACCTCGAGGCCGAAGGGGAGGAGGCGGACGGTGCGCACTGGGCTCAATGGCACGACCCGTGGCCGAAGCCGAGCTACCTCTTCGCGCTTGTCGCGGGCGACCTCGGCGCCAATCGCGACCGCTTTACCACGATGTCCGGCCGCGAGGTCGAGCTGGGCATTTGGGTTCGCGAGGGCGATCTCGCGCGCACCGAGCATGCGATGGCCTCGCTCAAGCGCTCGATGAAATGGGACGAGGAGACTTTCGGGCGCGAGTACGACCTCGATACCTTCAACATCGTCGCCGTCAGCGACTTCAACATGGGCGCGATGGAGAACAAGGGCCTCAACGTCTTCAACACGAAATATGTGCTGGCCGACGAGGAGACCGCGACCGACGGCGATTACGAGGCCATCGAGGGCGTGATCGGCCACGAGTACTTCCACAACTGGTCGGGAAACCGCGTCACCTGCCGCGACTGGTTCCAGCTCAGCCTCAAGGAAGGCTTCACCGTGCTGCGCGACCAATTGTTCAGTGAGGACATGGGCTCGGCGCCGGTCAAGCGGATCGAGGACGTACGTGTGCTGCGCGCGGTCCAGTTTCCGGAGGATTCAGGGCCGCTGGCGCATCCGATCCGACCCGACAGCTACCGGGAGATCTCGAACTTCTACACCGCGACCGTCTACAACAAGGGCGCCGAGGTCATCCGCATGATGCGCACTCTGGCGGGCGAGGAGCGCTTTCGCGCAGGCTGCGACCTCTATTTCGCGCGACACGACGGACAGGCCGCAACCTGCGAGGATTTCATCACGGCGATCGAGGATGGGGCGGGGCTCGACCTCGGCCAGTTTCGCCTGTGGTACTCGCAAGCCGGTACGCCGAAGGTCTCGGTTCGGCTCGAGCACGATGGCGAAACCGCAACGCTGCACCTCAAGCAAGAGGTCCCGCCAACCTCGGGGCAGCCCGACAAGAAGCCCGTGCCGATTCCGCTCCGGCTGGCGCTGTTCGACCGCGAGACGGGCGAACACGGCGGCGAGCAGCTCGTCACGCTGGAGCATCAAGCCGCCAGCCTCAGCTTTTCCGGATATTCTGCTCCGCCCGTTCTCTCGATCAATCGTGGCTTTTCGGCGCCCGTGGCGATCGAGAACGAAGCTTCGCTCGACGACCTGGTGTTCCTCGCCGCCCACGACGACGATCCGTTCGCGCGGCATGAAGCGATGCAGGATCTCGTTGTAGGCCACTTGCGCGACGCCGCCGCGGGAACCCTCGACGAGCCCGGTCGCACCGCGGGGCGCGAAGCCATTCGAACGGCCTTCGCGAAAATCATTGCCGATGACGGCCTCGACGACCTGATGCGGGGGGAGCTGATGATCCTTCCCGGTCAGTCATACCTGATGGAGCAAATGCTGGTTGCCGACCCGGCCGCGATTCATCGGGAGCGGGAAGCACTGAAAGCCTGGCTGGGCTCTTCCCTGGAAGCCGATCTAGTTGCGCTCCACGCCCGATGCAGTGGCAAGAGCGAAGGCGCCGATGCCGCCGCCAAGGGTGCTCGCAAGCTGAAGACACAGGCGCTCGTGTTCCTCGCTGCTGGCACCCCCGAACGCGCGAATGCGCTGGGTGCGCAGCAGTACGATTCGGCTGCCAACATGACCGAGCGCCAGGGCGCGCTGATGGTTCTTGCCGGGCTGCAGACACCGGAGCGCACGAATAAGCTGCTCGACTTCTACAACCGCTATCGCGGCAACGACCTCGTCATCGACAAATGGTTCGCGATCCAGGCGCAGTCGCTCCATCCACATGTGCTCGAGCACGTCGAGGCGCTCGCCAGGCATCCCGATTTCACGCTGCGCAATCCGAACCGGGTGCGCTCGCTTTACATGGCGTTCACGGGAGCCCCGCACGGCTTCCACGCCGAAAGCGGCCAGGGCTATCGCCTGATCGCAGACCTCGTTCTCGCGCTCGATCCGCTCAACCCGCAGACCGCCGCGCGGTTCGTCGCTCCTTTGGGGCGCTGGCGCCGGATTGAGCCGGTCCGCGCCGCCCTCATGCGCGCCGAGCTCGAGCGCATCGCGGCCGCGCCGAAGCTGAGCCGCGACACCTCCGAGCAGGTCGGCCGCAGCCTTGACTGAAGCTGTCGAGGTCATCCGTGCCGAAACCCTCGCAGGCTTGCCGCACGGCTTCCTCGGCAGGCGCGGAGGTGTGTCGCAAGGCCTCGTTGCCGGGCTGAACGTAGGACACGGCGCCGATGACGATCTGGCGGCGGTCGCTGAAAACCGTCGGCGCGCCGTCGAAGCTGTCCTCCCCGATGCACGCCTGGTGACAGTGTACCAGGTCCACTCGCCCGACGTCGTCGAAGCGCGCGAGCCCTGGCCGCATGACGCGCGCCCGCGCGCTGATGCAATGGTGTCCAACCGGCCGGGTCTCGTCCTCGGTATCGTCACCGCGGATTGCGCGCCGGTCCTCCTCGCCGATCGCGAGGGACGGGTGATCGGCGCGGCGCATGCCGGCTGGCGGGGCGCGCACGGGGGCGTTCTGGAGAACACTGTGGCGGCAATGGAGCGCCTCGGCGCTCGAAAGGACCGCATTGTGGGAGCCATTGGCCCGGCGATTGCGCAGCCGAGCTACGAGGTCGACGCCCGCTTTCGCGACAACTTCGAACGGGGCGACGGCATCTTCTTTACGACAGGCCGGGACGGGCATTGGCAATTCGACCTGGAGGGATACGTGGCACACAGGCTGCGGTTGGCGGGGGTCGAAGCGGTCGAGCCTCTCGGCCTGGATACTTACTCCGACGAGAGCCGCTTCTTCTCTTACCGGCGGGCCACGCATCGCGGCGAACCCACTTATGGCCGTCAATTCTCGTTGATCGGATTGCCCTCCTAGGCTGTCACAATCCGGCCAAAATGCCTGTTGGCATGGCCGGTCCGCTCGTCTATCAGCCCGCCAAGTCGCGCCCCCGGGGGCCTCGGATTGGGTGCGGCCGGTCGAATTTTCTTCGGTTCCGTGCGCGGGGTCCTCCCGTCGGTACCGGCAGGCAAGGCAAGGCAATGGCAACCACCACAGGCACCGCCGAACCCGATGCGCTGGCAACGGGCGATGGCGTGCGTCGCCGCGATTTCATCAACATCGCGGCCGTCTCGGCAGCAGGCGTCGGAGGCGCTGCGACGCTGGTCCCGCTGATCAGCCAGATGGCTCCTTCGAAGGACGTGCTGGCCGAATCCACCACGGAGCTGGACATCTCGGCGATCGAGCCCGGAATGGCGGTCAAGGCGGTATTCCGCAAACAGCCGGTCTTCGTTCGTAACCTGACGAACGCCGAGATCGAGGCGGCGGAAGCCGTGAGCGTGGACAGCCTGCGCGATCCGCAGACGCTGGCGGAACGGACCAAGGAAGGCCACGGCAACATCCTCGTCACGATGGGCGTCTGCACCCACCTCGGCTGCGTGCCGCTTGGCGCGGGCGAGGGCGAGGTGAAGGGTGAGTTCGGTGGCTACTTCTGCCCGTGTCACGGTTCGCACTACGACACCGCAGGGCGTATCCGCAAAGGCCCGGCGCCGACCAATCTCGAAGTGCCCGAATATGCCTTCACCTCAGACACCACGATCATAATCGGGCAGGAGTCCGCCTGATGAGCTTCCCCTGGGCCCGCCAGTATGAACCCAAGGCGCCGCTGATGCGGTACCTCGACGAAAAGCTGCCGCTGCCGCGCTTCGTCTACAACGCGATCGGCGCCGGTTATCCGGTGCCGCGCAACCTCAACTATTTCTGGAACTTCGGCGTCCTCGCCGGATTCGCGCTGGTGCTGCAGCTCGTCACCGGGATCATCCTGGCGATGCATTATGCCGCGAACGCCACGGTCGCGTTCGGATCGGTCGAGCACATCATGCGCGACGTGAACTGGGGCTGGATGCTGCGCTACGCGCACGCAAACGGGGCCAGCTTCTTCTTCGTCGTAATCTACCTGCACATCTTCCGCGGCTTCTACTACGGATCGTACAAGGCGCCGCGCGAGATGGTCTGGTTGCTCGGCGTGGTGATCTTCCTGCTGCTGATGGCGACCGCCTTCATGGGCTACGTGCTGCCGTGGGGTCAGATGAGCTTCTGGGGCGCCAAGGTGATCACCGGCCTGTTTGGTGCCATCCCGCTGGTCGGCGAACCGCTGCAGATATGGCTGCTCGGCGGCTATGCACCGGACAACGCCGCGCTCAACCGCTTCTTCAGCCTGCACTACCTGCTGCCGTTCGTGATCGTCGGCGTGGTCATCCTGCACATCTGGGCGCTGCATATCCCGGGTTCCTCGAACCCGACCGGCGTCGAGGTGAAGAGCGAGAGCGACACTGTGCCGTTCCACCCGTACTACACGGCGAAGGACGGCTTCGGGCTCGGCGTGTTCCTGATCCTCTACTGCGCGCTGACGTTCTTCCAGCCCAACGCGCTCGGCCATCCGGACAACTACATTCCGGCCAACCCCCTCTCGACCCCGGCGCACATCGTGCCCGAGTGGTATTTCTACCCGTTCTACGCGATCCTGCGCGCCTTCACCGTGGACTTCATCCTCCCGGCGAAGCTGTGGGGCGTGCTCGCCATGTTCGCCTCGATCCTGGTGTGGTTCTTCCTGCCCTGGCTCGACAAGTCGCCGGTACGTTCGGGCCACTACCGGCCGATGTTCCGCAAGTTCTTCTGGTTCGGGCTCATCCCCGCGATGGCGGTGCTGTTCTACTGCGGCGGTGCGCCGGCGGAAGAGCCCTATGTGATGATCAGCCAGATCGCGACCGCATATTACTTCCTGCACTTCCTGGTCATCCTGCCGCTCATCTCGTGGATCGAACGGCCCGAACCGTTGCCGTTCTCGATCACCGAGGCGGTACTCGGTGAAGACAAGAAGGCGGTGCTGGGCGAAAACACCACGCCGGCTACCTGAGCGCGCGGGAAGAAGGAAAGTACGCAAGCAATGATCCGGCTGATCGGCATTCTTATCGGGCTCGGCTTCACAGTCACGGTGCTGTGGGCTTTTGGCTGGGGCGCTGCTGCGGTGGTCGACCAAGGTTACCTGGTCGAGGACACCGCCGAGCGTGAATTTCACGAGCACCCCAAGGCCGTGAGCTTCGCGCACGAAGGTGCCTTTGGCAAATGGGACCAGCAGCAGCTCCAGCGCGGCTACCAGGTCTACAAGGAAGTCTGCTCGGCCTGCCATTCGCTCCAGTTCGTCGCGATCCGCGACCTGGCGCAACTTGGCTACACCGAAGCCGAAGTGAAGGCTGAAGCTGCCAGCTGGACGGTACCCGGCGTCGATCCGAATACCGGCGAGACGAACACGCGCCCCGGCGCGCCGACCGACTACTTCCCGTCGCCGTACGCGAACGACATCGCGGCGCGCGCTGCCAATAACAACGCCATCCCGCCCGATCTCTCGCTGATGACGAAGGCCCGCCACAACGGCCCGGCCTATGTCTACTCGCTGCTGACCGGGTATCAGGAACAGCCGGCGGAGCTGCTGCGCAAGTTCCCTGACTCGAAGACCGGCACGGGGCTCTATTACAACCCCTACTTCGCGAACCTGAACCTGGCGATGGCGCCGCCGCTCTCCGATGGGCAGGTGACGTACGCCGACGGCACGCAGGCGACGGTCGACCAGATGGCCAAGGACGTGTCGGCGTTCCTCACCTGGACCGCGGAACCGGCGTTGGTGAAGCGTAAGCAGACCGGTTGGGCCGTGCTCGGCTTCCTCCTGTTCGCCACGATCCTCGCCTGGCTCGCCAAGAAGCAGATCTGGGCGCCGATCACGCCGCACCGGCGCAAGGATTGAGCCCGGCCGATATCAAGGCGCTGATCCGCACGATCCCGGACTTTCCGGCCGACGGCATCCAGTTCCGCGATATCACCACGCTCATCGCCCACGGCGAGGGGTTCGCTGCCACGATCGACCACCTCGCCGAGCGCGCGGCCGACGTTCGCGCGGCGGCGGTGGCCGGCATCGAGGCGCGCGGGTTCATTTTCGGCGCAGCCATCGCGGCCCGGCTGGGCGTGGGCTTCGTGCCACTGCGCAAGGCCGGCAAGCTGCCCGTCGCGACTATCGGGATGGACTACGCGCTCGAGTACGGGGCTGCGCGGATCGAGCTCGATCCTGGGGTTATCGGGTCGGACGAGCGTGTGCTTCTGGTCGATGATCTGATTGCCACCGGCGGGACCGCGCTCGCTGCGGCCGAACTGCTGCGGCGCGCCGGGGCCTTGGTCGATCACGCCCTTTTCGTCATCGATTTGCCCGAGCTGGGCGGGGCCGCCGCGCTGCGCAAGCAGGAAATCGCGGTGGAGGCCCTCGTCGCTTTCGCGGGTCATTGATCCGCCACCGGAAAGAATTGGCCGTGAGCGCATTGCCCTTAGGGGAGAATCCGATGCCACGGTTCGATCGCTGACGGATGGAAGAACAGGGCCTCGTCATCGCCCTGGTCGGGCTGCTCGGCATCGCCGCGCAGTGGATCGCGTGGCGGACCGGATGGCCGGCGATCGTGCTCATGCTTGCGGCCGGCTTCCTGGCCGGTCCCGTGCTGGGCCTGTTCGATCCCCGCGAGACGTTTGGCGAGATGCTCGGGCCGATGGTCTCGATCGGGGTTGCGCTGATCCTGTTCGAAGGCGGGCTCGGTCTGAATTTCCGCGAGTTCCGCAAGTACGGCGAAGGCGTCTGGCGGCTCGTCCTGCTGGGCGTGCCGCTTGGATGGCTGTTCGGGACGCTAGCCTGTTACTACATCGCCGGCCTCGTGTGGCCGGTGGCGATTCTGTTCGCTGGCATCCTCGTCGTGACCGGGCCCACGGTCGTGCTGCCGCTGCTCCACCAGTCGAAGATCGCGCCCAGGCCGGCGGCGATCCTGCGCTGGGAAGCGATCGTCAATGATCCCGTGGGCGCGCTTTGCGCCGTCATCGCCTACGAATACTTCCGGTTGTCGCAGGCCGAGGGGACGACGCTTGTGGGGGTGGTCCCCCCCCTTCTCGTGGCGGCGGTCGTTGCGGGAGCCATCGGCTACGGCGCCGCGCGCATCGTCGCCTGGTCGTTCCCACGCGGGCTCGTACCCGAATTCCTGAAGGCCCCCGTGCTGCTGGTCATCGTGATCGCGACCTTCGTCGGCTGCAACATGATCGAGCACGAGGCGGGGCTCGTCGCGGTCACCGTGATGGGCATAGCCCTCGCCAACATGAACGAGGCGACCCTCCGCAGCATCCACGCCTTCAAGCACAGCGTCGCTATCCTCCTTGTTTCCGGCATTTTCGTGGTGCTGGCCGCTTCGCTCGATATCGCGCAATTGCGCACGTTCGAATGGCGTTTCGGACTGTTCCTGCTCGCCCTTCTGTTCGTGGTCCGCCCCGCGACGATCCTCACCAGCCTGCTGTTCTCGAGCATCCCCTGGAATGAGCGGCTGTTCCTCGCCTGGATCGCACCGCGCGGCATTGTGATGGTCTCGATCTCCGGACTTTTCGCACTGCGTCTCGAGGAGATCGGCTTCGCCGACGGGACGATCCTGATCGGGTTGAGCTTCGCGGTCGTCGTGGCGACGATCGTGGCCCACGGGTTCACGATCAACGCCGTCGCCGGGCTCCTCGGAGTCAAAGGCGAATCACGACCCGGCCTGCTGATCGTTGGCGCCAACCCATGGACGGTGGCGCTCGCGCGGCAAATGCACCAGCTCGACACGCCGGTCATGCTCGCCGACCCGAGCTGGAGCCGGCTCAGGCCGGCGCGCGAGGCAGGTTTGCCGTATTATCACGGCGAGATTCTCAACGAGGCGGCCGAGCACGACCTCGACCTCGCGCCTTTCCAGGTGCTCGTCGCCGCAACCGACAACGAAGCCTACAACGCGCTCGTATGCTCGGAGTTCGCGCCCGAGATC
Organism: Pseudomonadota bacterium; assembly: GCA_023433305.1. Lineage (GTDB taxonomy): Bacteria > Pseudomonadota > Alphaproteobacteria > Sphingomonadales > Sphingomonadaceae > Croceibacterium_A. The sequence goes on along the minus strand of JAEZCZ010000106.1, from coordinate 13,855 downwards.
GGCGCCGATTCGGTCTATCAGCTTGGCGACGCCGATGCCTCTGGCGATCCGCGCCAGCTTTCGGCAGCGCTGAAGGGGCGCGCGCTGTTCGCTTCCGGCTTCGGCGTCGAGGATGTCGAGGAGCGGCAGGCGGAAGGGTGGGTGTTCCGCAAGACCAAGCTCTCGGAACAGTTCGGCCTCGCTGACGCGGAGGCGGCGCTGCCGCCTGGCGGGACTATGCTGCTCGTGCTGCGACCCGACGGCCGGATGCGCTTCTTCACGCATGCTGCCACGCCGACACCGCAGGCGGGCGACATCGTGATCTCCTATGTTCCGCCGCAACCCAGGCAGGCCGCTGTCAAAATCGACAACGAGCGCCCTCGCGAGCGCCCGATAAATGCGTGAGAGGAAGGACATGAGACTGAGAGGCACGCTCGTGCCCGCATTCGCCATAGCCCTCGGAGTCGCCGGGTGTGACGAGCCTTCGCGCCATGTAAGTGAGCCCGAGCCGAGGGAGATCACGCAACCCGTAGCGGTCGAAACGCCCGCGTCGATCATCCGGCCCGAAGTGATGGCCGAGCAGGCCAAACCGCCGCTCGAGCCGCTGGAGGCGACGGTGCCGTTTGGCGACGGCGGATTCGAGTTGAGCGACGAAGCCGTCCGCGCGCTGGGCGAAGTCCTTTCATCCGACCAGCTCCACGAGGGCTGGGCAATCGTGCTGCGCGGCCACACCGATTCGGTCGGTCACGACGAAGCCAATTTGCGCGCCTCGCGGCGCCGCGCCGAAGCTGTCGCCGAATGGCTGGTCGAGAACGGTGTCGAAGAGGCGCGGATAACGGTCATCGCACTCGGCGAACAGCGTCCGGTCGCGCCCAATGCCTTGCCTGATGGCAGCCCCGACGAAGAGGGGCGAGCCCGCAACCGTCGCGTGACGATCACCATCGCTCCGGCGGTTGCGGAAACTCCCGAAGATCTGCCGATGGAACGGACGCCTGCGCCAGACGGTTGACGCGGGGCGCGCTTGGCGGCAATTCGCACAAACCGCGCGCGGGTATAGCTTAGTGGTAAAGCACCAGCCTTCCAAGCTGGCTATGCGGGTTCGATTCCCGCTACCCGCTCCACCTCCCTTCAGTGAAGCGTCGGCGCCTCCGGGCTGGCATGCGTGCGCGCGCCCTTCGCAGCCAGCGCGAAGACGCAGAGCAAGGCGTAGCACGCCGCCGGCGCGATGAGCGCGGTGACGTATCCGGCGCTATCGGCGAGCGCCCCCACCAGCAGCGGAACGAAGGCACCGCCGACTATGGCCGTGCAGAGCAGCCCCGACGTCGCCTCAACGCTCGCGGTCGACCGCTCGAGGGTCAGCGTAAAGATCACAGGAAACATGATCGAGTTGAACAAGCCGATCGCCAGCGCGACGAAACCGGCCGAAACTCCGCCGACCGCGACGACATAGAGGCACATCGCGCAGGCCACGGCAGTGAAGATCGCGAGCAGGCGGGCGGCATCGAAGAAGGCCAGGAGCACAGAGCCGACCGCCCGGCCGATCATCGCGCCGCCCCAGTAGAAGGCGACGGCCATCCCGGCTTCCTGCAGGCTCACCCCGGGGACCCCGTCGCTGCCGATCGCCTCGCGCATCAGCGGCACGCCGAACACGGCGTTCGACTGGCCCCAGACGGCGTCCGAGTTCAGGAACAGGGCCATCTGCGAGCCGATCGCCACTTCTGCGCCGACGTAGAGGAAGATCGCCGCCGCGCCGAGCAGCGCCCAGCGCGAGGAAACCGCTTCGCCGATCAGTGCGCCCATGCCCTTGCTCGAGGCGGTGTTAGGGGCGGCGGCGTTGACAGTGCGGCGGCTGACCCAGAAAAACCCGAGCAGCAGCAGGAGAAGGCCGCAGATCCAGAAATAGGCGCGGTCGATCCCGGCGAGCGCGGCATCGCGCACCTCGGGCGTGATCGCCATGCCTTCCTTGACCTCGACGCCTTCGAGGAACAGCGCCGCGCCGAGCAATGGCCCGAGGAACGTGCCAATGCTGTTGAAGGTCTGCGAGAGCGTCAGCCGGAAATGGCTGCCCTTCGGGTCGCCCAACGCGGCCGCCAGCGGATTGGCGGCGACCTGGAGGACCGTGATGCCGCTGGCAAGCATGAAGAGCCCGAGCAAGACCAGCCCGTAAACCGCCAGGTTGGCCGCGACGAGCATGATCAGGCAGGCCGCCGCCATCATCGCCAGCGCAACCAGGATCGCGGGCACCGCGCGCACCCGGCCGACCAGCGTCGCCGCCGGAAAGGACACCACCCCATAGGCGATGAAGAAGGCGAAGGCGGAAAGCTGCGCCTCCACATTGCTGAGCGTGAAGATGCCCTTCACCGCCGCGACGAGCGGATCGATCAGCGACGTGATGAACCCCCACGCGAAGAACAGCGTGGTCACCGCCACGAAAGCCGCGCGCACCGTGGGCTTGCTCATCCTGATCCCTCCCCTTTGCGTCGCTTGTCCGCGCAGAAGGGAGGCTCGTCAAGCCGACGTCACGGCGCCGGTTCGTCTCCTCCGACCGCCTTGGCCGCGCGTTCCGCGCGCGACGCGGTAATGTAGTTGCGAAGCTGCACGTTGCCTTCGTGACAGCCGTATTCGAAGAAGCCGTACGCGTCGTTGCGCTGCCAATCGCTGCGCGTCTTCCAGGGCGCGGTGAAGATCACCGGGTCGTGGTAGGTCGCCTCGTAAACGATGCTGTCGGGGCCGGTCATCGTGAACCGCTCGACCAGCTTGGCTTCGGTGCTGATCGGCGTGTTGTTCCAGGGCGGCGAGCCAGTCGTGACGATGTTCGTGGCCGAAGGTCCGGGGCGGAAATTGGTGGTCTCCACCACCAGAGTATTGTCGCCCTCCCAGTGGCCCCGGCTCTCGCCCATCCAGTTGCCGATCTCGGGCGAGATGTTGGGGCGCCCGTCCACCGGCACGATGCGGGTTTCATGGATCATTTCGAGCTGGATCGCTACGAGGCCGGGGGTCTGGAAGATGCGGATGCCGTTGTTGTACTGCATCGGGAGCATCGAGGCGGGGAGCCCGCGGGTGATGCAGCGGTCCCAGCTGTCGAAGTCGGTGGTCCAGTCGAAGGTTTGGCCCTGGCGCCAGCTCGAGCGCATCAACGCGGAGCGCCGCTTGCCCTCTTCCGTCATCTCGGGAAGCCGGCCGTTGGCGGGGCTGATGATCAGCGAGGTGCGCCGGCTCGGTTCGCCCATCTCGACCCAGTGACCTTGCCCGAGCCGGTTGTCGGCGTCTTCGTTGTCGTAACGCGCCGCCGCCGCTTCGACTCGCTTGGCGCGCTCGGCCATCTCCTCGTCGGTCAGGAACACGCGGTCGCCCTGCTCGACCGTGCGCTGGAGCGGGGTCCCGTTGAGGTGATCGATCGGCCAGCGTCCGCGGAAGTCGGGATCGCCCCACGACGTCTTCTTCGGCGTATAATCCTGCGGAACCGTGGGAACCACGGTGAGGTCGGTCGGGGTCGATCCTTGCGAGGGCTGCGAACCTTGTGCGTGGGCCGTGGAAACAAGGCCGATTGCGAGCGACCCCAAGACAAGCTTGCTTCGAAACGACATCGACAAAGACCCCTCGCAAAACGGTTCAGTTTTGAACCATTCGCAAACTAAACGTCTTTGCTCAAGTCCCCTCGCGCACCGGCATGTTGTCGATCAGGCGCGTGCCGCCGATCCGGGCCGCCACGAACAGCCGCGCGTCGTGGCCGCCGAGGGCGTTCAGCGGCTCGAGATTTGTCGCGTCGGCGATCTCCGCGTAGTCGACGCTGGCGAAACCCGCTGAGATCAGTTCGTTCTTCAAGCCCTGCAAGGTGGCCGCGACCTCGCCGCCGGCCACGATTTCATCAATTGCCTCGCGCATCAGGCGCGGCAGAGCGGCGGCGCGGGCGCGGTCTTCGGGCGAAAGGTAGCGGTTACGGCTCGACATCGCGAGCCCGTCCGCTTCGCGCACCGTCGCGACCCCGATGATGCGTTCGGGGCGCGGCAAGACGAGATCGAGATCGCGCGCCATGCGCCGGATCACCGCGAGTTGCTGCCAGTCCTTCTCGCCGAACAGCGCCAGGTTGGGCCGGACCTGATTGAACAGCTTGGCCACCACGGTGGCGACGCCGTCGAAGTGCCCCGGCCGCGAGGCGCCGCACAAGCCTTCGCTCAGGCCCGCGACCGCGACGGTCGTGGCGAAGCCTTGTGGATAGACTTCGTCCACCGAAGGCGCCCACAGCAGGTCCACGCCCTCGGCTTCGAGCAGGCGCGCATCCTCGGCGAGCTGGCGGGGATAGGCGGCGAGGTCTTCGTTGGGGCCGAACTGCGTCGGATTGACGAAGATCGAGACCGCGACGTGCGGCGCGAGCCGCTTCGCCTCACGCACCAGCGTGAGATGGCCGTCGTGAAGCGCCCCCATCGTCGGCACCAGGGCGAGTTCGCCGCGCGCGCGCAAGCTGTCCACAGCCGCGCGCAGGGCGGCGAGCCGGTTGACGGTTTGCATCGATGCGGGCCTCCGATAAGAGCCGAGTGGGGCATGCGATAGCGGTGCTCCGTAAGCAGAGAAAGCCCGTCGTCGCCGTGTCAGCCGCCCCTCATCGCATCGTCTTCGCCAACGAGAAGGGCGGCACCGGCAAGTCGACCACGGCGGTCCATGTCGCGGTGGCGCTGGCCTATCAGGGCGCGAAGGTCGCCGCGCTCGACCTCGATCCGCGGCAGCGCACGCTCTATCGCTACTTCGAAAACCGCGCCGAAACCGAGAAGCGCCGGGGTATCGAGCTGCCCGGCGCCCGGTTCGACGTCTTCGACGGAGACGTCATTGAAGCGCTTGATAGCCACGCTGAACAGCTGGGACAGGGCGCTGACTACATAGTGTTCGACACCCCCGGCCGCGACGACCCGCTCGCCCGGCACGTCGCCACCCAGGCCGACACGCTGGTGACGCCGATGAACGACAGCTTCGTCGACTTCGACCTGATCGGGCAGGTCGATGCGGAGACATTCAAGGTGCGGCGGCTGAGCTTCTACGCCGAGCTGATCTGGGAGGCGCGCAAGAAGCGGGCGCTCAAGCAAATCCAGGAGGCGCGGCGCGAGATGGACTGGGTGGTCGTGCGCAACCGCGTCCAGCACGTCGATGCGCGCAACCAGCGGCGCATCGACCAGGCGCTGGCGGAACTGTCGAAGCGCGTGGGCTTCCGTGTCGCGCATGGCCTTTCCGAGCGCGTCATCTATCGCGAACTGTTTCCCTCGGGCCTGACGCTGCTCGACAAGGGGCAGCTCGGCGAGCTCGGCACCAGCCATCTCGTGGCGCGGCAGGAGTTGCGCGCGCTCGTGGCCAACCTCAACCTGCCGATGCGGAACCGGGCCCGACCGGAGGCTGCCTGACATGATGCGCCTGCTCATCTTCGCCGCGCTCGGCGTGCTGGCGTGGAAACTCGTGACAGGACGCTGGCCGTGGGAACCGAAGCGTTCCGTGCGCGCTCAAGCGGTGTTCCGCGCGCGCAAGCTTCTGGGCGTGTCCGCGGCTGCTTCGCGGGAGGAAATCGTCGTGGCGCACAAGCGCCTCGTCGCGATGGTCCACCCCGACCGCGGCGGCACCGACGGGCAGGTCCATGAAGCGAATGCGGCGCGGGATCTCTTGCTGGACGAACTGCCTCATTATCCGGAGACCTGATGCCTCACCAATTCCACCCGACCGTCCTGCGCGAATACGACATTCGCGGGATTATCGGCGAAACGCTCGGCCCCGACGATGCGCGTGCGATCGGCCGCGGCTTCGGCACCCTGCTGCGGCGCGCCGGCGGCAAGCTCGTCGCGGTCGGCTATGACGGGCGGGTCAGCTCGCCGATGCTCGAACATGCGCTGGTCGAAGGGTTGACGGCAAGCGGCTGCGACGTGCGCCGGATCGGCATGGGGCCCACGCCGATGCTCTATTACGCCGAAGCGTCAGCCGAAGAGGTGGACGGCGGCATTCAGATAACCGGCAGCCACAATCCCGCCAACTACAACGGCTTCAAGATGGTATTTCAGGGCCGTCCGTTCTTCGGCGAAGACATCCAGGCGATCGGCCGGATGGCGGCGGAAGGCGACTGGGACGACGGTACGGGCGGCGTCGAGACGGTCGAGGTTCTCGACGCCTACGTCGATCGGCTGCTGACCGGGGTCGACGGAATCGACCGCGACCGCCTCGCCGCCTTGCGGGTCGGCTGGGACGCGGGGAACGGCGCCGCGGGGCCTGCGCTCGAAGCGCTGGTTGCGAAGCTTCCGGGTGAGCATTTCACGCTCTTCACCGACGTTGACGGTAACTTTCCCAACCATCACCCCGACCCAACCGTTCCTGAAAACCTCGAGGACTTGCGCCGACTCGTCGCGGAGAAGAACCTCGACTTCGGCATCGCCTTCGACGGCGACGGCGACCGGGTGGGCGCGATCGACGGCGAGGGCCGCATCATATGGGGCGACCAGCTCCTGATGATCTATGCGGAAGACCTCTTAGCGAAACGCCCGGGCGCGACGGTGATCGCCGACGTGAAGGCGAGCCGCGCACTGTTCGACCGCGTCGCCGAACTCGGCGGCAAGCCGATGATGTGGAAGACCGGCCACAGCCTGATCAAGTCCAAGATGAAGGAAACCCATGCGCCGCTCGCCGGCGAGATGAGCGGGCACATCTTCTTCGCCGACGACTATTACGGCTACGACGACGCGCTGTATGGCGCGATCCGGCTGATCGCTGCGGCCGCGCGGCTCGGCAAGTCCGTCACCGACCTGCGGAGCGCGATGCCGAACATGCTCAACACGCCCGAGCTGCGCTTCCAGGTCGACGAAAGCCGCAAGTTCGCGGCGATCCAGGAGGTCAAGGACCGGCTCGCCGGAACCGACGCCGAGGTCAACGACACCGACGGGGTTCGCGTGACGACACGAGATGGCTGGTGGCTGCTGAGGGCGTCGAACACGCAGGACGTGCTCGTGGCGCGCGCCGAGAGCGAGACGCAGGCAGGACTCGATCGCCTGCTCGCTCAGATCGACGAACAGCTCGCCGCCTCCGGGCTTGAGCGCGGCGCGCAGGCGGGGCACTGAGGGGGGAACCTGAGGGAACGAATCGATGCGTTTGATTGCAATTTCGATGCTGGCCGTGGCCACGCTGGCGCTCGGCGCCTGCAACGCGGTCAAGGGACTTGGCGAGGACATCCAGTCCGTCGGCCAAGCCGGGGACGACGCGCTCTAGCGGCCTAGAGCGGCCAGCTCGTCCACAACAGCCAGACACCCATCGCGACGAACAAGGCCGCGGCGGCAAACCGCACGGCCTTGAGCGGCACGCGCCGGATCAGCGCGTCACCCGCGAACACGACGGGCGCGTTGGCAAGCAGCATCCCGAGCGTCGTGCCCGCGGTCACGGCGAGCACCTCGCCGTAGCGCGCGCCGAGCGCGATCGTCGCGATCTGGGTCTTGTCGCCGATCTCGACGAGGAAGAACGATACCAGCGTGGTCACGAAGGCGCTGCGCCCGGAGGGCGGCGCCTCGTCCTCATCGAGCTTGTCGGGAACGAGCGTCCATAGCCCCATCGCGATGAAGCCGACCGCGACGGCGGCGCCGAACCACGGGCCCTCGAGCCACGCGGCGGCGCTGGCGCCGAGCCATGCGGCGAGCGCATGGTTGGCGAGCGTCGCGAGGAGGATGCCCGTGACGATCGGGCCCGGCTTGCGAAACCGCGCCGCGAGAACGAGGGCGAGAAGCTGGGTCTTGTCGCCGATCTCCGCGAGGGCGACGAGCACGGTCGAGCTGAGGAGAGCGTCCATGGGCCGGCGGACGCTTGGCGGATGGTGGTGCGCGAAGCAAGCGGCTACCGGCACGAAAAAAGGGGCCCGCCGAAGCGAGCCCCTTCGCAGCAGAGCGGATCGCTCAGGCCTGCGTGGTGGTGGTGTTGCTGCGGCTCGCGGTGGTCTCGCCGCTGTTGTTGCGATCCCACGCGCTGCTTTCCAGGACGCGCAGGTTGTTCTGGACATGCCGCACGCCCGAGACATCGTCGACGCAGTCTTCCGCGCAGCGCTTCTGCTGGCGGCTCGGCACGGTGCCGTCGAGCGTGACTTCGCCATCGCTGACCGTCACCGTGACCTGGCGCGCGTCGACCTTCCAGTCGTCGGTCAGCGCGTCGCAGACGTCTTCCCGGATGCGCTCGTCGGACCGCGTGTAGCCGGTCGGGCCATGTCCGCGGTAGCCGTTCCCGCGATAGCCGCGCTCGCCATAGCCGCGCTCGCGGCGGTCGTCGTCGTCATCGTCGGAGAACCACCCGGCGACGGTGTCGGTCGCCCGGTCGAGCCAGTTGCGCTCGTCGCGCCCGCCCCAGTTGCCGCGGTAGTCGCGGTTCTCGCGGCTCGGGTTGGCGCCGTAATCGCGCCATTCGCCGTGGTTGGCGGCAAGGCGGCTGCCCGCGCCATACCCACCCGGATAGCTGCCCTGGTTGGTGAAGCGCGAGGTGCTGAAGTCGCGCCCGCCGAAATCGTTGCCGGTGAAGCTCGAGTAGCCCGGCCGTTCGGCCCCATAGCGGCTGGCCCGCCGATACGACGAGGTGCCTTCACTGCCCGGATGATAGCTCGGGTCGCGGCCCCATTCGCGTCCGCTCTCGCGAGCATACGAACGGCTGCCGGAATCCCAGCCGCGTTCGTCGTCGTCGCGCCAGGCGTCGTCCATCTGGCGCGTGCTCCATTCGTCGTCGCGCCAGCGATTGTCTTCGAACTGTTCGGCCTGGCGGCTCTGGTAGCGATCGCGGTCGTAGCGGTCGCGGTTGCGGTAGGTTCGGTCTGCCATGGATTGGATCCTCTATGTCGTTGAAGCTGCCGATATTCGGCGCCGAGACCCGGCAGCCGGCTGCTCGACGCCGCTTCGCGCCGAGGCGAAGGGACATGGCATCAACGGTTTGGAGGCGGGGGCGTTGCGCCGCTCGGCGCACCCGTGCGGCGGCTGGGCGCGCCGAGGAAGCCGGCTGCGTCGGAACGGGCATTGCGACGCCGCCCTGCGCACCTTAACGCCAGCATCATGGCTGGCCTTCCGCCCGAGCTCGACGCCTGGTTCGCCGGCCGTGGTTGGCGGGTGCGGCGACACCAGACCGAGATGCTGGCGGCGAGCGACGCCGGGCGGCACGCGCTGCTGGTGGCGGACACCGGCGCGGGCAAGACGCTGGCGGGCTTCCTGCCCACGCTGGCGGCGTTCTGCCCGAGCCGCGGCGAATCGCCCCCCGACGGGCTCCACACGCTCTACGTCTCGCCGCTCAAGGCGCTGGCGCACGACGTGCAGCGCAACCTGGTCACGCCGGTCGAGGAGATCGGGCTGCCGCTCCGCATCGAAACCCGCAGTGGCGACACGCCGTCCGACCGCAAGAAGCGCCAGCGCGCCCGTCCGCCGCATGTCCTGCTGACCACGCCCGAATCGCTGTCGCTGCTGCTGAGCTATCCCGACAGCTTCGAGATGTTCTCCGGCTTGCGGCGCGTCGTGATCGACGAGATCCATGCTTTCGCCACCGGCAAGCGCGGCGACTTGCTGGCGCTGGCATTGAGCCGGCTCCAAGCCATCGCGCCCGACCTGCAGCGCGCGGCGCTGTCGGCGACGGTCGCCTCGCCGCAAGCCTTCCGCGAGTGGCTGGCGCCGTGGGGCGAGATCGATGCGGTCGAGCTGGTCGAAGGCGAAAAGGGCGCACCCCCCGAAGTCGAGATCCTGCTGCCCGAGGAAGCGAGCGTGCCGTGGGGCGGGCACGCGGCGATCTGGGCGATTCCGCAGCTTTACCGGCTGATCAAGGCCAACCGCACCACGCTCGTCTTCACCAACACCCGCTTCCTCGCCGAGTACATCTTCCAGGAGCTGTGGGACGCCAACGAGGACAACCTGCCGATTGCGATCCACCACGGATCGCTGTCGAAGGAAGCGCGCCGCAAGGTCGAAGGGGCGATGGCCCGCGGCGAGCTGCGCGCGCTCGTCGCCACCGCCAGCCTCGACCTGGGCGTCGACTGGGGGGACATCGACTGCGTGGTGCAGATGGGCGCACCCAAGGGCTCGAGCCGCCTCCTGCAGCGCATCGGCCGCGCCAACCACCGGCTCGATATGCCGAGCCGCGCAATCCTCGTCCCCGGCAACCGGTTCGAGTTCCTCGAGGCGCAGGCCGCCAAGGACGCGGTGGACGAGGGCAAGCGCGACGGCGAGGATTTCCGCCCGGGCGGGCTCGACGTGCTCGCGCAGCACGTGATGGCCTGTGCCTGCGCGTCGCCGTTTCGCGAGAGCGAGCTGCTCGCCGAAGTTCGCTCCAGCCTGGCCTACGCCTGGGTCGACGCGACGGTGTGGGAGCGCGTGCTCACGTTCGTCGCCACCGGCGGATATGCGCTGAAGGCTTACGACAAGTTCAAGCGCATCGTCCGCGACGACGACGGCGAGGGGGACGGCACCTGGCGGCTCACCCATCCCGAACACGCTCAGCGCCACCGGATGAACGCAGGCATCATCGTCGATTCGGAGATGATCGAGATCCGCTTCCGTAACGGCCGCTCGCTCGGCAAGGTCGAAGAGCAGTTCGCCGCCTCGTTGCGGACGGGGGACACGTTCCGGTTTGCCGGGATGGACCTCGAGGTCGAATCGTTCCGCGATCTCGACCTCGTCGTGCGCGCGGCCAAGCGGTCGGCGACGATCCCGAGCTACATGGGCCTGCGCCTGCCGCTGACCACGCATCTCGCCGACCGTGTCCGCGCGCTGCTGGTCGATCGAGCCGGTTGGGGGCGGTTCCCCGATGACGTGCGCGAATGGCTCGAGGTGCAGGACTGGCGCTCGCAGCTACCGGGTCCCGAGAACCTCCTCGTCGAGAGCTTTCCGCACGGCGGCCGGCACTATACCGCGTACTACACCTTTGCCGGCTGGAACGCGAACCAGGCGCTCGGCATGCTGATCACCAAGCGCATGGAGGAGCGCGGGCTCCACCCCGGCGGCTTCGTTTCGAACGACTACACGCTCGCCGTCTGGGGCCTCAAGCCGGTCGAGGATCCGGCGCCGCTGCTGTCGCCTGACATCCTGACCCACGAGTTCGTCGAATGGGTCACCCAGTCGCACCTGCTGCGCCGTGCGTTCCGCGAGGTCGCGGTGATCGCGGGCCTCGTCGAGCGGCAGCATCCCGGCAAGCGCAAGTCGGGCAAGCAGGTCACCTTCTCGACCGACCTGATCTACGACGTGCTGCGCAAGTACGAGCCCGACCACCTGCTGATCGAGGCGGCCTGGGCCGACGCACGGGCGCGGATGACCGACGTCGGCAGGCTGGGCGACCTGCTCGACACCGCCGCCGAACGGATGGTCCACGTCAAGCTCGACCGGGTCAGCCCGTTGGCAGTCCCGGTGATGGTGATGATCGGCCGCGAAAGCCTGCCGCAGGGCGCCGTCGACGACGAGCTGCTGCTCGAGGCGGAAACCTTGGCCGGCGCGGCAATGGGCGCACCGGCGTTTCCGCCGGACGGCGATTGATTGATTAGCCCTGCGTCCTTGGGCTCGAGATGGAAGGCCGCATTGGAAGGCAAGTGACTGGGGTTCGCTGCCAACAAAAAAGGGGCGGATCGCTCCGCCCCTTGCTTGCTCTCGAGTTTCGCGGACGTGCCGCGAGGGCTCATTCCTTACCGAAGACCCGGTACTTCTCGTTGCCGACGAAGCCGAACTTCGTGACGCCGGAGGCCTTGATGATGTTCAGCACCTTGGCCGACAGGTCGTAGCTGGCCATCGCTTCGGGCTCGAACTGCAGCTCGGGCTCGACCGAGTAGGTGAGCGAGGTCTGCAGGTTCGCCACGAGCTCGCCCTGGTTGATCGGCGTGCCGTTCCACAGGATCTCGTTGCTCGGCGTGAGCACGATCTTGTTCTTGATCGGATCGACCGGCGGTGGGGTGTCGTTCGGACTGGGCACCGGCAGGTCGATGTCGACCGAGTGGGTCGCCACCGGGATGGACATGATGAACACGATGAGGAGCACGAGCAGGACGTCGATCAACGGCGTCATGTTCATTTCCATCATCGGGGAGCCGTCGTCTTTGCCGCCGGACATCGCCATGAGAAGTTACTCCTTGTAAACCTCGGGGCCGATCAAGCGTTCGGATCGACGGGGTTCGAAATGAAGCCGACAGTGGGATAGCCCGCCGCCTGGATGTTGTAGATCGCACCCGCCACGCAGCGCCACGGGGTGTTGACGTCGGCGCGGATATGCACCTGCGGGATCGCCTCGGGGTCGTTGACCAGAGCCTCGATGCCGCCCGCCCGCTGCACGATCGCGTCGAGCCGCTTGAAGGCCTCGTCGTAGAGTTCCTCGGAGTCGACCGGAGTCGTGTTGTTGAAGAACACCCGGCACTCGCCGTTGCGGGACGCCCCGCTATAGGCCGTATCCACCGTCGAGGGAGTCAGCCCGGCTTCGTCGGTGGTGGTCACCGTCAGCAGCAGGTTCTCGACCTTGTCCTTCGATTCGACCGATTCGAAGATCGGAATCTCGAGCTCTTCCACCGTTTGCAGCGCCACAGGGACCGCAATGATGAAGATGATCAGCATCACCAGCATGACGTCGACGAGCGGCGTCGTGTTGATGTCCGACATCGGCGATTCTTCGGCTCCGCCTACGGAAATTGCCATTGCAGTTATCCTATCTCAGTACTGGCTGGAAGGACGGGCGGCCCGCATGCCGAAGCCCGTCCTTCCAATACTTCGCGCGATCAGGCCTTGGCAGCCGGAGTCGTCGTGGCAGGCTTCGCGGCCGGAGCCGTCGCAGCCGCCTTGCCGGCCTGCTGGGTCGAAGTCGCGGTCATGATGGCCGGCTTCACCGCGCCGCGCGAGGTGATGTTGGCGAGAAGATCGGTCGAGAAAGCAGCCAGCAGCTCCGCGATGCGGCGGTTGCGGTTCTGCAGCCAGTTGTAGGCGAACACCGCCGGCACCGCGACGAGCAGGCCGATGGCGGTCATGATCAGCGCTTCACCGACCGGACCCGCGACCTTGTCGATCGAGGCCGAACCGGCGATGCCGATGTTGATGAGCGCGCGGTAAATGCCGATGACGGTGCCGAGTAGGCCGACGAACGGCGCGGTCGCGCCGACGGTGGCCAGGAACGGCAGGCCGCTGGCGAGGCGCGAGTTGATCGAAGCTTCCGAGCGGGCAAGCGAGCCGTGCAGCCAGTCGTGCGCCTCGAGCGAATCGGTCATCTTGGTGTGCTGCCCTTCGGCCGCCAGACCATCGTCGACCAGCTGGCGCCAGGCGCTGTTCTTCTCGAGCTTCGAGGCACCTTCCTGGAGCGTCGGCGCGCGCCAGAAGTTGCTGCGGATCGCCTTGTACTGGCGCAGAATGCGGTTCTGCTCGAGCAGCTTGGTGATCAGGATGTAGAACGAGCCCACGGACATGATCACGAGCACTGCAAGGATGGACCAGGCGATGACGCCGCCCTGTTCCATGGCCTCCATGAACCCGAACTTGGTCTGGGGGGCTTCGCCGCCTGCCGCGGCCAGGAGTTCAAAAAGCATGCGGGTATTCCTCTCTTCGGAAAATCTGATGGGTTAGTTCAAATCGTAGACGATGGTCGTCGAGTAGCTGCCCGACGTTTCGTTACCGGCCGCGTCGAGCGCCGGATTGAAACGCGCATAACGCTGCATGCCTTCGCACGCGGCATTGTCGAGGATCGACGATCCACTCGAGGAGGTGACGCTGCATTCCGAGACGCGGCCGTTCGGGCCGACCGTCACGCGCACGCCGACGCGCCCTTCGATCTCGTCGCGAACCGCGCGAGTGGGATAGTTTTCCTGGATGCGCCGCGACCAGCCGGCGAGGCCGTCGGGCGTGGCGCCACGAGCCTGCGAAGGCGGCGGCGGGGCCGGCGGCGGGGG
>JAEZCZ010000099.1 GCA_023433305.1 Pseudomonadota bacterium | reverse complement strand
GCCACCGCGCGTCTGCAACTCTCTGTGCCGTTTGAAGCAAGCTCCTGGGACGGCGGGCAGCGCATAACGCGATCGGCTTGAGGGATTCCGATGCGATGGCGAGGATGATGGATCTGTGCCTTGTGCGCACCGTGCGCATGGGGCTCGGCAGCATTGAGAGCTGTGCGGACGACTGCGCGGCCGCCGGAGCGCGCCGGGTGTTCATCGCCACCTCGGCGCCCATCGCGCCGCTTGCCGAGGCCGTGCGCAAGCCGCTGGCCGCGCAAGGGATCGAATGCGAGGTCTGGGCCGGGCCGGACGGGGAGCCGACGCGGAAACATCTCGACGATGCGCTCTCGGCCGCCCGTCTTCACCGCGCCGATTTCGTCATAGGTTTCGGCGGCGGCAGTGCGATGGATGTCGCCAAGCTCGTCGCCGCGCTTGTCGATGGCCGGCAGACCTTCGACGAGACAGTCGGCATCGGGCTTCTTGCCGGGCGCGGACTGCCGCTCGCCTGCGTGCCGACCACAGCGGGAACGGGCAGCGAGGCGACACCGATCGCGATCGTCGAGGACGAGGAGGCGGAACTCAAGAAGGGGGTCGTGAGCCCGCACCTCGTGCCCGATTTCGCCTATCTCGATCCGCAGCTGACGGTAACGATGCCGGCGCGCGTCACGGCCGCGACGGGCATCGATGCGTTGACGCACTGCATCGAGGCCTATGCCAACCGCTTCGCGCATCCGCTGGTCGATACCTGGGCTCTCGAAGGAATTCGGCTGATCGCGGGCAATCTCGAGACCGCGGTGCGCGAGCCGGAGAATATCGCCGCGCGCGAGGCGATGTTGCTGGCGAGTCATCTCGGCGGGCTGTGCCTCGGGCCAGTCAATACCGCCGCGGTTCACGCACTGGCTTATCCGCTGGGCGGCGAGTTCCACGTCGCGCACGGCGTCGCCAACTCGCTGCTGCTGCCGCACGTGATGCGCTTCAACATCGAAGCCGCTCCGGAACGCTATGCCGCAATTGGCCATGCGCTTGGCGAAACCCCGTCCGGCGATGCCGCCGCCGATGCCAAGGCGGGCGTCGAACGGGTCGAGCGTCTCTCGGAAAGCTGCCACATCGACCGCCGCCTGTCCGACATCGGCATCGGGCATAACGCGCTCCCGAAGATGGCGGCGTCGGCCATGACCGTGCAACGCCTGCTCAAGAACAATCCGCGCGAGGTGACCGAAGCCGACGCGCTGCGAATTTACGAGGCGGCTCTGTAGCATGGCGGGGATGTTCGGCTGGTACCGCGAGGCGGACCGCAAGACACGGCGGGTGTTCTGGACCTGCAGCGCCGGCTGGGCGATGGATAGCGCCGACGGGCTCGTCTACCAGTACCTGATACCGCTGCTGATCGTCGGCCTCGGCATGACGCTGACCGAGGCGGGCACCATCGCCAGCGCCAGCTATTTCTCGGCGGCGATCGGGGGTTGGATCGGCGGATGGCTGTGTGACCGGTTCGGGCGCGCGCGGATCCTTCAGATCACGATCCTGTGGTTCTCGTTCTTCGCTTTCGCGTCCGGCTTCGCGCAAAGCTACGAGCAGCTTCTTACCATCCGAGTGCTGCAAGGCATCGGTTTCGGCGCGGAATGGGCGGTGGGCGCGGTGCTGCTGGGCGAGATCGTCTCGGCGAAAGACCGCGGCAAGGCGCTGGGCACGCTGCACAGCGGCGCGGCGGTCGGCTCGGGCATCGCGGCGTTGATCGCGGGCCCGCTCGCCTCGGCGCTTCCGCCCGATATCGGCTGGCGCGTGGCCTTCTGGGTCGGCATCCTGCCGGCGTTCCTGATCTTCTTCATTCGCCGCGGTTCGGACGATTCCGAGATATTCAAGCAGGCCCTCGCCCGCTCGAAGCAGCGGGGCGAGCGCACCAGCCTCGCCAGCATCTTCCGACCGAACGTGATCCGCATCACCATCCTCGCCTCGCTGCTGGCGCTGGGGGCGCAGGGGGCCGGCTTTGCCGTTAGCAATTACCTGACCACGTTCCTGGCCGACGAGCGTGGGATCGGGACGGCGCTTGCCGGCTGGTGCGTGATGTTCAACAGCCTCGGGGGCTTCTTCGGATTCCTGGTGAACGCGTTCGTTTCCGACATCGTCGGGCGGCGCAACGCCTTCCGCCTGTTTGGTCTCGGCTTCGTCGTATCCTCCACCATCTATCTGTTCGGGCCCTGGGGCGGTAACCTCTACGCGTTGATCCCGCTCGGCATGATCTACGGCTTCTTCCAGTTCGGCATCTATGCCAGCTTCGGGCCCTATTTCACCGAGCTGTTCCCGACCGAGCTGCGCGGCACCGGCCAGGCGTTCGCCTACAACTTCGGCCGCGCCTCGAGCGCGCTGTTCATCATGACGGTGCCCTTCGTGGCGATGAGCATTCCACTGGGTGCGGCGATGGCGGTGGTGGCGATCTCTGGTATCGGTTGCGCGCTGGTCGCGACGCTGCTGCTGCCCGAGACGGCCGGGCGGCAGCTGCAGTCGCTCGAGGACCTGGAAGAGCGGGAGCCTGCGCTTGCCGAATAAGGTCATGGTCGTGGTCGGCGGCAGCCGAGGGATCGGCGCGGCGGTGGCACGCCTGGCGGCGGAGCGGGGCTGGACGGTGGTGCTGACTTACGCGGCGCGAGCCGACGATGCAGCCGCGGTGGTGCGGGACATCGAGGCCGCAGGCGGCAAGTCGAAGGCACTGCGCTGCGACGTATCCAGCGAAGCCGACATTATCGCGCTGTTCGGCCATGCGGAGGAGCTCGGGCCGTTGGGAGGGCTGGTCTATTCGAGCGGCATCACCGGTGCAGCCTCACCGCTCGCCGAAGTGACCGCCGAGACGCTCCGTCAGGTCATCGACGTGAACCTCACCGGCGCCATGCTTTGCGCACGCGAAGCGGTGCGGGCGATGGCGACCAGCGGCGGCTCGATCACCCTGGTCTCCTCGCGCGCGGCCGACCGCGGATCTGCGGGAGAGTACGTCTGGTACGCGGCGTCGAAAGGCGGGCTCAACAGCTTGTGCATCGGCCTGTCGCGCGAAGTGGCGGGGCAGGGCATCCGGGTGAACTGCGTTTCTCCGGGCCCCGTTGCCACCGAAATGCTGAGTGCGGAGCGGCAGGCCAAGGGCGCGGCCATGGTGCCGATGCAGCGGGTCGCCGACCCATCCGAAATAGCCGAGGCGGTCCTGTTCCTCGCATCGGACGCCGCGTCTTACATCACCGGCGCCAACCTCCCCGTGGCGGGCGGCGCATGAAGGAAGGGTTGCCAGGCAGGCCGAATTGAGCGAGCCTTGCCACAAACGGAGAGAGGCCCTGGAAGGTCTCCGCCGGGAGAGAGACAAAGATGGAATCCTACAGCTCGGACGCCCTGCCGTTGGCCACGCGCGCCGCGGCCTGGAACGCGCTCTATTCGAGCCAGCTCAACTCGGTCGATTTTACGCCGGCGGACCGCCAGGGTTTCGCCGCGCAGCTTACCCTGGGCCGCCTCGGGCCGATCCAGTTCGCCCGAATGAGCGCGAACCGAAGCAATATCGAGCGCACCCGGCAGCACATCATCCACGGTTCGCCCCGGCTCTATTCCTTCCTGCTGCAGGCGCGCGGCAGCAGCGTGTTCAACCACTGCGGTCAGGAGGCGCGGCTGACGGAGGGCGACTTCGCGTTGTGCGACAGCTACGCGCCGCACAACTTCACCGTCGAGGACGACAGCGTGGTGATCATGTTGCGCATCGGCGCCTCGACGCTGAAGGAGCACTTGCCCTGTCCCGAGCAGTTCTGCGGCATGCACCTGCGCAGCGACGTGGGACTGACCGCCGCGATGTCGGCGATGGTCGAGAAGCTGCATACCAAGCTCCAGACCGGTTTCACCTCGGTCTATGACGAGCGTTTCGCGCGCCATCTGCTCGAAATGCTGTCGATGTCGTATGCGATCGGTTTCGATCAGCAGCCCGACGTATCCGCCGTGCTGCGGGGGAGGCAGGCCGAGGTCGTGCGCTATATCGAGGACCGACTGCGCGACCCGAAGCTTTCGCCGGCCAGCATCGCGGAAGGGCTGCGCATTTCGCCGCGCTACTTGCGCACAGTCTTTGCGAGCACGGGCGAGAAGGTCTCTGCCTACATCATCCGGCGCCGGCTCGAGGAATGCGCGAAGCAGATATGCAATCCGTCCTGGGCCGGTCATACGCTAACCGAGATCGCTTTTGCCTGGGGGTTCAACAGCGCGGCGCATTTCACGCGCAGTTTCCACGATCAGTTCGGCATGGCGCCGCGCGAGTACCGGCGCCGCGCGACCAATTGAGCCGCCGTCTGGCGCAAGTTCGCCTGCCCGATCGGGCAAGCACGTCCGCGTGATCCGTGACAGCGCGAGGGGAGACCTCGCAAGGCGGAGATTCGCGTGACAGACCAGGATGTGCTCGAGCTCAACCAGCGGCTGGCGCTCCAGCTCGCAGACTATTGGCACGAGATCGATTTCAACGGCGGGCGCGATGCCAGCCCCTATTACACCGAGGACGCGGTGTTCCAGGGGCAGTTCGCATCCTACGAGGGCCGGGCCAAGATCCAGCAATTCTACGACTGGCGACGCGAGCAGGGGCCGCGCCTCTCGGTCCATTCGTTCACCAACTTCCGCGCGTGGTTCACCGGGGAGGGCACCGCGGAGGCCACCAACTTCCTGTTCCTCTACGCCGCCAACGGCGTGAAGACTTTGCCGACGCATCCCCCGATCACGATCTCGCTCGCCACCGACCGCTATGTGCTGCGCGACGGACGCTGGCTGTGTACCTATCGCCGCTTCGAGCACTTGTTCGAAGGCGACACGCCGATCACCAACCCCGACCTGGGCGACGACAAGTGAGCGACGCGCGCGGCGCGCTCGAGGAAGCCGACCTGCTGGTCACTCGCGCGCTGATCGACGGCGAATGGGTGGAAGGACGCCGCGACCCCATCGGGATCGAGGACCCCTTCACCATGAGCGATTTCGCCGAAGTACCCAACCTGGGCGCGTCGGAAACCGAGCGAGCGGTTGCTGCCGCCGCCGAGGCATTGCCCGCCTGGGCTGCGCGTCCGGCGCGCGAGCGTGGCAAGGTCCTGCGGCGGTGGTTCGAGCTGCTTGAGCGACATCGCGACGACATCGCCCGGCTGATCGTGCGCGAAAACGGCAAGACGCTGAAGGAAGCGCAAGGCGAGTTCGATTACGGCGCGGGGTTCATGGAGTTCTACGCCGACGAGGCGACCCGCGCGCTCGGCGAGATCATTCCCGCTCCGGTGCCCGGCCGGCGAATGATGGCGCAGCGCGAGCCGGTGGGAGTCTGCGCCGCGATCACCCCGTGGAACTTTCCGCTCGCAATGCTGACCCGCAAGGCCGGCCCGGCGTTGGCGGCGGGCTGCACGATGGTGGCCAAGCCTGCCAGCCAGACCCCGCTGACCGCGCTCGCTTTCGCCAAGCTGGGCGAGGAGGCCGGCCTGCCGGCCGGCGTGTTCAACATCCTGACCGGATCGGCGCGGGAGATCGGCGGGGTCCTGACCGCCTCTCCGATCGTCCGCAAGCTCTCCTTCACAGGCTCGACCGAGATCGGAGTGCAGCTCTATCGCGACTGCGCGGGCACGATGAAGAAGCTCGGACTCGAATTGGGCGGCAATGCGCCGCTGCTGATCTTCGATGATGCCGATCTCGAGGTCGCGGTGGAGACGGCGCTGGTCGCGAAGTTCCGCAACGGTGGCCAGAGCTGCATCGCCGCGAACCGCATCTACGTGCAGGACGCGATCCGCGACCGCTTCCTCGCTGCCTTTGCCGAGAAGGTAGGCGGAATGCGCGCGGGCGACGGGTTCGATGCGGCAAGCGATATCGGTCCGCTGATCGACGGGGCCGCGATCGAGAAAGTCGCCGAGCACCGCGAGGATGCGGTCAGCCGCGGCGCCCGCTCGCTCGCGGGGGGAGAGGTCAAGGACAGGCTGTTCGCGCCGACCTTGCTGGCCGATGTTCCTGCCCACGCGATGCTGGCGCGCGAGGAAACCTTCGGGCCGCTCGCCGGGGTTATCGGCTTCGGTACGCTCGAGGAAGGCCTTGCGCTTGCCAATGCCACCCCGTTTGGCCTCGCCGCCTATGTCTGCTCGCAGGATCCGGCGACGATCGAGCGCGCTACGCGCGGGCTCGAAAGCGGCATGGTCGGCATCAACACCGGGCTGATCTCCTCGCCCCACGCGCCGTTCGGGGGCGTCAAGATGTCGGGCCTCGGCAAGGAAGGCTCGCACCATGGGCTCGAGGAATACCTCAACGTCAAATACGTCTGCCAAGCCGGCCTGTAGGAGCACGGGGAATGCGCAAGTCCGCCAAGGCCATCATCACCTGCGCGCCGACCGGCTCGATCCACACGCCGTCGATGTCGCCGCACTTGCCGGTGACCGCCGATCAGATCGCCGAGCAGGCGATCGCCGCGGCCGAGGCCGGAGCAGCGATCCTCCACCTCCATGCCCGCTCGCCCGTGGATGGAAGCCCGAGCCCGCGCGCCGAGGACTTCATGGCCTTCCTGCCGCGCATCAAGCAGGCGACGGACGCGGTGATCAACGTTTCGACCGGTGGCTCCGCGACTATGGGCCTCGACGACCGGCTCGAAGGTGCGCACGCGGCGCAGCCGGAGCTGTGCTCGCTCAACATGGGGCCGCTGATCTTCGACTTCTCGGCCGCGGGGAAGCGGGTCGGGCAATGGCAGCATGATTGGGAGCGCGAGTACGTCGAAACCTCGCGCGGCCGGATCATGTACAACGACAACATCTTCATCGAGCGGATCATGACCGAGGTCGGCCGCGCCTACGGCACGCGCTTCGAGTTCGAGTGCTATGACATCGGCCACCTCTACACGCTTGCGCACTTCGCCGACCGCCAGCTGATCGAGCCGCCGTTCCTGATCCAGGGGGTATTTGGGATCCTCGGCGGGATCGGGGCCGACGTGCGCAACCTCGCGCACATGGTGACCATCGCCGACAGCCTGTTCGGCGACGATTACGTCTTCTCCGCCTTCGCGGCCGGCAAGCACCAGCTCCAGTTTTGCACGCAGTCGGCACTCCTCGGAGGCAACGTGCGCGTCGGGCTCGAGGACAGCCTGTTCATCGGTCGCGGCGAGCTGGCTCGTTCCAATGCCGATCAGGTAGCCAAGATCCGCACGATTCTCGAAGCGCTCGGACGGGAGATCGCCACACCGGCCGAGGCGCGCGAGATGCTCGGACTGAAAGGCGGCGATCAGGTCGCCTTCTGACCCCGGCGGTTGCGTGCAAAGGAAAGGGGGGGGGGGGCGGGGGCCCCCCCCGGGGGGGATAT
>JAEZCZ010000077.1 GCA_023433305.1 Pseudomonadota bacterium | reverse complement strand
CGCCGAGGGCGCGCAGCACCGCGGGCGCGAGCAGCGGGTCGTGCGCCGCCGCGCCCGGCCAGGTGCCCTCGTTGAGCCCGGCGCAGATCGTCAGGTCGGCGCGCGTCATGCGCGATTCGAGCAGGCCGTAGATCGCCACGCGCGGGTGTCCACCCCACGGGGGACGCACCGCGACACGGTCCATCGCCTCGCGCAACACCGCCGGCAGCTCGGCGGGCTCGAGCATGGTGCCGACTTCGCGCGCCGGTGCGCGCAGGCCGTCGAGGAACGCCGACAGCGCGCGCCCGTCGGCCTGGTCCCACAGGCCGGTTCCGCACAGCGCCTCGCCCGCCGCCGCGAGCCGGTCGAGGAGGTCGGCGAGCGGCGGCTGGCCATCGCTCATCAGCGGCGCCAGTACCGCCTCGACCTCGGCCCACCAGGCGCCGAGGTTGGCCTCGTCGGACACCGCCCGCACCGACTCCAGTCCGGGTTCGCGCCGCGGCCCGCGCAACGCCAGCTCGAACCCCCGCGCCCGCTCGAGCCAGGCCGCGCGCCCCTCGCCCGCGCGAACCAACGGATGCTCGAGCAGCGCCATCAGCGCGACCGGCGAAGCGCCCTCCGCGGCCACTTCCGCCAGAAGGAGCAGGACCCGCCCCGCTGCGGTCTGCGACAGAGGGCGGCCGGCGGTGTCGTCTGCCTCGATGTTCCACCGCCGCAAGTGCTGCACGACGCGCGCGGCGAGCCCGCGATCGGGTGTGATCACCGCGACGCGCTTCTCGGGCACCTCGAGCGCCTGCCGTACGAGCAGCGCGACCGCCTGCCCTTCCTCCTCGGGATTGGCGGTCTCCATCAGCCGCACGCCCGAGAGGCGTCGCCGCTCGGCCGGCAAGTCGACCCACGACCGGCTCGCCTGGGAGGGCAGGAACAGGCTCGAAATCGCATGGCTTCGCTCGGGCGGCCCCTTGCCGAGCCCCGCCCTGTGCCACGGCTGGACCTCGTCGCGCGAAACCCACAGCCGGTTGAGCAGCAGCTTCAGATGGTACTGCGGGTGCGTCACTGCATCGTCGCGGCCGATCGGCGGGTCGGCATCACGCGCGCCCGCCGCGCCGAGCTCGTCCCACGCTTCGGCGCCAAGCGACAGATCGAGGTCGGGCAGCACCACCGCGCCGGTCGGCATCCGCGCGATGCGCCGCAGCAGCGCCGCCAGCCCCTTCGAGGCGCTGGTGATCCCCGCCGCGACGACCGGCGTCTCGGGCGGCGACTCGCGCCAGCGCTGCGCGGCATGGCGGAACAGCTTGTTGAACCGGTCGGCCGGATCGACTTCGCCGCGCGCCTGCAGCTCGGCGAGCCAGCGGTCCTGCACCGCGATGAACAACCGCAGCCCGTGCTTCCAGTGATCGGCCAGGTCGCCGAGCAGCCCGAGCACGCGCTCTTGCCACAGTTCCTCGGGCCCGATCTCCTCGACCAGCAGCCGGTCCATCGCCCGCGCCAGTTCCTGCGCCAGGCGCAGCAGCGCTGCGCCTTTCAAGTCGGGCCGCTCGGCGCGGATCAGCTCGGCCAGCCGCAGCCAGCGATAGGTCACGTCGACCGCCGGCGGAATCTCAGCCCCCGCCCCGAGCGGGTCGAGCAGCGGCCCGAGTGTCTCGTCGAGGTCGAGATCGCCGACCACCGCCATCCGCGGCATCAGCAAGCCTTGCCCCAAGCCTGCCGAAGGCTCCGCTCCCGACCCTGCCGCAGCGCGTTGCCCCGAGTGGCGGATGAACGCCTCGGTGACCGTCCGGACGGCGCGGCGGCTCGGCAACAGCAGTGTCAGCCGCGCCAGCCCGAGATCGGGTTCGGCGTACCGCGGCACGAGCCCCGCCACGAGCGCATCGGCGAACCCGCGGTGCGCGGCGATCGAGTAGATCTTCGGGCGGGCGGCCTCAGCCACCGGCCAGCACCGCCTCGGTCGGGCGGATCGCCTCGGGCGTGCCGACCTCGAACCACAGCCCGGTGAAAGCCATCCCGTAGAGCCGTCGTTCCTCGATCGCCCGGTCCCACAGCAGGTTGGTCGAAAACGGTCCGTCCGGCGCGTCGCGCAGCAGGCGCTTGGCGACCAGCTGGATCCCGGTGAAGATGAACGGCGCGACGCGGGCGGCGCGGCGGCGCGAGAGCCGGCCGCGCCCATCCATGTGGAAGTCGCCGGTACCGGCGAAGTTGCACGCACGGGTATGCGCCACCAACAGCAGCAGCGCGTCCATCCGCTGCGGGTCCCACGCGTCCGACAGCTCGTGGAAGGCGTTCCTCGGCCCGTCGAGCCAGATATTGTCGCTGTTCACGCAGAAGAATGGTTCGGGCAGCAGGGGCTGCGCCTTGACCATCCCGCCGCCGGTCTCGAGCAACTGGTCGCGCTCGTCGGAAATCGTCACCTGCGGCACGGTCCGCTCGCGGACATGCGCTTCGACTGCATCGGCGAAGTGGTGCACGTTGACCACCGCCCGGGCGATGCCCGCTTCGGCCAGCCGGTCGAGCGCGTGGTCGATCAGCGGCTTCCCGGCGACGGACACAAGCGGCTTCGGGCGCGTGTCGGTCAGCGGGCGCATGCGCGTGCCGAGGCCGGCGGCCATGACCATCGCCGCATCGGTGACGAGCGGCTTCATCGAATCTCGCCCCCGCCGCCGTCGCGCAGCGGCTGCGGGATGTTGGCGGCGAACCACTCGGCGACCGGCGCCAGCGCCGGGTGGACGAGATCGCGCTCCATCGCCCGCCAGACCCGCGGGATCATCGGCAGGTAACGCGGCTTGCCGTCGCGCCGCCACAGGCGCGCGAAGATGCCGACGATCTTGGCGTTGCGCTGCGCGCCGAGGCGGGCGTAGTCGGCCTCGAACTCGGCCCCGCCCGCGGCCTGCGCGAGGTACCGGTCGAGCATGCGGCGCTCGAGCGTCGGATCGACGTCGCGCCGGGCATCCTGCAGCAGCGAGACGAGGTCGTACGCCGGGTGCCCGACGAGCGCGTCCTGGAAGTCGATCAGCCCCTGTTCGCCGTCGGCGAGCAGCATGATGTTTTCGGCATGATAGTCGCGCAGCACGGTGACCCCGGGCTGCTGCCGCGGCAGCATCGGCTCGAGCACCGCATCCCAGGCGGCGCGCCAGCCGGCCGCGTCGACCTCGAGCGCCATCGCCGGGCAGTACCACTCGACGAACAGCCCGGCCTCGCGCTGGTAGACGTCCATGTCGTACGGGTCGAACGGTCCCGGCGGCTGGCGATGCAGCGCGACCAGCGCATCGATCGCCCGCGCATAAGTCGCTTCCTCGGCCTGCGGATGGTCGTCGAGCCAGTCGCGCATCCGGTCATTGCCGAAGTCCTCGATCAGCACGAGGCCCTGCTCGGGCCGCTCGGCGTAAATCGCCGGCGCGCGCAATCCCCGGTCGCACAGCCACTTGCCGACGTGGAGGAACGGCCGCGGATCCTCGTGCGGCGGCGGCGCATCCATCAGCATCGCCCGCTCGCCGCGCTTGCGCACCCGGAAGTAGCGCCGGAAGCTGGCGTCGCCGGGCAGCGGCTCGACTTGCGCCCCGCCCCAGCCCGCCTGCTCGAGGAATTCGTCCAGCCCCGCGGGCAGCCCGTCGTTCATGGCAGGCGCCCTAGCCAATCGGCGCCCGGTTCGACAATCGCCCTGCGTCCCTCGCCGTGGATTTCCAGCGTGATTGCGAGGCAACCCGGCTCGGCCGCGAAGCCGCCGATGCGCTCGGGCCACTCGGCGATCAGCGCCGCGCCGTGACGATAGTCGTCGAGCCCCAGCTCGTCGGCTTCGCCGCGCCGTTCGAGTCGGTAGAAGTCGGCATGGACCAGCGGCAGCCGCACGTCGGGCGGACCGTAGGTCTCGACGATCGTGAACGTCGGCGAGGGAACCTCCCCCCGGTGCCCGAGGGCGTCGATGATCGCCCGCGCCAGCGTGGTCTTTCCCGCGCCGAGCCCGCCGGACAGCGCGACCACGTCGTCCCGACGAATCCGCGCGGCGATGCGCGTCCCGAAGGCCTCCATCGAGGCGAGGTCGGGCAGGTCGACCGTCACGGCACGCGGCGGTTCACGGCAGCGTGATCGTCGCGGTGGTCCCGGCGCCCTTCTCCGACTGCATGTCGAGCCGACCGCCGTGGGCCTCGATCAGCTGGCGCGCCAGCGGCAGGCCGAGGCCCCCGCGCCGCGCTTCGGGCTTGCCGTCAGCGCCGAGGCGGTACCCGTCCATCGCCCGTGCCAGCTCGCTCGGCTTCATGCCTTCGCCGTTGTCGGAAATGACGATCCGTGCCCCCTGCTTGCGTCGCGACAGCGCGACCAGGATGCGCCCGCCGGACGGAGTCGCATGGATCGCGTTGTCGAGCAGGTTGCCGATCGCCCGGCCGAGCTGGCGGGTGTCGGCCATGATCTTGCCGCTGCTCTTGTCGCCGCGCAGGTCGAGCGTCAGGCCCTTGCCCTCGAGCGCCTCCTCGCGCTCGCGCACCACCCGGGTGACGAACGGCAGCAGCTCGATCTCCTCCGCCGCCAGCGGCAACAGGCCGGCCTCGCTCTGCGTGAGGTCGAGCACGCTCTCGATTTGCCCGCGCAGCCGCTCGACCGCGGCCAGGATCGCCGCGACGTACTCGTGCGCCTGCTCGCTGAGCTCGCCGGCGATGCCGCTCTGCAGCAACTCGGCGAAGCCGCCGATCGAGGTCAGCGGCGTGCGGAACTCGTAGCTCATGTTGGCAAGGAATCGCGTCTTGACCGCGTCGGCCTCCTCGAGCGCGGCATTCCGCTCGCGCAGCGCATCCTCGGCCTTCTTGCTGTCGGTGACATCGAGGACGGTCAGCAGCCCGTTGCCGTCGGGCAGCGGAACCCCGGCGAATTCGAGCGTCCGCCCATCGGCCAGCTCCACTCTTCCCCCGCGCTGCTTCCGGTCGAGCGTGGCCGCGCGCACAACCTCGCCAATCGCCTGGCGCTGCGCCGGTCGCGCGAGCGAGGCCCCGATCCGCTCGATGACCTCCTCGATTCGCGGATGCTCGTCGAGCCATTCCTCGGGCAAACCCCAGATCTCCGGGAACAGCCGGTTCCACAATTGCATGCGACCGTCCGGCGCGAACACCGCCAGCGATTCGAACAGGCTGTCGAACGTCGCCGTACGCGTACGAAGCAGCGTGTCACGTCCGGCTGAAAGCGCCAGCTGTTCCGATCGGTCCTCGGCGATGAGCACGAGTCCGCCATCGGGCATGGGCTGGGCCACGATCCTCAGGTGTGTGCCGTCGGACAGCGTCCACGCATCCTCCCTGGCCTCACCGGCAGTGAACCAAGCACCCAGCTCGCGTCGCCACGCGGGGAAATCCCGCACCTCAGGCAATCGTCCGGCATCGCGCGCAACATCGAGGAAGCGGTCGAACTCGAGCGGATCGAGGCGAACCGCCGGGGGTAAGGCGAACAGACGCTGAAAGGGCTGATTGGCAAACGAGAGTCGCCGTTCTGCGTCGAATTGCGCCACGCCGATCGACAGCATGTCGAGCATCGATCGCTGCGCCTCGCGAAACGCCCGGAACTCCCGCGCCTGCTCCTCCATCTCCTCGATGTCGATCGCATAGCCGGCCACGCCTTCCCGTCCGAGCGGCAGATCGCTGACCTTGAGTGCGCGGCGCTGGGTCCCGACGGTCGCCTGGACAATGCGCTCGACCGGCAAGTCCTTGTCGTGCGCCTGCTTCGCCACTTGCGCCGCCGTCAGGCCGTCGACGGGTTCGATCAATTCGCACTGTTGCGCGACCGCGTCATCGGCGCTGGGAGCGCCGACCGCCTCGACATACGCGGTGTTTACCAGCCGCAGTTTCATGTCGGGTCCGCGGAACCACATCGGGGTGGGCGCGGCTTCGATCAGCCCCACTAGCGCCGCAAAATCGTTCCTGGCACGCTCAGTCTCGGTCCGAAGCTGAGCGAGCTCGACCTGGCTGTCCGAGAAATCGAACCACCACACGACAGCCGCGCCATTGGCCGCAACCACGGGGTCAGCGAGATGCCCGCGCAAGCACAGGCTCTTGTTCGAGGCGCGCGGCGTGACGACCATGCTGAACGGGGTCGCTGTCTTCTGGGTCTTTCGCACCGCATCGCGCAGCTGCTCGAGATCATGGGCCGCGAGGCCCACTTCCCCTCCGTCCAGCTCGCTGAGAAACCCCGGCAACTCGTCGAGACCTAACCAGGCGGCAAGCCGGGGCGGGCCTTCGATCTTCCCGTCCGCTTTGACGAGTAAGGGAACCGCTGGTGAGTCGTCGATCATGCGGGTCAGGCGGCGAGCCGTCGTGCGAACGGTCCGGGTCTGCCGCGCGCGGCCTTGTGCCGATAACACCAGCCAAACCGCCCCGAATGTCCAAGCCGCCAACAGCAAGCCGAGCAGGACCAGCGCAGTAGGCGAGAGTTCCATGGTCACCAGCTATGAGCGGCGTGAAAGGGATGCAATGGCCCTCTGCGGAAAGCCATGGATCGTGCGGTGATAACGCGAGCGGCATCCTGACCCGGCCCGCGCGAGTGGCTTCGGCACCAAGATTGAGTCCGGTCGCCCCAAAAGCGAGGTGGACTGAGAGCCGCCACGATGAATCAGGTGCTAGAACCTGGTTGGCAGGGGGCCGATTGGGAAGGGATCGCACTTGACCGACTTCAAAGACAAAGCAGCTGTCGCCATTCGCCTCCGCACCGCCACAGCTTCCCTCACCGACCTACGAGACTGGGAAATCGCGCGCGAATACATTCGCGAGCTCGAAACCTCGACCATACTCGAAGCCGATGGCTCGTGCCGACCAGGTCCGTGAATCGTCGCGTCCACCAGAACGCGACGCGGAATGCCGGCCCGGCGCGCATCGTCGCCGGGCCGTTCCCTCGTTAGAACCTGACACCCACGCCTGCGACCACTTGGTCGGTGGTGGCGTCGCCAAATGTGCCGTCGATCAAGTCCTTATACTTCGATCGACGATACTCCACGCGGGCCTCGAGCGGCCCGGGAAGCTGCACTTGCACACCGCCGCCGAAGCGAAGGCCGCCGGCATTGTCCTCGAGCTCGTCGAGCGAGCCCGAAGAGGTGAACGCCTTCGTGTCGAGCGAAGTGTAGCCCACCTTGCCATAAGCCGCGATGCCAGGGGTAAGCGCCACGCCCGCGCGCGCACCGATGTAGTACTGTCCGTTCGCTTCCAGCCCCTCGCGTGCGCCTGTGAAGCTGTCGGGGAATTCGGTGTCGCCGCTGCTGGTGGAAAGCTCGCCTTCGATGCCTACGAATGCGCTGCCGAGGCTGAGGTCATAGCCGACATTAACGCCATAGACCGCGGAATCCGCGTCGGCGCTGACGGACCCGTCGGCTGATTCAACGTCGATGCCTTCGTAGCCGCCCAGGGCTCCAATGTAGAATCCACCCGGGGAAGCACTCTGGGCCAAGGCCGGACTGGCGGACAAGCCCGCCGCAACGGCGGCGAGAGTGACGATCTTCTTCATTACGGTTCCTTTCGCGTGCGACCAATGCGCGCCGGCGAAATCCACCGCCGGAGCTTGCCCTCAGGTGAACCGCGAGACGATGCGAGGGGCCGTCACGACGGGCTGCTGGCCTGCAGCGAAACAGGGCCCTCCCCCTGGGGAAAGGGCCCTGCCAAGTCCACTCGCGTTCGCCGAATGGCGAAGCGGATCAGTAGCGGTAGTGATCCGGCTTGAACGGCCCCGCCACTGGAACGCCGATGTAGTCGGCCTGCTTCTGGCTGAGCTTGGTGAGCTGGGCGCCGAGCTTGTCGAGATGCAGCGCGGCGACCTTCTCGTCTAGATGCTTGGGCAGCACGTAAACGTCGTTCTGGTATTCGCTGCCCTTGGTGAAAAGCTCGATCTGCGCCAGCACCTGATTAGTAAAGCTGCAGCTCATCACGAAGCTTGGGTGGCCGGTGGCGCAGCCGAGGTTCACCAGACGGCCCTGCGCGAGGATGATGATCGACTTGCCATCGGGGAAGGTCACCAGGTCGGTGCCCGGCTTGATTTCCTTCCAGTCGTAGTTGCTCAGCGCGGCGATCTGGATCTCGCTGTCGAAGTGGCCGATGTTGCAGACGATCGCCATCGGCTTCATCGCCTTCATGTGCTCGGCGGTGATGACGTCCTCGTTGCCGGTGGCGGTGACGAAGATGTCGCAGCGCTTGACCGCTTCTTCCATCGTCACGACCTCGTAGCCCTCCATCGCGGCCTGGAGCGCGCAGATGGGGTCTATTTCGGTGACCATGACCCGGGCGCCGCCGTTGCGAAGCGAGTCTGCCGAACCCTTGCCGACGTCGCCGAAGCCCGCAACGCAAGCGACCTTGCCCGCCAGCATCACGTCGGTCGCACGGCGGATCGCGTCGACCAGCGATTCCTTGCAGCCGTAAAGGTTGTCGAACTTGGACTTGGTCACGCTGTCGTTCACGTTGATCGCCGGGAACGGCAACTTGCCCTGCTTGGCGAGGCTGTAGAGGCGGTGCACGCCGGTGGTCGTTTCTTCGGAGACGCCGTGAATCGCCTTGACCGACTTGGTCAGGTAACCCGGCTTCGCCTTGAGAAAGGCGTTGAGCGCACGGCAGAACTCGACCTCTTCGGCATTCGACGGCTCGAACAGCTCCTCGCCCGCCTCGACGCGCGCGCCCCACAGTGCGAACATCGTCGCGTCGCCGCCGTCGTCGAGGATCAGGTTGCAGGTTTCGTCGTCGCCCCAGTCGAAGATGCGGGCGACGTAATCCCAATACTCGGCCAGGCTCTCGCCCTTGACTGCGAACACCGGTATCCCGCGCGCCGCGATCGCTGCCGCAGCGTGATCTTGGGTCGAGAAGATGTTGCAGGTCGCCCAGCGCAGCTCGGCGCCGAGCGCCTCGAGCGTCTCGATCAGCACCGCGGTCTGG
This sequence comes from Pseudomonadota bacterium, assembly GCA_023433305.1. Taxonomy (GTDB): domain Bacteria; phylum Pseudomonadota; class Alphaproteobacteria; order Sphingomonadales; family Sphingomonadaceae; genus Croceibacterium_A. The sequence continues at coordinate 19,011 of JAEZCZ010000077.1, read as the reverse complement.
ATCGTCATGTGCAGCGAGCCCGTAATCCGCGCGCCCTTCAGCGGCTGCGATGCGCCATACTCCTCGCGCAGCGCCATCAGGCCCGGCATCTCGGTCTCGGCAATGGCGATTTCGGCCCGACCGTAATCGGCCAGGGTAATGTCCTTTACGATGTAATCGTTTTCCACGACGGCAGCGGTGGCCATGCAACACTCCTGTTGTTTGGGGTGATGGCGCAGCCGGGGCTCCATGCCGACGCCGATTTCAGGGGCGCCATAGCGCGGCATGCGGGCAGTGGTAAAGTCGCGTGACGAACGGAGACAAAAACGGGCGGCGCCGTAGCCCGACGCCGCCCGCAGTCTTTCCTCCCTAGCCGGGCGCGTTCCTCGCTCTCAGGCTTTGCGCCGGGAGGAAGACCATTTCGCGCAGTTCGGTTGCCAGAATGCTGCGGGCGGCCGCCTCAGGCCGTCCTGCTCTCCCCTCCTCTCCACGCGTACGAGTCCATCCTCAAGAAAGGTTCGCGCGGGCAATTTACTCAATCTTCAACATCGACGGTAAAGCGCGGTTAACCATGCCTGGCGAGTTCGCGTTGACCATCAGGCGAGCCTAGCCGGTTGCACGCAGCCCGGCACGGCCTATCTTCCGGTCGGACGGGACAGGAAGGAAACGCGAAGATGACGATTTCGAAGGGCGACAAGATACCGGACGCAACCTTGGTCAAGGCGACCGAGAACGGCCCGGAGAAAGTCCAGGCGCGCGAGTACTTCGCCGGCAAGAAGGTCGCGCTATTCTCTGTGCCGGGCGCCTTCACCCCAACCTGCTCGGCCAAGCACTTGCCCGGTTTCGTCGAGAAGGCCGCCGATCTCAAGGCCAAGGGAATCGACGAAATCGTGGCTACCGCGGTGAATGATGCCTTCGTGCTCGGCGCCTGGAACAAGGCTTCCGGTTCTTCGGACATCACCATGCTCGCCGATGGCAACGGCGAGTTCGCCGAGGCGGTCGGCCTGACCATGGACGGCAGCGGCTTCGGGATGGGCAAGCGCGGGCAACGTTACTCGATGATCGTCGACGATGGCGTCGTGACAGAGCTCAACGTCGAGGCCCCGGGCGATTTCAAGGTGTCGAGCGCGGAGCACATGCTCAGCCAGCTCTAACGGATAATAGAAAGGGCGCCGCGAACGGGCGCCCTTTCCCTTCGGCGGGGGAACCGCTCCGCCTCAGTTCGTAAAGTCTAACCTTCCATCTGGTGCTTCAGCGCGCTCGCCTGGTCATGGCCGCGGCGGACCGACTGATAGGCCTGCTGGATGACCTGGCGCGTCTCTGGCGAAAGCTCGTCATCCTGAAGCGCGGCTTCGAACTTTTCCTTGATGTAATCTTCGCCGCGTTCGACTTCCTCGATAACGGCCTGGTCGCTGTTACCCATCACGGCCTGCTTGAGGTCCATGAAACCGCGATGAGCGGCCGCCGTGAAGCTGCTGTCGTCCTCGGCATCGCCGCCCAAGGCCGTGACCTGCGCCTGCATCTGGCTGGCTACCTGGCTGCGTTCCTGCGCCATCTGCGCGAAGAACTGGCTATGCTGGCTGCTGGTTTCCTCGGAGGCATCGGTGAAACCCTTGTAGCTGTCGAGCGTGGTGCGGATGAGGTTGTTCAGCACTTTGATGTCGTGATTTCCGGCCATGGTCGGCTCCTCGCGTAATGTGTGGACTCAGCCGCACTACGCACGGAGGCCGCGCACGTTGCCAAGCGCGTAACGGAGTTCGGCGAGGCGAGCTAAGCGCGCGACGGACCGCCCCAACTCCGCGCCGAAAAACTTAATCCATCCATTGCACTTCGGCGCCGAGCGACACGAAGTTGTCGACGAAGCCCGGATGCGCGCGCCGGATCGGGTCCGCATCTAGGATGGTCGATTCGCCCTCGACCGACGAGGCCACCATCAGCAACGCGATCGCGACACGGATGATGTATGGGCTGGTAACCGTGGCGGGAGCGAGCTCGGCTCCGCCGAAGGTGATCAGCCGATGCGGGTCGCACAACAGCGTATGGGCACCGAACAGCGACAGCTCGGTGTGCCAGGTCAGCCCGCCCTCGTAGACCTTGTTCCAGAACATGACCGACCCCTCGGCTTTGACACCGAGCGCGATGAAGATCGGCAGCAGGTCCGCGGGAATATAGGGCCACGGCGCAGCCTCGACCTTGGTGATCAGATGTGAGGTGAAGTTCTCCTCGACCACCAGGCGCTCCGGCGCCGCCAGCCGAGACCAGCCGTTCTCGTGCCTTACCTCGGCGCCGAACTTGGCGAATGTGCGGTCGATGAGATCAAAGTGTTCGGGGTGATCGTTGCGAACGGAAATGTCGCCGCCCGTGACGGCAGCGAGCGCCAGGAACGTGGCCACCTCGTGGAAATCGTCGGCGAAAGTATAGTCTGCGCCGCCCAGCGCGACTCCGCCCTCGACCGACACCATCGAGGTACCCTTCCCCACGATCCGGGCGCCCAGCAACTCGAGAAAGTTGCACATCTCCTGCACGTGCGGCTCGCAGGCCGCGTTCACGATCTGGGACGTTCCTTTGACCGTCAGCGCGCTGAGGATGAAGTTCTCGGTGGTGGTGACCGATGCATATTCGAGCCACATCCTGGTCGCTTGGCCACGGCCCGTCGAACGGAACACGATCTCGTGCCCGCTCTGCGAAACCTCGGCGCCGAATGCGCGGAACACGGCGACGTGCGGATCGATCTCGCGCGCCCCGAGGGTGCACCCTTTTACCTCGTGTTCGAGCCGAGCCTCCCCGAGACGCGAAAGCAATCCCGGAATCATCATGATCGAGGCCCGCATCGCCTGCGGCAAGGTGGCGCTCGCGCCCGGCGCGACCGTCGAATGGTCGATCTCGAGGATCTTTGCCTGCTTGTCCCAGCGTACCGTCGAACCAAGCTCGCCGAAGAATTCGACGATGCGGAGCACGTCAGTGATCTCGGGCACGTTGCGCAGCGTGATCGGCGCGTTGCTGAGCAGCGTCGCGCACAGCACCGGCAGCACCGCGTTCTTGTTGGCCGACGGCTCGATCCGCCCGGTCAGCCGCTTGCCTCCCTTAACCAGAAGCGCGGTCATCTAGTATCCCATCAGCTTGAGGACTTCCTGCCGGCTCTTGTCGTCGCGCCGGAAGATGCCCATCACGCGGCTAGTGACCATGTTTACCCCTGGGGTACGAACCCCACGCGCCGTCATGCAGGCGTGGCTTGCCTCAATCACAACCGCCACGCCTTTCGGCTGCAACTCGTTCCAGATGCATTGCGCCACTTCCGCAGTCAGTCGCTCCTGGATTTGGAGGCGCCGCGCATACGCATGGAGCACGCGGGCGAGCTTCGATATGCCGACCACCCGGTCGGTAGGCAGGTAGGCGATGGCCGCCTTGCCGATGATCGGCGCCATGTGGTGCTCGCAATGGCTCTGGAAAGGAATGTCGCGGAGCAGCACGATCTCGTCGTAACCGCCGACTTCCTCGAACATCCGCGAGAGATGGCTCGACGGATCCTCGGTGTAGCCGATGCAGTACTCCTTCCATGCGCGAGCGACGCGCTTGGGCGTGTCGACCAGCCCCTCCCGGTTCGGATCGTCCCCTGCCCAACGGATCAGGGTTCGAACGGCTTCCTGCACTTCCTCAGGCACCGGCGGCTTTCCGCGCGGGTCGTCTTCGTCGGGCCCCACCAAACTGCTCATTGCGCGCGGCGCTTCCTCTTCACGCGGTTGATGGCACGCGCCAATAGGCCCCCCCGACGCAAAAGGCCACGCCTCGGTGGCCTGATCGTGAACATCTCCGCAGGCTCTTCCGGATCGAGCACTTGCCTGTCGGCCATCTCGATCTCAAGATCGGACAGTTCGGGCACCTCGAAAGGACGGAGATGTCGGTGGCGTTTATCAAGTGACGCGATCATTTCCGCCATCGATCCCGCGCGATCCAACAAGGGCTCGACCTCACCCTCCTCAAGCCCGCAGTGTTCCGCCAGCAACGAATAGCGCAGGGCCCGGATCGCGTCGCCGCAGTGGCTGTTCGCCTGCCGGGCGCAATCGATGAACACATCGCACTCGCTATCGAGCCCCATCGAACGATTGTTGAAATTGGCCGAGCCGATCCGCAGGATTTCGTCGTCGACGATAAGCAGCTTGGCATGCACGTAGATGGGCGTTTCGCCGCTGTACGGCATGAAGATGTGGAATCGGCCGTGACGATCGGCCTTGCGGATCGCTTGGACGAGCCGCGCGCGCGCCGGATCCATGACGGTGGATTCGACCCAACCGTCGGCCGTCTCCGGATTGACGATCACGATTTCGGGCGGCTCGGGCGAAGCGAGGCGTTCGCAAATTGCCTCGGCAACCGTGCGCGACGCGAAATACTGGCTTTCGGCGTAAATGAACTTCTTGGCCCGGCCAATCTGGCGTCGGAAGAGCTCCTCGATCTCCTGCACCCCCGGATCGCCGTCGTATTCGGCGCGTGTACGAGCGATCCCGATCTCGACGTTCTCGAACTCCGCCTCGAGCTTATCGGGCCAGGCGCTCGCTTCCGATGGCCTGGGAGGTTCGAGCGGATCGTGCCCCGCGCGGCGCCACCTATCGCGCGCAAGCTCGTCCAGCGCGCCAGCAGCCGGCCCTTCGATCATCATCGTCATGTCGTGCCACGGACCATACCGCGCGCCGCCCGGTCGCTTGCGCCGGGGGTCATCCTCGAGATGTTCGCGCGTGTCCCAGCGACGGTCGGTCATGTCGATGCCGCCGCAAACGGCCAGCAAATCGTCGATCACGACGATTTTCTGGTGATGGCTGCAGCCCACGGGGTGAACGTTATCGAACTCGAGGTTGATCCGCTTGCGCGGCACCCAGCGAAGCAAGTCCAGCGTCATGGAGCCGCGCCCAAGCATCTCGAGTGCCCCGATGCCCCATTTGAGAATCCGAATCTCGAGCCCCGGACGATGCCGGCTGAGCCACGGGATGAAGTCCCCGAGGCGCGATGGGAATTCTCTATTCCAGGCCTTCTGCCACCACCGGCGGCCGTGGGTGAGATGGATGCGCGTATCGAAGTCCCACCCGATCAGCAGGATGCGCTGTCGGGCCTTGAGCATCGCTTGCTGCATGAGGTCGAAATAGGCCTCCGCATCGACGATAACGTGGGCGCGCGTGGCCCTCACGAAGCGCCAGACGCCCGGTTCCTCCGATCTGTCGAAGTCGGCGTCGGATAGTACTTCTGCCAAGTGCCCCTTCTCCGGCGCCTCGCGGCCCGCCGCTCCACGTCGCGTGTAGGGGAGAACAGTCCAGCCAAAGCGCAGTTCCGACGGCGGCGTCGCCCAAAGGCGATCGGGCCGGGCGAGCTGCACCGCCGTCCACGTCCGCGTCTATGAGGGAATTGGCGCGCCCGAAAGGATTCGAACCTCTGACCCCCAGATTCGTAGTCTGGTGCTCTATCCAGCTGAGCTACGGGCGCGCTTGGAGGGCGCCACATAAGGAGAGCGGTGGAGCTTGGCAATACTAGAAGAGCGACTTCGAACGAAGGCCGCTCAGCAACATGCGATCCATGGGGGGTAGCGGCAGCCGCGCGGCTTCGTCGAGCGTGAACCAGCCCCAATTCTGGCCCTCGCGCCCTTGCGGCTCACCGGACCATTGTCGGCAAGTGTAAAGGAACAGGACAATCTCGCGGCCATCATCGGCAGAGAGGTCATTCGCCGAGCCCGCGGGCTCCAGATCGGTTTCGGCAAGCGCGACGCCGAGTTCTTCACTTACCTCGCGGCACAGCGCAAACCGTTGAGTTTCGCCATTTTCGACCTTTCCGCCGGGGAATTCCCACAGCCCGGCATGACGTTTATGCGGGAGGCATTGCTGTAGCAGCAAGCGATCCTCCCAATCCGTGATGGCGGCCGCCACGACTTCCATGGCTGTCGGTCTTCTTTCCATTACGCAGCCCCTCATCAACCTTTCGTTAGGACCTCGCTGCGAAAAGCCAGGCATCGGACCGTACGTTCCGGGGGGAAATCGATGCGGATTGTCCACGTCCTGTCTCGGATACTGCGAGATCATCGCGGGGCAACCGCCATCGAGTACGGTCTGATCGTCGCACTCATCGTCATTGCCATGATTGTCGCTCTTGAAGGGGTGGCCGATGAAAACACCGGAATGTGGGCCTTCGTCAGGTCGAACGTCGAGGCGAACATGTGACGTTTAGGCATTCTAAACCAATGCCGATTTACGATGGGTAGGCTTGATCCGCGGAATGGGGGTCAAGTCGGGTACGAAGACTGAACCAGGAGACGAACCATGAAGCTTTTCAACAAGCTGCTCCGTGATGAGCAGGGCGCCACCGCCATCGAATACGGCCTCATCGCCGCCCTGATCGCGGTCGCCGCGATTACGGCAATGACCAGTCTTGGCGATCAGCTGAGCGCAACGTTCAGCAGCGTCAGCAGCGCCATGGCGGGTTGATGGCGTAACCCAACGTAGAGGCGGCAGGGCAACCTGCCGCCTCAATCTTTTGACGTTCAGCCACGAACGACGATTTTGTACTTCTCGCCCGGAACCACCTGGGCGTTGGCCGCCAATCCGTTGAGCACCCTGAACCGCTCGACTTGGGCATTGCTGTAAGCCATCCGACTGGCCAGCGACTGCACGGTATCGCCGTTCCGCGCGGTCACCACATCCACCCTTCTCGGAATGACCTGCGCCGCTTCGTTGGCGTTGATTCGCCGCATTGAGTTGAACATCGAGTTGAACGTCGACGCGCGCCCGGCGGGCGTGAGCGCGGCGAAATGGAACGCCTGGCTGTTCGAAAACTCGTAAGCGAACACGGTTACATCCACCGTTTGCTGCCCGGTGTTGACCCGTGCCACTCCATAGAGCGCCGGAAGTCCGTTCACCGTAGTACGCTGCAGCGTCTGCGGCGCGAGCTGCGTCTGCCCGCCGATCGCCTGGAACGCCTGGCGGACGTATGTCTCCAGGTTTCCGTTGTACGGCCCGGTCGTCAATTGGGCCTGGCCGCTCTGGCCGTTGATCGAAACGGCGCGCGTTCCATTGACCATGTAAAAGCCGTTCGGCGCCGTAAAGGTCAGCCGCAGGTCGGGATGGATGAAGGTGTTGCCTTCGATCACCCCTTGTCGGGGATCGTCACCATATAAGAGCCCGTCGATGCGCGTCAGGAAAGTATCGCGGTTGGTGATGCCGGCCACATTGCCTGCTTGCGCGAGCGCCGCACGAACGCGGCTGGCAGGGTCGGGGTGCGTCGAGGCCCACTGCGGCATCGTTGCGTCGCGGCCCTGCAGAGCGGCGTCGAGCGCAGTCTGCGCGGCCAGGCTTTGCAACAGCGTCGCCATCGCACGCGGATCGTATCCGGCGGTCTTCAGGTATTGAATGCCGAGGTTGTCCGCCTCGGTCTCTTGCCGGCGCGAATACTGCGCGGTGAGGAGCTGAGGAGCTGCCGAGAATATCTGCTGGCCCAATTGGCCGAGGCTACTGTCGCCGAGAAGAACCCCGGATAAAATGGACCCGATGGCACCGAGGATGCTGTTTCGCTGCGCCTGGCGTTGACGGCTCGCAGAGTGGCGCGCCGCAACGTGACCCACCTCGTGGCCCAAAACGCCCGCGAGCTCGGCTTCGTTGTTCATCAGCGAAACGAGCTGGCGCGTCACATAGACGTAGCCGCCGGGCACTGCGAACGCGTTGTCGACCGAGCTGTTGAGCAAGGTGACATTGAACGCGGATTGAGAGTTCGCCAATCCGGACTGGACGGCGATATTCTTGCCAACTTGCTCCACGTACGCCGCCTGGGAGCCCGTCATCGCCCCACCGAACTCGTTGAGGAACTGCTGATGGTATTGTGCGCCCTGCTGCGCCTCTGCTGCAGATATGGGCGCTCCGGCAGATTGCGCGGAGGCCGGGCCGGCCACACTGGTGCATCCTGACAGCGCGCAAGCCGCTATCCCGACCAGGGCTAGCTGTCGCACACGGAGCGATCGGAGGGACATCGGGAAACTCCTTCTATGGCGTGGCGGGGCGACCTATTCTGCCGCCGTCCATTACGCCTCAGGAACCCGCGCCTTTCTGCTCTGTTCCCGCTCAGCCCTTGCCGCGCCGGTCTTTGCGCGGCTCGTCGATCGCCAGAAAACGGGCCTCCCGCATGTGGCGCAACTGCTTCGCGGTTTTGCTGGAAAGCGCGTCGAGCTCCTCGCAGATCGCAGCCCCCAGCGCCTGAGCCGCCGCTTGCGGATCGCGTTGCGCACCGCCGGCAGGCTCCGGCACGATCCGATCGATCACGCCCACTTCCGCGAGGTCCTGCGCGGTCATCTTCATGGCTTCGGCGGCAAGCGGAGCCTTCTCGGCAGTACGCCACAGGATCGAGGCGCAGCCTTCCGGCGAGATCACCGAATAGACGGCGTGCTCGAACATGAGGACGCGTTCGGCGCTCGCCAACGCGACTGCGCCGCCCGACCCGCCCTCGCCGACGATCGCGGCGACCATCGGCACCGGCAGCGCCAGGCAGGCCTCGGTCGAGCGGGCGATCGCCTCGGCCTGGCCGCGCTCCTCGGCTTCGACGCCCGGAAAAGCACCCGAGGTATCGACCAGGGTGACTACCGGCAGGCCGAAGCGTCCGGCCATGTCCATTAGGCGTATCGCCTTCCGGTAGCCTTCTGGCTTTCCCATGCCGAAATTGTGCTTGAGGCGGCTCTCCGTATCGTTGCCTTTTTCGTGCCCGATCAGCATGATCTTCCGGCCGCCGAGCGTGGCGAACCCGCCCATGATGGCAAGGTCGTCGCCGTAATGACGGTCGCCGCCCAGGGGCACGAAGTCGTCGAATGCCATCGCAACATAGTCGCGAAAATGCGGTCGAGCGGGGTGTCGCGCGACTTGCGTCTTCTGCCACGGCGTCAATGCGGCGTACGTCGTCGCAAGCAGTTCAGCGCTTTTCGTCTCGAGCCGAGCCAGCTCGGCCGAGATATCGACGTCGTCGCCTTGCGATGCCGCCCGAAGTTCGGCGATGCGGTTTTCCAGCTCCGCGACCGGCTTCTCGAATTCGAGATAGGATGTCATCGGCCCGCGCTACCGCCGCTGTCCATCGCCCGCAAGAGGATGCCGTTCGTTGACCAGAACGACGAGGCGTGCGGCATCGACATGAGTATAGATCTGGGTCGTGGCGATGTCGGCATGGCCGAGGAGCGTCTGCAGCACGCGCAAGTCAGCGCCTCCCTCGAGCAAATGAGTGGCAAACGCGTGCCGTAGGACGTGCGGGCTGACTTTGGCGGCATCGATTCCGGCACGTGTCGCCAGCCCCTTGATCAACTGAAATAAACGCACGCGAGTCAAATGTTTACCGCGCGAAGGAAACAAGTATCGGCTGTCGCCAGGCCGCACCGCGAGCCAGCGCGACATGGCCTGCCTGGCGCGCCCCGAAACCGGCACCATCCGCTGCTGGGATCCTTTTCCGGTTACAGTCAGCAGCGGAGCGTCGCGGGGGACGGCACTTAGCGGAAGCGCGACCAGCTCGGTGGCACGAAGCCCCGAGCCATAGAGGAGCTCGATCAGCGCCAGCAGGCGCACGGCCGCTGGGCGTTCTCCCACAGCCTCCATCTCGGCTCGGGAGAACAACGCTTCCACTTCGGAGTGCGAAAGGATTTTCGGCAAGGGACGGCGCGGGGCCGGCCGGGGCAAGGCACTCGAGGGATCGTCCGCGCGCAAACCCTGGTCCAGCACGAACCCATAGAACTGCCGCAACGCCGATGCCTTGCGCGCTACGGTCGATGGCGCCAGATCGGCCCAAGCCTTGGCAAGCGTGGCGAGCGCAGGTCGATCGGCCGCGACGAGGTCACCGATCAGTTCCTCCGCTCCTTCGAGATCACGACGATAAGCCGCAAGGGTATTCGCCGCTGCGCCGCGTTCGGCCGCGAGCATGGCGAGGAAGGAATCCCTCGCGCTCACTCACGTGTCCGGCGTCGGCGAGACAAATCAACCTCGCGCGACGGCCTCGGCGGCGATCATCCTCGCCTCGGCGTTGAGACCCACGCGATTGAGCGAGCGCACGATGTGGAACAGATGGCGCGCGGTCATCTTGTCCCAACCGCTACCCTGCATCCCGAGCCCGGCAAGAAGCGCAACAAGCGTGGGGTTACCCAGTTCGGCCGCGCGACCGATCTGGCGACTCCACGCGCTTTCGCGATCGAGGTTCGCGCCAAGCCGCCCTGCCAGGCTGTTTGCCGTACCCATGTCGAGCCGGCCCAGCCCCGCCAGTCCTGCGACCAGGAAGCGCGACTTGCGCTGCCCGTCGCTGTCGTCATCGCTCATGAAGTCCTGCACCGCGCCGGTGCCGACCTGGGTTTCGCGCTCCGGTTGCGCTAGCGCAAGCAGCGCCCAGGCTTCGCTTCCTTCCGGCACGGCCGCACCCCAGCGCATGGCATTGCGGTCCAGCCCGGCCGCCAGCATCGAAGCCACCAGGTCGGCCGCATTGTCGATCAAGGCTTCATCGACCGGAAGACGCGCAGCCGCATAGGCGGTCAGCACACGCCTTCCGTAATCCGCCGATCCGTTGCCACCCGGGCCCCACAACTCCTGCATCGCCGCCAGCCGCTCGGCTGGGTCCCGAGCGACGTAGGCCTCGCGCAGCGTAATGGCCCGCGCGCGCGCGTCGCCTTCGATTTCCTCGCTCCAGAGTTGCGAATAGAGATCGACCACGGCTCCGGCCGAGATGATCCCTCGCCCGGCCACGGTATCGGCGGCGGCTACGCGCTGCACCAGAGGCACCGCCGGAATCAACAAATCGCCTATATCGTACTCAATTCCGGCGTCGTCGCGCAGGCCGTCCGGGAGCTCCACGCCGAGCGCCCGAGAGAGGGCGAAGCGCCACGGTGTCAATTCTTCGACATCGTTCCACTCGACGTTGACCGCGCGCCGCCCCTCGCCCGCGGCACCGGCGTAGCGTTGCGCCAGCAGCGCATCGACGCGTGGCGCCTCGCCGTAATAGAGAATCCGCTGGAGATCGCGCTCGGCCTGGCGGGCCTCCCCGGCATAGGCGGCGCAGATGGCGCGGGTCATGTTCCACTCGCCGTCGTCGCGCAGCGTACTCTTCAGGCGCGCAACGGGGCACATGCCGAGGATGTCGCCGGTCCGGAGATAAGCATCGAACGCAGCGGTCGCGAGCGCGGTGTTGTAATTGGCCGAATCCACATCCTGCACCAGCGCGCGCGCGACCTGGCCTTCGCCGAGCCGGTTGAGCAACGAGGCCCGCAAGGCCGCGAAGCCAACCGGGTCCATGCCGCGCGGGGCATCGAGGCGGCTCGCCAGCGCGCGGCGCAGCAGAATATGGCCCCAGCGGGAGACGAGCGTCCCACGATTGGCCGAGAGCGCGGCACGAATCAGCGCCGGCGGCTGGTCGTCGAGCGAGCCCGTCGGGAACCCGCCCTCGTCGGGACCGATAACGCCCACTTCCCGCACGGCACGGCGCGCCGCCGGAGGAATGTCGAACTTCGGCTTGAGGCCGAGCAACTCGTCGATCTCGTCCGGATCCATTTCCTCGAGTTCGGCGAGAGTCGGGAAGTTGGATGGAAGTTCGACCAGGGGGGCCGCACTCGGAGCCTCGGCCGCCCTGCCCGGCAGCGGTTGGATGACCGGTACCGAACCCGGCTGCGGCGGCGCTGCGTCAAAACCAGGCGCCGGTGCCGGTCGCGGTGCCGGTGACGGGGTCGGCGCCGGATTGTCGAAGACGTCCGGAAGGAGCGATTCCGGAGCCGCAAACGCCAGCGTCGAGGTCAAGGCGAGCGCCACACCGGCGAAGAGGACGCTCCGCCTCATTGCAGGCCCTCCGGCAGCTCCACCGGCTGCTCGATCAGCCGCTGGGGCTCGCGCCCGCCATCGTACCACACCAGCGCGAGAAACAGCACCAACAGTGCCAGCAAGATCAGCCGTAGTTTGTCGAGGCGCATCGCCACCAAGTGCAACCCTTCGCGTAAACTTGCGTGGCGGTTAGCCTATCTATAGCGGCTGCGGCAATGACCATCGACGCGCCGAGCCTCAGCGACAGCGAAATCCGCAGCCTTGCCGCGCGGCTCGATCGGCCGGTCGTCCTGGTGGGCATGATGGGGGTCGGTAAGTCGACTGTCGGCCGCAAGCTCGCGCATCTCCTCGGCGTGTCCTTCTTCGATGCGGACGACGAGATCGAGGAAGCGGCCCAGATGAGCGTCAGCGAGATTTTCGAGCGCTTCGGCGAGGCCTATTTCCGCGACGGCGAGCGGCGCGTCATCGCACGCCTCCTGGAAAGCGCACCTTCGGTGCTCGCCACCGGCGGCGGCGCCTTCGTCCAGCCCGACACGCGCGCGCTGATACTCGAACGCGGGATTGCGATCTGGCTCGATTGCGACGTCCCCACGCTCGTCGCGCGGGTCACGCGCAAGGATACACGCCCGCTGCTGCGCGGCGGTGATCCCGCGGAGATCGTGGCGCGGCTCAAGGCCGAGCGGGCCGCCGCCTACGCGAATGCGCCGATCCACGTTCAAAGCAACGCCGGTCCGCAGAGCGAAACGGTTAATCGAATATTGCAGGAGCTCCAGGCATGGCTGTGATCCCGGTGGAACTGGCCGGTCGATCGTACGAAGTTCGCGTCGCGGGGGGATTGCTGACCGATGTCGCGCGCCAATGCGAGCCGTTGCTTCGCAAGGCGCGCGTGCCAATCGTCACCGACGCGAACGTTGCGCGTCACTGGCGCGGGCCTGCCGAAGCCGCGCTCGTGGCCGCGGGCTACGAGCCGCGCTGGCTGGTGCTGACGCCCGGCGAGGGCGCGAAGAGCTGGGCGGTGCTCGAACGCGTCATGGATTGGCTCCTGGCCGAGGAGGTCGAGCGCGGTGACCATGTCCTGGCGCTCGGCGGCGGGGTGATTGGCGACCTGACCGGATTTGCCGCAGCGATCCTCAAGCGCGGGTGCGGCTTCATCCAACTGCCGACCACCCTCCTGGCGCAAGTCGATTCAAGTGTCGGCGGCAAGACCGCCATCAACACGGCCGCCGGCAAGAACCTCGTCGGCGCGTTCCACCAGCCGAGCCTGGTCCTGGCCGATCTCGACGCACTCGCCACCTTGCCGGCCCGCGAGATGGGGGCGGGCTACGCCGAGGTCATCAAGTACGGCATCCTCGGCGACCCGGCCATCTTCGAATGGTGTGAGGCGAACGGCGGCGCCGTGCTCGCCGGAGACAGCTCAGCGCAGGAATATGCGGTCACCGAGAGCGTGAAAGCCAAGGCGCGGATCGTCGCCGAGGACGAACGCGAGACCACGGGCACGCGTGCCCTGCTCAATCTCGGCCATACTTTCGGGCATGCGCTCGAGGCGCAGACCGGTTTCTCCGAGCGCCTGCTCCATGGCGAAGGCGTGGCACTCGGCATGGTGCTCGCGGCTCGATACTCGGCGCGGCGCGGGTATGTGTCCGAGGCCGACGCCGAACGCGTCGCGGCCGCCATCGCCTCGGTCGACCTGCCCAGCGAGATCGCCTCGCTCGGGCTCAACTGCGACGGGCGAGCGCTCGCCGCGCACATGCTGCACGACAAGAAGATGGACGCGGGCACCCTGCCCTTCGTGCTCTTGCGCGGTATCGGGGAAGCGTTCCTCGACAAGGCGGTCGCGCTGGACGACGTGGCGGCATTTCTCGACGAAGAACTGCAGCGACGCTGACCGGGCGCCCGGCGGAGCCTCTGTCGTCGACGAAGAACGGGACAAGCGCATTCGATCGCGCTAGCTGGTTGCAAAAGAGACCAGCGGGAGAGAGCGATGACCACCGCCGAAGCCACGCCCCAGCTCGATTTCGAGATGCGCAGCGACCGCGCCTTTCTCGGCCATCCGAAAGGGCTCGGCTATCTCGCTTTCGTCGAAGGGTGCGAGCGGTTCTCGTATTACTCGATGCAGACGCTGCTCGTGCTGTACATGGTCAATTACCTGCTGCCCGAGCGGTTCGACGCGGTGGCGGGGCTCGGCTGGCTGCAGGAATGGCGTTATGGCGGGCTCGAGGGTCAGCCGCTCGCGTCGGCGATCTTCGGCGACTACACCGCGCTCGTCTATCTCACCCCGATCCTGGGCGGGATCGCCGCCGACCGCTGGCTGGGCCGCCGCGCGGCGCTGATCGCGGGGGGCGCGATCATGGCGCTGGGGCATTTCCTGATGGCTTTCGAGGGGAGCTTCCTGTTCGCGCTGATGGCGCTTGTCGTGGGTGTCGGCCTGTTCAAGGGCAACATCGCGAGCCAGGTCGGCGAACTTTACAAGGAAGGCGACCTGCGCCGGGCGATGGCGTTCCAGATCTTCTACATCGCGATCAACGTCTCGGTGATCGCCGCCCCGCTCGTCTCGGGTACCTTGGGCGAGAACGTCGGCTGGCACTGGGGGTTCGGCAGCGCCGGCGTGGTGATGGTGATCGGGCTTGTCGCCTACATCATGGCCGGGCCCTGGCTGCCCGCCGACAATCGGCCGAAAAAGAATGCGGCGGCCGCGCCGCGTGAGCCGCTCAGCAGCAACGACTGGAAACGGATCGCGGCGGTCACCCTGCTGGTGCCGGTGATGGCGATCGCACTGCTGACGAACCAGCAGATTTTCAATGCCTACCTGGTCTGGGCAGACGAGCACTTCCAGCTCACCTTCTTCGGCACCACCCTTCCCACCAGCTGGATGATCACCATCGATGCCACGCTGAGCTTCTCGATGCTGGTCGCGGTGGCATGGTTCTGGAAGTGGCGCGCCGACCGGACCGGCCGCGAGCCGGACGAGCTCGGCAAGATGATCATCGGCAGCGTGTTCACGGTGATAGGCGGGCTCTGCCTGGTCATGGCGGCCGCGACGCAGGGGAGCGGCAAGATCGGGCTGTTCTGGCCGGTCATGTTCCACTTGTTCAATTCGATCGGCTTCAGTCACGTGCTGCCGGTCAGCCTCGCTCTATTCACCCGGCTCGCGCCCAGGCAGTTCAACGCGACGATCATCGGCATCTACTACCTCGCCTTCTTCGCGGCCAACCTCATCGTCGGGACCGTGGGCGGGTGGTATTCGACCATGGACACGGTCGAGTTCTGGCTATTCCACGTCATGACCGCCGCCATCGGCTTGGCCGCCTTCGCGCTGTTCAAAGTGTTCCTGGCCGCGCGCCTGATGGGCGAAGGCAAGCCGGAGGACGCGGCGCTGGCGTGAATGAATCCTCCCCGAGACAAGCTCGGGCAGATTTCAGGCCAACAACGCCGGTTCCAGATCCACACGATCGCAATCGGCAAACAGCGCGTCGAACAGCAGCGAGCGGTGGCACTCGGCCGCGTTGCGCTCGTAGCAGAGCAGCGCGACGCGCTTGGTCTCCGCGACGTCGCGCAGCTCGGCCATCTGCGCCAGCGCTTCCGGTAGTTCGAGCTGCCCAGCGTAAACCCGCGCCAGCTCGGCATGGTCCCCACGCTTCGCCGCCGCCCTCCCCTCGGCGGGTGTGCCGAGGTGCTTGAAGTGGCGGTAGGCAATCCCGGCCTCCTCGACCCCGGCCTTGAGCGAGCTCTTCGAGAACCCCGGCCGGCGCGACAGCGGCAGGTAGCGAATGTCCGCCAGCACCTCGACGCCGGCCTTGCGCAACGCCGAGACCACTGCCGCCTGCGTCGCCTGCTCGTAGCCGATGGTGAAGATGGTGCGTGACACTACCCCGTCCCAACCCCGTCATGCTGAACTTGTTTCAGCATCAATCGGGCAGCAGACGCAGAGTGCGCCAGCGAGGCGTGGCATCGCCGCCGGGCTTGCGCAACCTCGCGGCGGGTCCGGCGTCTTGCCCAGACCTCCGCGCGTGCGGCGGAATGGACCCTGAAACAAGTTCAGGGTGACGAGCTGAGTTTGGGCCGCTTACTGCGGCTTCCATCCCGGAGCCGTCGCGCGAATGGCCACGATCAAAGCGTCGTAAAGCTGATTCATGAACTTGCGGGCATCAGCGGCCGTATCGAAAGGCGGTTCGACACCCAAGTGTGCGAGCGGTGTTCGAATGTCGTGAACCGCTCCCGCACGCGCATTCCAATCCCACCACTCAGTCGCCACTTGCTTCCTGCTGGCGTGATCCAGTTCGCTCAGGGCAGCCTTTCGCGCAGAATCCAGTGAGTCGTATTTCATCCAAAAGTTCTGGCCAAAATGCGCGGTCAGCAGGCCCGCCAGCGCAGGCCACGGATCAATCGAGTTGATCCTCTTCTCGCGTGACGCGCGGCTCATAGCGGCAGATTATCATGCTTCTTCCACGGGTTCTCCAGCCGCTTGTTGCGCAGCTTCCTGAGTCCGAGCGCGATCCGCCGCCGGGTCGAGTGCGGATAGATCACCTCATCGATATACCCGCGTGAGGCCGCCACGAACGGGTTGGCGAACCGCTCCTCATACTCTCGCGTCTTCTCCGCGATCTCCTCCGGCGAGAGACCGCGGAAGATGATCTCCACCGCACCCTTGGCGCCCATCACCGCGATCTCGGCGGTGGGCCAGGCGTAGTTCAAGTCGCCGCGCAGGTGCTTGCTGGCCATGACGTCGTAGGCGCCGCCGTAGGCCTTGCGGGTGATCACCGTGATCTTGGGCACGGTCGCCTCGGCGTAGGCGAACAGCAGCTTGGCGCCGTGCTTGATGATGCCGCCGAGCTCCTGCGCGGTGCCGGGGAGGAAGCCGGGCACGTCAACGAAGGTCACGATCGGGATTTCGAACGCGTCGCAGAAGCGGACGAAGCGCGCGCCCTTGCGGCTGGCGTTGATGTCGAGCACGCCGGCGAGGACCATCGGCTGGTTGGCGACCACCCCCACGGTGCGACCCTCAATCCGGCCGAAGCCGCAAATGATGTTGGCGCCGTGGTTCGGAGCGATCTCGAAGAACTCGCCCTCATCGAGCACTTTGCGGATCAGCTCGTGCATGTCGTACGGCTGATTCGAATTGGCCGGGATCAGGGTGTCGAGGCTGTCCTCGATGCGGTCCCACGGATCGTCGCACGGCAGCACGGGCACCCCCGAGCGGTTGTTCTCGGGCAGCAGGCTGATGAACTCGCGCGCCGCCATAAGCGCCTCGATGTCGTTCTCGAAGGCGACGTCGGCGACGCCGGTCCTGGTGGTGTGCGTGACCGCCCCGCCCAGTTCCTCCTGCGGCACCAGCTCGTTGGTCACGGTCTTCACGACCTCGGGGCCGGTCACGAACATGTAGCTCGAATCCTTCACCATGAAGATGAAGTCGGTCATCGCCGGCGAATACACCGCTCCGCCCGCGCACGGGCCCATGATCAGTGAGAGTTGCGGAATGACCCCGCTCGCCAGCACGTTACGCTGGAACACCTCGGCGTAGCCGCCGAGGCTCGCGACGCCTTCCTGGATCCGCGCGCCGCCGCTGTCGTTGAGCCCGATCACCGGCGCGCCGACCAGCATCGCCTTGTCCATGACCTTGCAGATCTTCTGCGCGTGGCGCTCGGAGAGCGAGCCGCCGAATACGGTGAAGTCCTGGCTGAACACGTAGACGAGGCGACCGTTGATCGTGCCGCTGCCGGTGACCACGCCGTCACCGGGGATGCGGTTCGCCTCCATCCCGAAATCGGTGCAGTTGTGCTCGACATAGGCATCGAGCTCTTCGAAGCTGCCCTCGTCGAGAAGTACATCGAGCCGTTCGCGCGCGGTCAGCTTGCCCTTGGCATGCTGCGCATCAATCCGCTTTTGCCCGCCACCCAGCTTGGCGCCGGCCCGGCGGCGTTCGAGCTCTTCGATGTTGGCGGACAATACGCTCTCCCTGCTGCGTGGGAGAGGGGTAGAACCGGGGCCGCAGAATGCCAAGCGCCTCGCTTTGCCGCGGGCATTTCCACCACAAGCCTTAGGCTGGCGGTTCCCCTGCCCATGCCGCTTCGCGCCACAGGGAGGATCAGGTCAGCGCATCAGCACCAGCTCTTCGGCCATGGTCGGATGGATCGCAACGGTGGCGTCGAAATCCGCCTTGCTGAGGCCTGCCTTCACCGCCACCGCGGCGCCCTGCAGGATCTCGGGTGCATCGGGGCCGAGCAGATGGATGCCGACCACGCGGTCGGCCTCGTCGCAGATCAGCTTGTAGAGACTGCGCTCGTTGCGCCCGGCGAGCACGTTCTTCATCGGCCGGAAGTCCGACTGGTAGACCTTGATCGAGCCCAGCTTGTTGCGCGCCTGCCCCTCGGTCATGCCCACGCCCGCGAGCGGCGGGTGGCTGAACACCGCGCTGGGAACGCAGCTGTAATCAACGGTGGCCGGCTTGTTGCCGAACACCGTGTCGGCGAAAGCCTGGCCTTCGCGGATTGCCACGGGCGTGAGCTGGATGCGATCGGTCACATCGCCGACCGCGTAGATGCTGTCGACATTGGTCTTGCTGAAGCGATCGACCTTGATCGCGCCGCGCTCGCCCATTTCGACGCCGGCCTTGTCGAGGCCGAGTCCCTCGGTGTTGGGCAGGCGGCCGGTGGCGTACATCACGCAATCGACTTCCATGTCGTCGTGGTTGGTCATCGAAACCTTGAGCGCGCCGCTCTCCAGCTTCTCGATGCCGCGGAACTCGGCGTTGAAGCGGAATTCGATGCCCTTCACGAGCGAGATTTGCAGCAGGCGGTCGCGGAGTTGCTCGTCATAGCCACGCAGGATCTTGTCCGAGCGGTTGATGATCGTGACCTGGGTGCCGAATTCGTTGAAGATGCCGGCGAACTCATTGGCGATATAGCCGCCGCCGGCGATCAACACCCGCTTAGGCAGTTCGTCGAGGTGAAACGCCTCGTTGCTGGTGATGCCGAGTTCGTTGCCCGGGCAGTCGGGGATGTGCGGCCGGGCCCCGGTGGCGATGAGGATGTACTTCGCGGTGAGCTTCGTGCCGTCGGCCAGCGTGACCTCGTTTGGACCGCTGATCGTGGCGCGCTGGTTGATGATCTCGACTTTGTGATTCTCGAGCGTCTGGGTGTAGAGGCCGTTAAGCCTATCGACGTCCTTGAGCACGTTGTCGCGTAGGGTTTTCCAGTCGAAGCTCGGATTCTCGACCGTCCAGCCGAACGCCCTGGCGTCCTGC
>JAEZCZ010000063.1 GCA_023433305.1 Pseudomonadota bacterium | reverse complement strand
CCGTTGGTGCCGGTGATCGCGATGATCGGGATCCGGCCGCGGCAGCCGCGCGGGAACAGCATGTCGATGACCGGGCTGGCGACGTCGCGCGGCGCGCCCTGCGACGGCTCGAGGTGCATGCGAAAGCCGGGCGCGGCGTTGACCTCGATGATGCCGCCGCCGGTCTCGCGCACCGATCGGCCGATGTCCGGAGCGATGAAGTCGATGCCGGCAATGTCGAGGCCGACGATGGCGGCGGCGCGGCGGGCGATCTCGACATTCTCCGGGTGGATGTCGTTGGTGCGATCGATCGCGCTGCCGCCCGAGGAGAGGTTGGCAGTGTCGCGCAGCTCGACGATCTCCCCCTGCGCGGGTACCGAATCGATGGTGCGGCCGGCGCGGGCGATATGATCGGCCAGATGTTCGTCGATGCGGACCCGCGTCATCACCTTCTCATGGCCATCGCCGCGGCGCGGATCCGCGTTGAGGCGGTCGATCAACTGGGCGATCGTGCTGGCGCCGTCGCCGACCACCTGAGCCGGGACCCGCTCCGCGACCGCCACCAGCTGGCCGTCGATGACGAGAATGCGGAAGTCGCGTCCCGGGAAATATTGCTCGACGACCACCTGGCGGCCGTGCCGCCGGGCGAGCTCGACTCCGAAGCGGAGCTGTTTCTCCGATTCGATCCCGGTGGTGACGCCGCGGCCGTGATTGCCGTCGAGCGGCTTGGTGACGAGCGGATAGCGCAGGCTCTTCGCTTCTCGCACGGCCGATTCGACGTCCCGGACGACGACGCCCCGAGGAACCGGCAGGCCCGAATCGGCGAGCAACTTCTTGGTCAGGTCCTTGTTGCCGGCAATCTCGACGGCGACCAGCGAGGTTCGACCCGTGATGCTGGCGCGGATCCGCTGCTGCTTTCGGCCGTAGCCGAGTTGGAAGAGACTGCGGTCGTCGAGCCGAATCACCGGAATGCCGCGACGCGTGGCCGCGTCGATCAGCGATTGGGTGGTCGGCCCAAGGCTGGTCTCCCGCACCAGGCGGCGAAGCGCGTCGAGCCGGGCCTCGAAGTCGAACTCGCCCTCGCCCGGCTGGACACGGTCCAGTCCCTCGGCCCCGCGAAGCGCCTCGGGCAGCAGCGAATCGACCAGCTCGATCGCAAAACGGCCGGCGGCGAGCGCGACCTTCTCATCGCGATAGGCGTACATCACGTTGTAGACGCCGGGCCGTCCCTTCACCGACCGGGTCTTGCCGCGGCCGAGCCTGTCGCCGGCCCGCGCCTGCAGCTCAAGCGCGACATGCTCGATCACGTGGCCAAGCCAAGTCCCATCGCGAAGCCGCCTGACGAAGCCGCCGCGCCGGCCGAAGCAGCAGCCATGCGCCTCCAGGCCCGGCAGCCGTGCCAATAGCCGGTCGCCAAAGTCGCCGAGCCGGTCCGTCGGCCAGTCCTCCAGACGGCCGAGATCAAGCTGGATCCGCACCATCGGCCGGTGGCCGTAATAATGCGGCCCACGATAGACACCGGTTTCAAGGACACGCAGCGGCTGGGTGAGCAGACGCGTGACGGCGTCCGACGAGGCGCCGAAGAAGACGGACGGGTCCGACAAAGAAGACTCCCCTGGATGGACCGGATTCGGGGTTGTGTGCGTCAATGTCTGCAAATTGGCGGCTGGCAGTCTGGCGCAGGTAGAGCGGCGGCTCATGCGGCCTCTCTCAGCATCGTCTTCTTCTGCTCCTTCAGGTCGTCCATGTTGAGGTAGCGGTTAGCCTCGAGCCAGTTCTCGTGGGTCTCGACGGCAAGCGCACGCACCAGGCGGCAGCACGAGTCGGCGTTGGGGAAGATGCGCACGACGTAGGTTCGCCGGCGGATCTCCTCGTTGAGCCGTTCGAGCATGTTGGTGCTCTTCATGTGCTTATGGTGCCGGCGCGGCAGCTGGTAGAAGGTGAAGGTCTCCTCGATCGTCTCTTCGACCCAGTCGACCAGCTTCGGATAGCGGCTGCTCCACCTGGCGATCCAGGCGGACAGGTCACGGCGCGCTTCGTCCACCGAGCGGCGGTCGTAGAGCCACCTGAGCTCCTGCAGGCAGTCGTCGTCGGCCTTGCGCGGCAGATGATCGAGCGCGTTCCTGAGGAAGTGGACATAACACCGTTGGAAGCTCGCCTCGGTCAGCACCTCGCGGATCGCGGCGCGCAGGCCGGCATGATCGTCGGCAACGACGAACTCGACACCGTGCAGGCCCCGCTCGCGCAGCGACAGCAGCAGGTCCTTCCATGATGTTCGGCTCTCGCGGTTGGCCATCTCCACGGCGAGGATCTGGCGCCGGCCGTCCCAGTCGATGCCGACCGCGATCAGCACCGCCCGGCTGACGACGATGCCGCTCTCGCGCACCTTCTCGTAGCGGGCATCGAGGATCAGATAGGGGAACGGCTCGTCCAGCCGGCGCCGGGCGAAGGCGGCCAGGCGCTCGTCGAGCCGCTTGTTGATCGCCGAGATCGTCGAGGCCGAGAAGCTGTGGCCGCACAGCTCCTCGGTGATCGCCTTGACCTTGCGGGTCGAGACGCCCTGCACGTACATCTCCGCCAGGGTCGAGACGAGCGCCTGCTCCGAACGCTGGTAACGCTCGAACAGCTCGGTCGAGAACCGCCCTTCCCGGTCCTGCGGCACCCGTAACTCCAGCTTGCCGACCCGCGTGATCAAGGTCCGGCTGTAATAGCCCGAACGATAGCCCAGGCGGCCCGCCGTGCGCTCGCCCTTGGCGGCACCGATCGCCTCGTCCATCTCCGCCTCGAGCATCGTCTGCATCACTTCGCGGACAATCTCGCGAAACGCGTCCTGATCCCGGCTCAGAAGCTCTTTGACGGCGGCAACGGCAGGCTTACCTACATCCCTGGTCATGGTGGGGCTCCTCATGGAGTTGGTGACGTCGAACATCACCAGCCTGCCATGGCCGCCTCGCTCCTCAAGCGATTTTGCAGAAACTCCCGCACACTACCTCCGGCAAATCGCTGCAGCTCTGGATCGCTCGCCATCGAGCATCTCTCCAGAGCTGAAGCGCAACGGCGGCCGACAGATCGGCTATCACCGAGCTACGCGCAGCAGCAGACCCGGGCCCGGCGGTGGTCGGGCTCACGGCTGGAACGCGACGACGGGCTAAGGGATGCCGTGCTCGAACGCCTCAGTTTGGGCTG
>JAEZCZ010000023.1 GCA_023433305.1 Pseudomonadota bacterium | reverse complement strand
GATTTCCTCGATCGGGCAACCGGCCGCCAGCAGAGCGCGCCGCCGGTGGCGGTCCAGCCTCCGCCGCCGCGAGAGCGCTAAGGCCTTAAGCCTCAGCGTAGCCTGATCGGTACCGAGATTTCCGGCGCGCCGCGGACCCGGACCCGGAACAGAATCGCTTCGCGACCATCCGACTTGGCGGCGTTGATGGCGGCCTCGAGCTGCTGGGGCGAACTCAGGGCCTCGCCGTTGGCGCTGAGCAGGATCGTGCCGCGATTGATACCCTTGCGTGCCGCGTCCGCGTTCGGATCGACGGCGGTAACGACCAGGCCCGTCACCTCGCCGCGCACACCGAGTTGCGCCGCGATCTGCGGAGTCATCGGAATGACCTGGAAGCCGAGCGATTGCTCGATCAGGCCGCCCTGCGTGGCTTGGGGGCCGTCGAGCGCATTCTGCTCGTCAGGATTGAAGACCTGCGCGGCGAGCTGCTCCTCGCTGGGCCGGCGTCCGACGGTGACGGGCAGCGTGCGCCGCCGGCCGTCGCGGACGATCTCGAGGTTTATACGCCTGCCCGGCTCGATGTTGGCGACGATCCACGACAGAGTCTGGTCGGGCGTGACTTCCTTGCCGTCGACTGTCAGCACGACGTCGCCAGCCTGGAGCCCCGCGGCGTCGGCAGGCTCGCCCGGCTGGACCGACTGGACGAACTCGCCGCGATTGGCCGCGAGACCCAACGCGTCGGCCAAGTCCTCGTTCATCGGCTGGATGCGGACGCCGAGATAACCGCGCAGGATTTCCTCGCCGGCGATCAGCTTGCGCACAATCGGCTCGGCGGTTTCCGCGGGGATCGCGAAGCCGATGCCGACGCTGCCGCCCGAAGGCGAGAAGATCGCATTGTTAATGCCGATGACGTTGCCTTCCATGTCGAACAGCGGCCCGCCGGAGTTGCCACGGTTGATGCTCGCGTCGGTCTGGATGTAGCGGTCATAGGCGCCGCCGCCGGTCGAACGCAGCACGGCCGAGACGATGCCCGAAGTCACTGTGCCGCCGAGACCGAACGGATTGCCGATCGCGATTACCCAGTCGCCCACGCGCGCTTGGTCGGAATCGCCGAAATGGACAAAGGGAAACGGCTGGCTGCGCGTGATCTTCAGCACCGCGAGGTCGGACTGCGCATCGCTGCCGACGACCTCGGCCGGGTATTCGGTACCATCGGGCAAGGTTACCGTGACTTCCTCGAGCTCGGCTCTGCCGTCGGGCTGGATCACGTGGTTGTTGGTGACGACGTAGCCGTCGGCCGAAATGATGAAGCCTGAGCCCAGCGACTGCGCCTCCCGCGTCGTCGGCTGGCCGCCGCGGTTGCCGAACAGGTCGGCGAACGGTGTGCCGGCGAACGGGTTGGTTTCGACAGTGATGCGCTGGCGCGTGGAGATGTTCACCACCGCTGGCTGCAATTGCTCGGTCAGCTCCGCGAAGCTTACTGGCGCGCCCGATCGGGGGACGATGCCGCTGATCTGGCGATCGTCGTTCTGGGCTACCTGGGCCCCGGCGGGATGGCCGGTGATGAGGGAGACTGCGGCCCCGCCTGCAAGCAGTGCCGCGGTAATGCCGTAGGAATAGCGCACGGGCTTCACGTCCTCTTGATCCTCTTCGTCTCG
Organism: Pseudomonadota bacterium; assembly: GCA_023433305.1. GTDB lineage: Bacteria > Pseudomonadota > Alphaproteobacteria > Sphingomonadales > Sphingomonadaceae > Croceibacterium_A. The sequence continues at coordinate 28,940 of JAEZCZ010000023.1, read as the reverse complement.
GGCACCCTTACGGCGCCTCGTTGAGCAGTCCCGCGGCGGATTCAGCCCTCACGGCCTGAACACCGATTGAACGCGTCAGCGGTTCCCGCCCTGGAATTGCCGCAGGTAATCGTTGTCGGGCGACAGGATGATCGAGCTCTGCCCCTCGCCCTGTTCGAAGGTGCGACGATAGCTCTCCATCGCGCGGTAGAAATCGTAGAACTCGGGGTCCTTATTGTAAGCGTCCGAGTAGATCCGCGCGGCCTCGGCTTCGGCATCGGCGCGCACAATCTGGGCGTCGCGCTGGCCACCGGCCCGGATCGTCTCGGCTTCCTGCTTGCGGTCGGTTTCCATGCGCCGATAGGCGGCATCGAGCGGCGTGCCCTCGGGCAAGTCGGCGCGCTTGATCCGCACGTCGATCACTTGCGCGCCGTATTGCCGGGCCTGCCTGTCGAGCGTGTTGCGGATGTTGTTCATGGCTTGGCCGCGCTCGGCGGTCAGCATCGCCGCAAACGTGCGGCGCCCCAGCTCCTGCCGCAACACCGAGCCAAGGATCGGCTGAAGCTGCAGGGCGACGTTCTCTTCGGTTCCGGCGTTCTCGACCATCGTGACCGGATCGATGATGCGGAAGCGAGCGTAGGCGTCGACTTGCAGCCTTTGCTGATCGCTCGACAACACTTCCTGCCGTTCCATGTCGATATCGAGCACGCGCTTGTCGATCATCTGCACTCGCTCGAAGAACGGGATACGCAGCCGCAGGCCGGTGTTGGTCTGGCCATAGGGCACATTGGGCAGGAACCGGTTGTAGGTACGCACCGGCTCACCCGTGCGGATCACGACGGCTTGCTGGGTTTCGGGGACGACGATCACGCTGGAAAGCAACGCGACCACGATCGCGGCGAACGCGATAATCGACAGCTTGTGGTTGGCCCAGAAGGTTTCCATCGCTCACTGGCCTCCGTCGGGCGGAGTCGTCGTGCGCGCTCTGCGGTTCACTTCGGGAAGCGGCAAGTAGGGCGTCACTCCTTCGGCTTCCACGATCGTCTTGTCGGTCTTGCCCAGCACGTTTTCCATGGTCTCGTAATAGAGCCGCCGCCGCGTCACTTCGGGCGCCAGCCGGTATTCTTCATAGATCTTGTTGAACGCCGCGGCGTCACCCTGCGCCTTCGCGAGGAGCTGCTGCTCGTAGGTCCGCGCGACGTTCATCGCGGCATTCGCGTCCTGCTGCGCGGCTGACACGTCCTTGAACGCCTCGACCACCTGCTCGGGCGGGTCGGTCTTCTGGATCTCGATGCCCTGCACTGCGATGCCCGAGCGATAGCCGTCGAGGATCGCCTGCATGCGCGTGCGGACGGCCTGCTCGATGTCGGCGCGGCCGGCGCCCGACAGGACCCGGTCGAGCTCGTGCTCGGCGACCGAGGCGCGCATGGCCGCTTCGCCCACTTCGCGCAGCGTCTCCTGCGGGTCGGCGAGCTGGAACTTGTACTGCGTCAGGTCCTTGATGCTCCAGCGAATCAGGTAGCTGAGGTCGACCAGGTTCTGGTCGCCGGTCAGGATCAGCTTCTGCGCCGTGCCATCAGGAATGCGTTCGGAACGGATTTCGCTGACGTTCTCGACCGCGACATTCTGTATCGGCCAAGGCAGCGTCATGTGCAGACCAGGATCGAGTGTGTCGGAGTACTTGCCGAACGTCGTGACGATCGCCTGCTCGCGCGGGGCGATCTGGTGGATCATGCTGAAGCCCACCCAGATCAGCACGATGGCGCCGATCGCGACCGGAAAGAGCGAGCGCCCGCCGGGCCCGGTCGGGATGCGGAAGTTGGGACCGCCGGGGCCGCCGAGGCGACGTTTCGGGCCTTCGGGGCCGCGGTTCTTGAACAAGTCCTCGATATTGGCCGAACGGCGTCCGCGCTCTTCCGAGCTGCCGCCGCCGGGCAACCACGGATTGCGCGGGCCGCGCGACTTGTCCTCGCCGCTCGGAGGCGCCGGTTCGGGATCGGCGCCGGGGTTGCCCCCGCCCGATTCTTTGTCGCCCGTCGGCTTGCCCCAGGGACTGCGCTTGCCGGCCATCGCCAGCACGAACCTTTCGTAATACCCGCCCAAACGTTCCATGCGCACTGTTATAGGGCGCGCCTCCGCAAAAAACAGGGCAGGGAGGACATTTTCGCTTCACCCGTATGACAGAAAGGCTAGCAGCGGGCTCATGACTTCCCCCAAAGAGATAGAGCAGCAGCTACCCCACACCATTTCCCCGCGCGTACGATCGGTCCGTTTCACTGACGGCGTGGCGACCTTGGTCGCCGACGCATCCGGCCTCGCTCGCGATGCTGCGGCTGAATTGCAGCGTGACATCGAGCAGGCGGTCGGCGCCATCGAAGGCGTTCGCGAAGTGCGCGTCGCCCTGATGGCCGACAAGGTCCAGCGGAAGATCGTTGCGGTGGGATCGGGCAAGGGGGGTGTTGGCAAGTCGACGCTGACTGCAAACCTCGCGGTCGCGCTGGCGCGGGCAGGGCGCAAGGTCGGCGTGGTGGATGCGGACATCTACGGCCCTTCGCAGCCAACGCTTCTCGACGCATCGGCCAAGCCAACGGCGGAGGGCCAGAAGCTGGTGCCCGTCGAAAGCGAGTTCGGCGTGAAGCTGCTGTCGATGGGCCAGCTCGTCGCCCCGGGCAAGGCGATCGCCTGGCGCGGGCCGATGACGGGCAGCGCGCTCGGCCAGCTCGTAGACGCGGAGTGGGGCGACGCCGAGCTGTTGCTGATCGACCTGCCGCCGGGGACCGGGGACGTGCAGCTCACCATGCTGCAGAAGTTCAAGCCCGCCGGCGCCATAGTCGTCTCGACGCCCCAAGATCTGGCGCTGATCGACGCGACGCGCGCTCTCGACCTGTTTCGGCAGACCGACGTCCCGATCATCGGGATCGTCGAGAACATGGCGGGATACCTCTGCCCGCACTGCGGTCAGCCGAGCAACCCGTTCGGCTCGGGCGGAGCGGAAGCCGCGGCGCACTCGCTCGGCGAAGATTTCCTCGGTCGTATTCCGCTGGCGATGGACATCCGCGTGGCGAGCGATGCGGGCCAGCCTCCTGCTGCCAACGATGGGCCCTCGGGCGAGGCCTTCGCGCGGATCGCGGAGCGGCTGGGCGAATGGCTCGACCGTCAATGAGAGCGCGGCGCTGAAGCGGCTCGAGGTTTCCCGGCGCGGCCTGTTGGCCGGCGCGGCTGTCGGCGGCGGGCTCCTCGTCGCCTGGATGCTGCTGCCTCGCACATACGATTCTCCATTGGCGCCCGGGCGCGGGGAGACCGCGTTCGGCGCCTGGCTGAAAATCGGGAGCGACGGCGTGGTCACGGTCGCGGTGCCGCAGCTCGAAATGGGGCAAGGGGTCACCACGCTGTTGCCGCAAGTCGTCGCGATGGAGCTTGGAGCCGACTGGCGCCAGGTTGCCGTCGAGCCGGCTCCGCCCAGCGGTGCCTATTCGAACCTGCCGCTGGCGGCGCGATGGGCCCCGCTGTGGCGCCCGATGATCCCAGCGCTGAACGACGATCCCGACGATTTCTTGCTGCGCCGCTGGGCCGAGACGCGGCGGTTTTCGGCGACTGCCGAGGGCACCTCGCTCGCCGCCTTCGAGCGTCCGTGCCGCGAGGCCGCCGCAACCGCGCGCGCGATGCTGGCGATGGCCGCGGCCGATCGCTGGGGAGTTGGGTGGGAGGAATGCGAGGCCCGGGCCGGTTTCATCACCCACCGCAGCCAGCGGCTGAGCTTTGCGGAACTGGCGGGTGAGGCATCGGGCTACAGCCCTCCCGATCCGCCGCCCCTGCGCCCCGAACCTCCGGCGGACAGGGGCCCCGCTGACCTGGAAGAGGCGGACTTGGCGATCGCCTGGCCGCGCCTCGACCTGCCCTCGAAGGTCGACGGCAGCTATCTCTTCGCCGGCGACGTCCGGCTGCCCGACATGGCGCACGCCGCGATCCGCCATGGGCCCGTCGACCACGCCGAGCTGTCGAGCTTCGACGAGGAGGCGGCCGCCGAGATTCGGGGATTGGTCGGAATCGTGCGCGGCAAGCGGTGGCTGGCGGCGGTAGCGGAGACCTGGTGGGCGGCCGAGCAGGCGCTCGACGTGATAGACCCGCGATTCAAGGTTGCGGCACCGGTCAATTCGGCTCGCATCGACGAGTTGCTCGACCACGCCGTGCGGCGCGGTGAGCCGCAGCGAATTGAGTCGCGTGGGGTGGGCGACGAAGCGATGGCCGAGCCCGACCTCGCGCTGCGTTACGATGTCATGCCGGCCGCACATGGGACGATAGAGACCGCGAGCGCCACGGCCCGCCTGACCGGTGGTCGGCTCGAACTGTGGATCGCCAGCCAGGCCCCGGAACGGGCGCGCGAGGCCGCGGCGCGGGCGCTGGGCATGTCGTTGTCGGATGTCGTGCTCTACCCGATGCCGGCCGGAGGCAGTTTCGACCGCCGGCTGGAGCACGATCACGCGATCGAAGTCTCACTGATCGCGCGCGAGATTGGCCGCCCGGTGCAATTGACCTGGTCGCGCTGGCAGGAGCAGCTCATGCTGCGCCCGCGCCCTCCAGTCGCTGCGGTGCTGGCCGCCAAGATCGGCCCCGAGGGGCGCATCGACACGCTGCGCTCGCGCCTTGCGATGCCCTCGTCGGCGCAGGAGTTCGGCCGGCGGCTGTTCGACAATTTCACCACGTGGGCCGCCATCAAGGCGGTCGAGGAAGACCCGGACGCTCTGGCGGTCGAGGGCCTGATGCCCGCGTATGGAATTCCCAACGTTGCAGTCGATCACGTGCCGGTGCGGATACCCCTCCCCACGGGTAGGCTGCGTGGCAATGCCCATGGCTACACGTGCTTTTTCATCGAGAGCTTCGTCGACGAGGTTGCTCAACGCAACGCCCAGGAGCCGCTCGGCTTTCGGATAGCGATGCTCGGCAACGACCTGCGTCTCGCGCAGTGCCTGCAGCAGGCGGCTCGGCTCGGTGAATGGGGCGGAGGCGCGCCGGGCTCCGGCCAAGGCCTGGCGTGCCATCGAATGGGCCCCGTAGAGGCCGGGGGGCGGATCGCGTTGGTCGCCACGGCGGCCGCCGGCGAAGGGGGCGTGCGCGTCGAGAAGATAGCTGCCGCCGTGGACATCGGGCGGGTGGTCAATCGCGACATCGCCCTGCAGCAGGTCGAGGGCGGCCTGCTTTACGGCGTCGGCCTCGCCCTCGGCTCGGGAATCGAGTACGAGCGCGGCCTGCCGCTTCAGGCCCGTCTGGCCTCGCTCGACCTTCCCTCGCTGTCCGACAGCCCGGAGATCCGGGTCGAGCTGATCGAGAGCGATGCCGAGCCATTCGATCCCGGCGAGTTGGCGGTCGCTCCGGTCGCTCCGGCGATTGCCAACGCCCTGTTTTCGGCGACAGGGCTTCGCCTGCGCCGACTTCCTCTGCTATCCGGCGGATTGTGAAGGCACCCGCCGATCATCCTCCGGTCAAGCATGGCGCCATCGGCGTCCTGCTGGTCAACCTTGGCACGCCCGACGCGCCCACGCCACGCGCCGTGAAGCGTTATCTGGGCGAGTTTCTTTCGGACAGGCGCGTGGTCGAAATCCCGCCAATCGCCTGGCAGCCGATTCTGCGCGGGATCGTGCTGCGGACCCGGCCCAAGCGCTCAGCCGAGGCCTATTCGCAAGTATGGACCGAGCAGGGTTCGCCGCTCGCGGCCATCACGGCCGAACAGGCCGAGCGGCTCCAGGTGCGGCTCGGAGACGCGGCACGCGTGCGTCATGCGATGCGTTACGGCCGCCCGGCGATCGACGCAGAACTGGACGCGCTGATCGCCGAAGGATGCGATCGCGTTTTGCTGGCCCCGCTTTACCCGCAATACAGCGCGGCAACGAACGCGACCGTCGTGGACCGCGCCGCCGATGCCCTTCGAGCGCTCCGGTGGCAGCCGGCGATGCGGACTTTGCCGCCCTATTACGACGATCCGCTCTATATCGGCGCGCTGGCTCGCGATCTCGGAGGGCAGCTCGATGCGCTCGAGTTCGAACCGGAAGTGCTGGTTCTGAGCTTCCACGGCATGCCCGAGAGGACGCTGCATCTCGGCGATCCCTACCACTGCCACTGCCGAAAGACCGCACGCTTGCTTGAAGAAGCCCTCGCAAGGCCGGGGTTGCGGTTCGTAACCACCTTTCAATCGCGCTTTGGCCGCGCGAAGTGGCTCGAACCGGCGACCGATGCAGTCCTGGTCGAAGAAGCCTCGAGTGGCACGAGACGGCTCGCGGTGGCGGCGCCCGGCTTCGCGGCCGACTGCCTCGAGACGCTCGAGGAACTCGCTATCCGCGGACGCGAGCAGTTCCATGAAGCGGGCGGAGAGCAGTACGCGACGCTGTCGTGCCTCAATGCGGGCGACCCGGGGATGGACATGCTCGAAGCGCTGGTGCGTCGCGAGCTGTCAGGGTGGCTTTAGCGCCCGCTAGGGAACCGATGCTCCCTTCGCCGGTCGTTGAGCTGATGAAGCCGCAGAGCGACCGCACTTCGAGCCGGGAACCGCTTTCCAGCCGCCTCTTGGTGGGCGCGATCGCCGGATTCGTCGGCACCGCTGCCATGACGGCGGTGATGCGCCGGATGCATGGCCGCTTGCCCGCCAATGAGCGCTATCCACTGCCACCGCGCGAGATAACCGAAACGATTGCCGAGCCACGCGGCGAAACGGCCACTGAGGACCTTTCGCTCGCGGCCCATTTCGTCTTCGGCGCCGCGACGGGTTCGTTGCTCGGCGCGCCGGAAGGGAAGATGTCGCTCGGCCGCGGTCTGCTCGGTGGGCTGGCGGTCTGGACGGGGAGCTATTTCGGCTGGGTGCCGGCCGGTCGGATCCTGAAGCCGGCGCATCGTCATCCCTTGCGCCGCAATGCACTCATGATCGCCGCCCACCTGGTGTGGGGTGCGACCACGGCTCTGACCGCGCGGGAACTGGCCAAGAGCCGCGAGACGATGCTCGCCGACGGGCCGCTCAGGGACCGCGTCGAGTAGGCGATCCGCTTCCCACGCCTGCGCGATGAAAGTAAGCGAGCCGGGTGGTCGAGTACCTGCTCCTTTTCGCAATCGTCTTCGGCTTGAACCTTCTTCCGGCGTTCGGTCCGCCGACCTGGTCGATCATCGTGCTTTACGGCCTGAACACCGAGCTGCCCGTCCCGGCAATCGTGTTGACCGGCGCCGTCGCGGCGGCGCTCGGGCGGCTCTGCCTCGCATATGGAACCCGGTTGTTGCGCCATTGGGTATCGGACCGGACCAGAGCGAACCTGGAGAGCGCACGCGAAGCGCTCGAGAAGAATAAGCGGCGCGGCGTGCTCGCCCTTGCCCTGTTCGCGCTCTCGCCGGTGCCATCGGCGCAGCTCTTCGAGGCGGCGGGGCTGACCGGTGTGCGCTTGTGGCCGTTCACGCTCGCGTTCTTCGCCGGGCGACTGGTGTCCTATTCGATCTACACGAGCGGGGCTAGGGCCGTCGAGCACCTCACCTTGGGCCAAACGTTCCGGGAGACCTTGAGCAGCCCGGTCGGCATTGCGGTGCAGGTGCTGATGCTCGCTGCGCTGGTAGCGCTCGCAAAGATCGACTGGGCCAAAATGCTGGCGCGGAGATAGCGACTACTTTCGGGCGACCTGCACGATGTACTCGGCCAGCGTCTCGATTTCGTCGTCGCTCATCTGCCCACCGAACGAGGGCATGGCGCCGCTGCCGTTGGCGATCACGGTGACGGTGTAATCCTTCGAGAGGCGGGGATTGTTGTCGAGAGACGGGCCGATCGATCCGCCCGCGCCGGCATCGGCGAGCGCGTGACACGTGCTGCACGAGTAATTGTTGAACAGCGCCAAGCCTGCGGTTCGAAGCTCGGGATCGGGCTTATCTTCGGAGTTCCCTGGCGCGGCCGCCTCGGGCCGGATGATCTCGGCGGCATTTGCCGCGGCAGGTTGGCGGTTGGCGACGGCGGCGGGAAGTGGTGCGGGCGGGTCAGCGGGCGGGGGTGGACCCGACGCCACGAAGGCGGGCTCTGGGGCCGGTTTGACCCAAGCGCTCGCGCCCGTGGCGGCATAGGGACTGGGCCGAGCCGTATATTGCTGGGCCATCGTCGCGAAACTGTCGCCGCGGCGAATGACCCCGCCGGGAGCGGGCGCACCGGCGGAATCGGTCGCGGCCGCGATGCGCTGGTCAGCTGTGCTGTCGGGACTCGAAGTAGTGCAGCCTGTCAGGGCGAGCGCCGATCCCACGAAGGTCAGCGCGGCCCTTGTTGCCGTTGGTCGGTCGCGCATCGCTCTCTCCTTCCGCGCCCTATGGGCGGATGCCGTATCGGCGCTAATGCCCGCGATGCAAGGTTTCTGCGGTCAAAAGTCGATCGCAATGCCCTTCTTCACCCAGTCGCCATAGCGCGTTGGCCCGAGTTCCTCGGGGTCGCTGCCCGACCCTGGTGCGGGAGGTTGGGCGTCGGTCCAGTGCGCAGGCTTGCGGAATCCTTCGGGGCGTTTGACGGCTCGCTTGATCATCGCGCGGAGATGGGGCGGCTGGCGGCTCGGCGCAACAGTCTCTAGGGCGACCCGATGAACCGGCCAAAGGACGTACAAGGCCTCGGCGCCCGCCGCGCGGCGCTCAAGTTGCTCGATGCCGTGCTGCGTCGCGGGGAGACGCTCGACCAGGCGGCCGGGGCGGCGACCGCGGGGCTGCTGACGACGTCCGATGGGGCCCTCGCCCGTGCCATCGCGAGCGAGACGCTACGCTGGCTGGTCGATCTCGACGCGATGATCGATTCGGCCACGCGCCAGCGGCTCGCCGACGACGCGAAGGCGCGGACGGTCTTGCGGATCATGCTGGCTCAGTGGCTGCGGCTCAACACGCCCGCCCACGCGGTGATTGCGACGGGTCTGCCCTTGCTGGCCGGAGGGCCTCGGCGGCTGGCTCACGGGGTGTTCTCGACACTGGTCAAAAAGGACAACAGGCTGCCTGCGGCACCGACCCTTCCTGCGGGGGTCGCCGCGCGCTGGGGCACGCGGGCGCCGATCATTGCCGCCGGCCTCGCCGAACCTCCGCCGCTGGACCTTACCTTGCGCGATCCGTCGGTCACTGAAGAGTGCGTGGCGTTGCTCGGCGGCGCGAGCGTCGCCAGCGGCCATGTCCGGCTCGGCCGCGGCACGGCCGTGCCCGAGTTGCCCGGCTATTCGGATGGCGCCTGGTGGGTCCAGGACATCGCCGCGTCCTTGCCCGCGCGCGCGCTGGGCGCGGGAGAGGGACGGCGCGCGCTCGACCTCTGCGCCGCACCGGGCGGAAAGACGTTGCAGCTTGCGGCGGCGGGTTGGCGAGTGACCGCGCTCGACATCAGCAACCGCCGGCTCGATCGGTTACGCGAGAACCTTGTCCGTACGAAGCTCGCGGCGGACATCGTCGTTGCCGACGCGCTCGAGTGGGAGCCCGACGCCCCGTTCGACGCGATCCTGCTCGACGCGCCCTGCACCGCCACCGGCACCGCGCGGCGACACCCCGATGTCCTCCATCGTATCGGCCCCCACCAGATCTCGGAGATGATGGAGCTGCAGGCCCGCCTTCTCCAACGGGCGGTTCGCTGGCTGAAGGCGGGTGGAACGCTGGTTTATTCGGTCTGCTCGATGGAGCGCGAAGAGGGCGAAGAACAAGCGCCAGGGATAGCGCTCGAGTCCGATCCGATCCGTCCGGACGAGTTGCCCGGGTGGCTGAACCCGACTCCCGAAGGTTGGCTGCGAACCGATCCCGGTATGCTCGCGGAGGTCGGCGGGATGGACGGTTTCTTTGTCGCTCGCTTCAGGGCCGGACCGCGGACCGGATGAGGGGCGTCAGGCCCTGACCCTACTCTGGAAGCTCTTGCGCAGTTTCATGAGCTTTGGCGGAATAGTCGCGAGACAGTACGGATTCCGTTGCCCTTCGCCTTCCCAGTATTCCTGATGATAGTCTTCAGCCGGATGCCATTCGGACGGACCCTCTATGGTCGTCACCGCCTCCTGCTCGGCGTGCTCGGCATTCCATCGCGCGATCGCGGCCTGGGCTTCGGCGCGCTGGGTGTCATCGAGTGGGAAGATCGCACTCCGATACTGTGTGCCGATGTCGTTGCCCTGGCGGTTGAGCTGGGTCGGGTCGTGCGTGCCTAGGAAAACGTCGAGGATTTCGCCGTACGAGATCACATCGGGGTCGTAGGATACCCGGATGGCCTCGGCATGGCCGGTCGTACCGCCGCACACCTGCTTGTAGGTCGGGTTGGGCGTCGTGCCGCCGGTATAGCCGCTCTCCACCTCGGTCACTCCGATCACGTCGCGGAATACCGCTTCGGTGCACCAGAAGCATCCGCCTGCGAGAACCGCGGTTTCCATAGCCATTCACACGTCTCCTTCGTGGCCGAAGATGGGGAGCAGCAAGCCGCTTGTCATCCCGTGAGAGCCGGTTAGGTTCCGGCGGACAAAATCAACGGGAGAGCTACGATGCGTATTGCGCTACTCGCCGCCGCCGCCCTCGTGGCCGTTCCTCTTGGTACCGGAGTGGTGCCCGCCGCGAAAGCGCAAGAGCAAGCGGTCGATCCGGCCTTGACGGCAGCGCTCGCCCATTCGCGCCGGGCCGACGATCGCGCACGGGACATTCACCGCCACCCCGCCGAGACCCTCTCGTTCTTTCAGGTGAAGCCGGGAATGACCGTGGTCGATTACATGCCCGCGGGTGGCTGGTATTCGCGCGTTTTGATCCCCTACCTGGGCGAAGGCGGCACCTACATCGCCCTCAACCCCGAGCTTCACCCGGAGCTCACGGGTTACTGGGACATGTATCGCGGCACGGCCGAACGCTTCCCCGCCGAGGCGCGCGAGTGGGTCGGCGACGAAGGCGCAAGAGTTATCGGCGCGAACACCGACGACGTGCCTGACGAGCTGGCCAGCACCGCCGACCGCTTCTTGGTCTTCCGCGAGATCCACAACATGCGGCGCTTCGGTTGGCTGCACGATACGCTCGTCACCGCGCGCAAGCTGCTCAAGGACGATGGCTTGCTCGGCGTGGTGCAGCATCGCGCGAAAGCTGACGCTCCGGCCAGTTACACGCTCGGCGACAACGGCTATCAGCGTGAGAAGGACGTCATCGCGCTGTTCGATGCCTACGGTTTCGATCTCGTGGCCAAGAGTGAGATCAACGCGAACCCGAAGGACCCGGCGAACTGGGAAGGTGGCGTCTGGACCTTGCCGCCGAGCTATCGGGGTGCGCCCGACGGGTCTCCGCGCCGTGCCGAGCTCGATGCCGTCGGCGAAAGCGATCGGATGACGCTGCTGTTCCGCAAGCGGCCCTAGCGTGCTTGTGCGGGGGCATACGGGCACTAGATAGCGGCGCATGACGAAAATCACGGTCGCCGCCCTGCAGCTCGCTCTCGGCTCCGCCGACGAGCAAGAGAACATCGCAGCCGTTTCCGCGCTGGTCGAGCAAGCGGCCGGCAAGGGCGCGCAGATCGTGCTGCCGCCCGAGCTGTTCTCGAGCCCTTACTTCTGCAAGATCGAGGACGACGCGCTGTTTGCCACCGCGCGGCCGGTCGGGGAGCACCCCTCGGTGAAGGCGATGCAGGAGCTGGCGCGGAGGTTGAAGATCGCGATCCCGACCAGCTTTTTCGAGCGCGACGGACACCACTATTACAACGCGCTCGCGATGATCGATGCCGATGGCGAGATCATGGGCACCTACCGCAAGAGCCACATCCCCGACGGCCCCGGGTACGAAGAGAAGTTCTATTTCCGGCCCGGCAACGACGGGTTCAAGACCTGGGACGTTTTCGGCACGCGGATCGGCGTGGGGATCTGCTGGGACCAGTGGTATCCCGAAGCGGCACGCGTGATGGCCCTGCACGGCGCCGAGATGCTGCTCTATCCCACCGCGATCGGCTCCGAGCCGAAGGATCCCGAGATGGACACCAGCCGGCTCTGGCGCCGCGCGATGATCGGCCACGCGGTTTCGAACTGCATGCCGGTGATCGCCGCCAACCGCATCGGGCACGAGAACGAATGCGGCGGGGACGGGCAGCATTTCTACGGTCACAGCTTCATCAGCGACGAGTGGGGCGATTTGATCGAGTCGTTCGGCGCGGAGGAGACCGGTGTGCTGGTGGCCACGCTCGATCTCCAGGCAGCGGCCAAGCACCGTGCCAGCTGGGGCTTCTTCCGCGACCGCCGGCCGCAGCTTTACGGCCGCATCTGCGAGGACATTTGAAGCACCGCTACCTGATCGCGCTCGGCTCCAACCGGCGTCATCACCGATATGGCCGTCCGCGCGACGTCCTGGCTGCAGCGATCGAGCGACTCGAGAGCGAGAGCGTGGAGGTGCGCGCGATCGCGCCGGTGCTAACGACTGATCCGGTCGGCCCCTCGCTGCGGCGATATGCCAACTCGGCGGCGATTATTGTCTCCGATCTCGGCCCGCCCGAGTTGCTCGCGCTCCTCAAGCGGCTGGAACGCGAGTTCGGCCGGAACGCGCGCGGGCAGCGCTGGTCGTCGCGCGTGCTCGACCTGGACATCGTGCTGTGGAGCGGCGGCCCGTTTGCCGCTCGGCATCTCACCTTGCCGCACCGGCTGTTCCGTGAGCGGAATTTCGTGCTGACGCCGGCGATCAAGATCGCGGCCGACTGGCGCGATCCAATCACTGGTTTGACGGTTCGCCAGCTTCACGCGCGGTTGACCAGCCCCCGCGCCGTTCGTAGGGCGACGACGTGGTCGGGCCCTTAGCTCAGTCGGTAGAGCAACTGACTTTTAATCAGTAGGTCGCTGGTTCGAATCCAGCAGGGCTCACCACGCAGCTGCCCATGCGCGTCGTAACCCGCATAAATTGCTGTTTGCGCGCGTTTCTCTTGATGCGCCTCAAAGGATCCGCCGCCACGCAAGCCTAGGCGGCGGCAGCGGCTGGACAAGCGAGTCCGGCCGACCAGACGGAGGTGTTCATGCGTATTCCGGCAATCTTTCTCGCCGCTGCGGCGGTTGCATTTGTCGCGCCGGCGACTGTGGCATCGGCCAACACGGTCAAGATGCTCAACAAGGGAGCAGCGGGCTCGATGGTGTTCGAAAACGCCATCATCCGCGTCAAGCCCGGCGAGAGCGTGACGTTCACGCCAGACGACATGGGCCATAGCGTCGAGAGCATTCCAGGGATGCTGCCGGCCGGTGCCAAGCCGTTCAAGGGTCAGATGAACAAGCCGCTTACCGTGACCTTCAGCAAGCCGGGCGTCTATGGCTTCAAGTGCCCCCCGCATCTCGGCATGGGGATGGTAGGCGTCGTGATCGTCGGCGATCCGGTGAACCTGACCCAGGCCAAGGCGGTGAGCCTTCCCGGGCGGGCCAAGCAGGTCATGAGCGGGCTTCTCACCCGTCTGTAAGAAACCGACCGTGTCTTAGAAGGGGGCCGCCGTCCTGATGACGGCGCCCCCTTCTTTGCGGCTCGGGCGAGCCGCGTCCTAGTGACCCGCATGCGCGTTGGGGTCGGCTTCCTGGTGAGGCCTGTATAGCTCGGGCACCTCCGCGCCTTCGACCACGAGCAGCCCTTTCAACCCGCGCTCCATCCGCGACAGCGCATGGTCGACCAGTACGAAGCGGCCCGGAACATCGACCTTGAAGTCGGTGACGGCCGCGCCGCCCGGCGGGACGGTGATCGTCTGCACATCGGTCATCGGCGGCGAAGTAATCGAGGCGAGCGGATAGGCCCTGTCGAAGACCTCGCCGATGACGTGAAAGCTCGAGGTCTTGTTGGGCCCGCCGACGCCGAAGTAGACGCGAACCGTTTCGCCGACCTCCGCAGTGAGGGGCTGCTTGATGAGGGCGTCCGCGGCACCGTTGAAGACGTAATACTCGGGCGTCTCGGCCAGCAGCTTGTAGATGTTCTCTGTGAGCTCGCCCTTGGTGCCGAAGGCCTCGTCGGTGTAGATTTCGCCCTGCATCACGTAGAATTCGCGGTCCACCTCGGGCAGGCCTTCCGCCGGCTCGACCAGGATCAGCCCGTACATGCCGTTCGCGATGTGCTGGGCCACGATCGGCGTGGCGCAGTGATAAACGTAGAGGCCCGGATTCAACGCCTTGAAGGTGAAGCCTTTGCTTTCCCCCGGCGCCGCCAGGGTCGCGACCGCGCCGCCACCCGGGCCGGTGACCGCGTGAAAGTCGACGTTGTGCATCATCATGCTGTCGGCAGCGTTTTCGAGCGTCACCTCGACGGTGTCACCGACCCGGACGCGCACGAAGGGGCCGGGGACTTTCGAGTTGAAGGTCCAGTAGCGGTAGGTCGTTCCGTCATCCAGCTGGCCCAGGACTTCGGTCGTTTCGAGATTGACGCGGACCGTCTCCGGGTTGCGCCGCGCGAGGGGGGGCGGAAGATCGCTGGCCTCGCGCACGATGTCCGCGATCACGGGCGCGGGCGGTTCGCCGGCCTCGTGCGCGTCATGCTCGTGCTGCGCGACGGCGGGAGCGGCAATCGCCAGGGCTACGGCGCCGGCGGTGAGGAAGAACACTCTGTCAAGCATTTGGAACTGCCTTCTTCAAGTAATGGCCGCGCCCCTATCGGTTTGAATTCCGGGCTACTTTGCGAGGGATCAATCGGATGGCCGTGCCAGCAAACTTGCTGCCGGTGTGTCGCCGACGTGACCATCCGCGGTGCGCGATCGGCCCCTCGACAATCGGGGCGCGTGGCGATACCCGGCGCCGGACTGCGCGGCCCCACCCCGCAGGTTACGAAAGGTCGACGAGTGAAGCGTGCGCTGCTGGCGGCCTCGGCCGCGTCTCTGAGCCTCCTGCCGATCGGCGCCGCCGCTCAGGACGAGGCGGCGGGTCCTTCGCAGGACGCTGCCTGGCACAATGCCCAGCAGATCGCACTCGCCAGCCGGCAGGCGAGCGATGGCTGGAGCTGGATGGAGGGCGGTTTGCTGTGGCGCCGCGTCGCCGGTGACGGCTCGGGCGAGCGGCCGACGATCAACGACACGGTCACGCTGCACTATGCCGGGACGCTCGTCGACGGGACCGAGTTCGACAGCTCTTACGCGCGCAACGAGCCGGCGACCTTCCCGCTGCGGGCTCTGATCCGCGCCTGGCAGATGGCCGTGCCGCAGATGGGAGTCGGCGACACGATCGAGATCGCGGCGCCGGCGACGCTCGCCTATGGCCCGATCGGCCGCGGACCGATCCCCGGCGGGGCGACGCTGCTGTTCAAGATCGAGCTGCTCGGCATACCCAGCCGGTAAGGCCCTCTCTTCCGTTGCCCTCGCGGCGCGGAGTGATACCATCCGTCCCACCGACCGCCGGCAAGGCGGCGGCAAGGGAGGATGGCCGTGGCATACAACACGCACATCGGCTCGCTCGATAGGTATGAGAAGGGCACGATCGAGCTGAGGGACGACCTCAGGAAATACGCCTTTTCCAACGTATTCGAGGTTGCCGGCTCGGCCGCGCCGTTCGAGCGGATCGCGGTGGCGCAGAACCTCGAGTATGTCGCCGAAGCGGTGCGCATCGAAGGCGATTCGCCCTGGTACGCCGCGCCGCATGACGAGTTCGCGATCGTCATGGACGGCGAGGTGACCTTTCATTTCGTCAAGCTCGCCGACGATCAGGTGCCGGGCCACGCGGGCGGCGCGGCGCGTCTCGGCGCGGAGCCCAACGGTCCGCGCATGGGCCGGGTCACCGCGCGGCGCGGGCACCAGGTTCTGCTGCCCAAGGGCGCGGCCTACCAGATGGTCTCGCAGCGCCCGGCCGTGGCGATCGTGCAGACCATGGACGGGCCGGAAACGGTCAAGCGCTGGTCGCAGATCTGCACGATCGCGTGAGGGGAGGAAACGATGGACATCCAACAAAGCCGGATCGCCGCGACGGGCACGGATCCCGATACCGGCTATGACAGCTTCCGCCTCGGCGGGTTCACGTTCCGGCGCGATGAGTATTTCGCGCATGTGGGATGGCCGAAAGGAAGCCACATCATCGAAATCGACCGGTTCCTGCGCGCCATGGTGCGCGACATCGGCTGGGGCTTCTTTTACGGGTGGATCTTCTTCGACGACATCTTCGGGACCACCAACCACTACGGCACGGTCGACCTGTTCGCCGGGGCCTATGACCAGGCCTACAAGGACCAGGGGGTCGACTACCTCGAAACGTTCCCGGCGGACGTGGTGAAGGAGGCGTTCGAGACGATCAGCCGCAACTGGATCAACGAGGGCTACGACCCGCTGAGCGCCCCGCTCGAAACCGGCTCTCCCCTCGGCCCGAAGACGAAAGAGCGCACCGACGAGCTGGTGCGCGGCTTCCGGCCTGCGACGCGCATGCTCGGCCTCGATGGCGACGCGCCGGTTCGCTCGGATGCGACCGGCCATCCGATCAACCGCGCCTTTGCCGACATGGCGTTCGACACCCCCGAGATCGAATGCGAACCCGGCTTCGAGGGCCAGCTCCACGCGATCAACCTGTTCGATCACATCGCGAGGGCCGACGTGACCTGGAATCCCAGCTTCACCGCGATCACCGGCGCGAGCATCTGCTGCGTCACCAGCGAGGAGCACATGTTGCCGGTGATCCACGGCAACGACCGCAACGAGTGGTTCATCCAGCTCACCGACGAGATCCACTGGCAGATCGCCGACAAGAATTCCGGTGCCCCGCGCGGCCGCATCGTGATGAAGGCCGGCGACGTCTGCGCGATGCCCGCCGACATCCGCCACCAGGGCTTTTCGCCCAAGCGTTCGATGCTGATGGTGATGGAAAACGGCACCCCGGGGCTGGAGGCGCGCTACGCCTCGGGCGAGCTGAAGCCTTATCCGGTGGACTTCGGGTGATCGAATCACGGCACGGCCGAGATCACATCGGTTGCCAAGTGCGTCCTCCCGCCACCTGCGCCGGAGGCGAAATGGACCCTGAAGCAAGTTCAGGATGACGAACAAGGTCGATGATGAGAGAGCCTGGCGGGCACCATCGAAAATTCCAAAGGAACTCTTATGCCGTCCAATGACGACACCCGGTTCTACATCGACGGGGCCTGGGTGGAGCGCAGGGAGGCGCCGCGAATCGCGGTGATCAATCCCGCGACCGAAGAAGCGATCGGGCACATAGCGGCGGTCTCGGCCGCGGACGTGGACCTGGCAGTGGCGGCCGCGCGGCGGGCGTTCGATACGTTCTCGCAGACTGCGGCGGCGGAGCGGCGCGCGCTGCTCGAGCGGATTCGCGACCTGCTCGAAGAGCGGGCCGAGGCGTTCGCCCAGGCCATCACCGCCGAGATGGGCGCGGCGATCACCTTCTCCCGCGCGGGGCAGTGCCATTTCGGCATCGAGCACGTGCGCGTGGCGATCGAGGTGCTGCGCGAGTTCGACTTCGAGAAGGTGGTCGACGGAATCCATGTCCGCCGCGAGCCGATCGGCGTTGTCGCGGCGATCACGCCGTGGAACTGGCCGCTCTACCAGATCACCGCCAAGGTCGCGCCGGCGATCGCAACGGGATGCACCGTGGTGCTCAAGCCGAGCGAGCTGTCGCCGTTCACCGCGTTGCTGTTCGCGCAAGTCATGCACGATGCCGGAACGCCGGCTGGGGTCTTCAACCTGGTCAACGGCACCGGGGAAACGGTGGGCGCGGCGATGTCCGGCCATCCCGACGTCGACATGGTCTCTTTCACCGGCTCGACCCGCGCGGGGGTGCTCGTAGCCGAGGCGGCCGCGCCGACGGTCAAGCGCGTGGTGCAGGAGCTGGGCGGCAAGTCGCCCAACGTATTCCTGCCCGATGCGGATTTCGCGGGCGCGGTCCCCAAGGGCGTGCTCGGCATGATGCGCAACGTCGGGCAATCCTGCGCCTCGCCGACCCGCATGGTCGTGCCGCGCGCACGCCTGGCCGAAGTCGAGGACCTGGCCCGCGAGGCGGCGGAGGCGATCGTGGTCGGCGACCCGCTCGACGAGAGCTCCGTGCTCGGCCCGCTCGCCAACGCGCCCCAGTTCGCCAAAGTGCAGGACCTGATCCAGGCCGGCATCGACGAGGGGGCCAAGCTGCTGTGCGGCGGCACCGGCCGGCCGAACGGCCTCAATCGCGGCTTCTTCGCCCGGCCGACGGTGTTCTCCGACGTCACCACCGAGATGCGCATCGCGCAGGAGGAAATTTTCGGGCCGGTCCTGGTCATCCAGCCCTACGACGACGAGGAGGATGCGATCCGCATCGCCAACGCGACGCGCTATGGCCTCTCCAGCCACGTGCAATCGGCGGACCAGGAAGCGGCCCGCAGGGTCGCCCGCCGCATCCGCGCCGGCCAGGTCCATATCAACTATCCGGCCTGGTCGGGCTACGCCCCGTTCGGCGGCTATCGCCAGTCGGGCAACGGCCGCGAATACGGCCGCTTCGCGCTCGAGGAATACCTCGAGGTGAAGGCGATCCTCGGATACTGAGGCGGTGGATTCTGACTGCCCGGGCGGGCCGATGAAGTTCACATCCGGTTGACGGGTGTTACACAGTCCAAGGGAAAAAATTCCGCCCCCTCAAGGTCACACTCCGTTGACGCTTCCAGCACGGCCCGACGCAGGTTCTCGGGCAGGCTTGCGAGGAAGGCCGCGGTCGCCGCGCGGCGAGCGCTCTGCTGCGCCGCCTGCCACTGGTGTGCAAAACCCGGATCGCGACGCCGAGCCTTGTACGCGGAACGGCGTGACAGGCCTGCGCGGGCGCAAGCCCGGACGACCGAATGACCGGCGGCAAGCGTTTCGAAGAACAACCGCGCGCGCTCGGGCGTCCAGCCGTCGTGCCGGGGCGCGCGAACGGGGCGGACGGGCGTGTCGATGTGGCAAGGCATGATCCGCTTCTCCTTGTGAGAACAAAAAGCGAATCAGCGCCAGTAGACACGAAACCGCAAATAGGAAAATGGTTTTCTCTCCGACCCGGCGTCGGCCGGCCACCGGCAAAGGTTAACCGCGGGCGGAACAAGCGGCGGTCCGGGCAATTCTCATCACATGGGGATCGCAGATATCGAGGCACACCCTCTCACCGGGCGCTTTCTCATGGGCCGGTTGCGTCATGCGATGTCGGCGCATGAGAAGGATATCATCGAGTCGCTGATCGGAGAGACCGAGCGGGTCCCGGGCAACGTGACCCTGCTCGAGCGAGGGCAACTCGCCGAGCGCTCGACCCTGCTGATCGACGGTTTCATCCTGCGCACGATCGCCCATGAGGGCCGGCGGTTCGTCGTGGGCATCCACGTTCCGGGCGACTTCGCCGATCTGCACGCGTTCGCGTTGAAGCGGCTCGACCATGACATCGTCACGCTCGGGGAGACGCGGGTCGGCTACGTGAGCCACAAGCGGATCGAGGAGGTGACGGTCAACTACCCGCATCTCACCCGGCTGCTGTGGTTCTCGACCGTGCTCGATGCGGCGATCCATCGCCAGTGGATCCTGAAGATGGAAGAGCTGCCGGCGCCGCGCCGGGCGGCGCATGTCTTCGCCGAGCTGTGGCACCGGCTCGACATGGTCGGGCTGGGCAGGCGCGACGGCCTGCGCACGCCACTGACCCAGGCCGACCTGGCCGACATGTGCGGCACGACCGCGATCCATATGAACCGCGCGCTCGGGATGATGCGCAAGCAGGGCTTTGCCGAGTTCCGCCGCGGCGCGCTCTACGTGAAGGATCGCGCCAAGCTCGAAGAGTTCGCGGGCTTCGATCCCGATTACCTCTACGGCCAGGGCAGCCTGCGCGTGGGGGTCGAGCTTTCGGTCCCGGCAGGGGCGCGATAGGCGGCCGCCTCGGCGCTCCGACTGCCCATGATCCCGACCCGCCCCCGGTCCGATCGCGCCCCGCCCGGCCCGGGCTATGCGCCTCGGCGGCGGCCGCGTTGGGGGACGCTGGTGCTCGTGGTCGGGCTGCACGTGCTGGCGCTCGCCGGGCTGGTGCGGGTGTTTGCCCCCAACTTCACGGCCGAGGTGATCGAGGAGGCGACCTCGCTGGTGAGCGTGACCATCACCGCGCCGCCCGACCCCGAACCGACCCCTCCGCCGGATCCCGAGCCCGACGCGGGCGCCGCCGGGGAGGAAGGGCGCCAGGCGACGCCGCGCGAAGTCACCGCGCCCGAAGCGCCGCTGCCGCGCCCGCAACCGGCACCGCGCGCGTCCTCGACCGGCACCGAGAACAGTTCGGGGGCTCGCGAGGAAGGAACCGGCACGGGGGCGGGCGGTGAAGGCGAAGGAACCGGCGCCGGCGGCGAGGGCAGCGGCCAGGGCAGCGGAGCGCGGCCGCTCGAGCTCATCTCGGGCCGGATCGACAACGCGCGCGACTATCCGACTCCGGCCGGCGGACGGCAGATCCGCCGCGGCCAGGACGTGGTGATCGAGCTGACCGTGGGCACCGACGGCCGCGTCACCGCTTGCCGGGTGACCGACCCGAGCCCGGATCCTGAGGCGGACGCGATCACCTGCCGCCTCGCGACCGAGCGCTTCGTGTTCAGGCCGCGGCTGAACGCCCGGGGCGAACCGGTCGTGGGCATCTATCGCTGGCGTCAGCGGTGGTTCTGATGACTTCGGAACGCGGCCGCCCTAAACTGCGTTGGCTTAGTCCGATCAGCAGGTAGTCTTTCGTTATGTCGATGATCCATCCCGTCGTGCTGTGCGGCGGCAGCGGCACGCGGCTCTGGCCCCGCAGCCGCAAGCAGGCGCCGAAACCCTTTCTGCCGCTGGTCGAGGAACGCACCTTGTTCGAGGCGACGCTCGGCCGCTGCGCCGATGCGGGGCGGTTCGCGCGACCGATCGTGGTGACGGGCGCGGGGCATCGCACGCACGTCGAGGCGCAGGCGGCGCACTTTGCCGGCACCGAGATCATCGTCGAGCCGGTGGCGAAGAACACCGCGCCGGCGATCGCGCTCGCGGCGCACCGTCTGCCGGCGGAGGCGGTCATGCTGGTCTGCCCGAGCGACCATCACATCGCCGACGTGGCCGCGTTCCGGGAAGCGGCCTGCGCGGCCGCGAAACTGGCGGAGGACGACTGGCTGGTCTCGTTCGGGATCACCCCGACGGCTCCTGAAACCGGATACGGCTACATCCGCCGCGGCGCCCGCCTCGACGCGGGTTTCCAGGTCGAGCGGTTCGTCGAGAAGCCCGACGCCGCGACCGCCGAGCAGTTCCTGCAAGACGGCAATTACAGCTGGAACGGCGGCATCTTCGTGTTCCGCGCGGGGACCTATCTCGACGAGCTGGCGCGGCACCGCCCGGCGATGGCCGAAGCGGTGCGCCAGGCGGTCGAGCGCGGGCACGCGGACGGCGCCTCGTTCCACCCCGACGCGGGCGCATTCGCCTCCATCGACGGGGAATCGGTCGACTACGCGGTGATGGAGAATACCACGCGGGCCGCGGTCGTGCCGGTAGCGATGGGCTGGTCCGACATCGGCAACTGGCATGCGCTGCGCGACGCGCGCCCGGGCGACACGAACGGCAACCGGACGCGCGGCAACGTCGAGCTGGTCGACTGCCGCAACGTCCTGGCCGAGACCGACGGGCCGCGCATCTCGGTGATCGGGCTGGAAGACATCGCCGTGGTGGTCGATGGGGACGAAGTGCTCGTCACCACGATGGCCGGCGCGCAGAAGGTCGGCAAGCTGAGCGGCGCGGTAAACCAGTAGACTGGCGGGCATCGAAGGGGGCGACGGGAATGGGAAACACCGCGGTGATCGCGCAGACGATCCAGCTGGCGCTCGCGCCGGTGTTCGTGCTGGTGGCGATCGGCAACATCATGAACATTCTCTCGACGCGGCTCGGCCGCGTGGTCGATCGTTCGCGCGTACTGCAGACGCTTCATGCCACGACCTCGGGAGCAGAGCACGACGCGGTGGTGCGCGAGATCCGCACGGTCGACCGGCGCATCGCGATGATCGGCAACGCGATCCTGCTGCTGGTGCTGAGCGGGTTGACGATCGGCTTCTGCGTGGCCTTGCTGTTCCTCGAGGAGATCGCCGAGGTGAACCTGCAGCATTTCGCCGCGGGCGCCTTCATCGTGGCGATCGGGCTCCTGATGAGCGCGCTGCTGCTGTTCATGCGCGAGACCCGCCACGCGACGGCGGTGCTGCGCATTCCGCAGAACTACCTCGAACTGGAACGGAAGATCTAAGCGCTCGCGCCCGGGGCGGGCAGGAGCAGCTTCTCGCCCTGCTGGCGGATCACGCCTTCGATGATCGGCTTGACGAAGCCGAGCGCGGGCGGGACGTCGACCACGAACAGGACCTGGGTGTCCTCGATGTCCACGTGCGCATTGATGGTCTGGCCCATCGCGCTGACGGACAGGGCCATCCGGTCCTCGCTCGGCCAGGATGTCTGCACATCGGCCACGCCACCGGGAATGCCTTCGCCGATCAGGTGGCCGCGCGTGCGCAGGCGCTCGCGAACGGTGTCCTTGCCGAGCGAATGGGGGAGCGCAACTTCCATCAGGTGTCCTGTCTGTTGGGCTCGGGCAGCGCGGCGGGCTCGCCTTCGGCGCCGTAGCGGTAATCGAGATAACGGGTCTTGATCGCGAGATCGTCGAGCGCGCCGTCGGCGAGCTGGCGGGTCACGTGGTCGATTTCCTTGCTGATCTTGCCGAGGCTTTCGACGAGCTGGCCGTCGGGCGTGCCGCCGGCGCGCTCCTCGCGGCGCAAGTGCGCGGGAATCTTGCGATAGGCGTCGATCATGCCGGGAAGGGTCTCGCCGACCAGCTTGCGCGTCTCGACGGCCGCGGGGTGGAGCGGCTCGACATGCTCGAGCTGGAGGCCGAGCGCGTCGAGCTGGACGCCGATCTGGTCGACCAGCGTGACCGCGGGCGGCGGCAGCGCGGGGCGCTGATGCTCGAGCCAGAGCTCGGTTCGCGCGACCAGCGTCCGCGCGTCGCCGGTGTTGAGATCGGAGCGGCGCGGGATTTTCACTTTCGGGTAATTCGAGAACAGGAAGGTCGCGGCGACGACGGCCAGAAACGCGATCATGATGCCGGTGAAGCCGATCCCGTCGATCACCAGCCCCGCCACCATCGCGGCGAACACAATCGCGACGAGCGAGCCGCCGATCAGCTTGATGCGCGTCATCAGGTTCTTGCGCCGAAGCTCGGCCGAGCCGCGCCCGATCGACTGCCCGCGCGCGCGGCGATGCCGCCCGCCGGCCTGGTTGTCGCGCACCAGCGCACGGCCTTCCTGGATCGCCCGGTCTGTCTCGGTAGTCAGGTCGCGCGCCATCGCTTCGCGATCAATCGGCGGTCAGCAGAGAGGGCTCGGCGGCGGCGCGCGAGGCCTGGGCCTGGCCCTCGGCGCGGGCGATGTAGCCTTTCGATTTCTCGACCTCGTCGCTGAGCACGTCGACCGTCTGCTTCATGCTGGCGAGCGCCTTGACCTTGAAATTGTCGACCTCGTCCATCGTGTCGTAGATGTTCTGGAACGCGCGCTGCAGCGTCTCCATCGGGATCGTGCTCGACGCCGCCTGCTCGTGGATCTTGGCGGTATTCTCGCGCAGCAGCTTGCCGGTGGAATCGATGATGCCCGCGGTGGTCTCGTTGAGCGAGGTGATCTGCTGCAGAACGAGCCGCTGGTTGGTCATCGCCTGGGCGACGGTCACCGCAGTGCGCAGCGCGCCGACGGTGGTGGTGCTGGCGCGGTCGACGCCCTTCACCAGCTCGACGTTGTTCTTCTTGACCAGATCGAGCGCGAGGTAACCCTGCACGCTGACCGCCATCTGCGTGAGCAGGTCCTGCGTGCGCTGGCGGACATAGAACAGCGCGCTTTCGCGGATCGCCTTGGCCTTGGCCGGATCGGTCGAATCGAGGTTGGCCGCCTCTTCCTCGAGCCGGTCGTCGAGCGTCTTGGCGATGTGAATCATCTGCTCGAGCTTGCCCATCGCTTCCCACAGCTTCTGGCGCTCGACGTCGATCGCGGCGTTGTCCATCAGCAGCTCGTCCTTGCCGCTCGCAAGACGGGCGAGGATCGCCTGGATGTGGCCCTGGGCGGAGGTGTAGCTGTCGAAGTAGCGCTTGAGCGAGTTGCCGAAGACCGGGATCACCCCGAACAGCTTGCGGCCGCTGAGCTTGCCCTTGCGGCCGGGATCGAGGTCCTCGACCGTGCGGCGCAGCTCGGCGAGGTCCTTGCCGACGCCGGTTTCCTGATCCATCGCCCGCACCGGGCGGTCGAGGAAACGGTTCGACATGCCGGCGGCGGTAGTGATCTCCTTGCGGCCCATGCCGGTGATCTGATCGACCTTCTTGCCGAACTCGGGCGACTGCGCGTCGAGCGCGACCAGCTCCGCCACGAAGCCTTCGACCTTCTCGTCGAGCTTGGATTTCTTCTCGGCATCGACGGGCACGAGGCCGGCGGCCTTCTCGGGCGCGACCGTGGGCACAGGGTCGGGCGGCGTCAGCTCGAGGTCCGTGGCCGTCTTGGTCGCGGTCTGGTTAGTGGTCGCCATTCGCTAGTCCCCTTCCGGTATTCGCTACTGTATTAGGCAGGCAAGACACGCCGTTCAAGGCGGTGCGTGCTAGTGGATTGGGAGCGTGCCGCAAGGCGGCAGCGAGCGGAAGAGGAAATCGGGCGGAGGAGCGAGCTGGCGGCGCCGGCCGGAGGCAGCCGGTGCCGCCGCTCGAGCAAGGTCACGCCAGGATCCCGGCGACCGACTGGACTTCCGCCGCCTGGACGGCGAGCGTGTTGATGAAGAGCAGCGCCGAGATGGCGAGCGCGCCGATGGCTGCGAAAGCGTGCTGCGCGTAGTTCGAAAAGGCCGTCATGTTCATTCCCCTTTGTCTTGACCGGCGGCCAATCCGCCGATGCCAGACGCTTTGCACGGGGCGTGCCAATTCGCGAGAATGGCGGAATTGCGCGCTTGTTGCGGTTGAGTTCCCGGGTGGGTTGCGAGCCGCCTGCCGGATGTTGGGAATTTTTCCTAACTGTCGGCGAGCGGCCTGCAGGCATGCTCGAACTCGCCGTGTACGCCTGCCGGATCGGGTGCGGGCCTTGGACCGTTGTCGGAACGGGAAAGCCCTGCAATCGAGCAGGCAGCCCATAGGGGAGACCACGATGGCTACCGAATTGCTCGTCCTCGTACTCGGGGCGGTTTTGCTGGTGGTGCACATCATGCTCGCGGGGCATTTCCGGACGCGGCAGTACGGCACCGACTGGAACATGGGTGCCCGCGATGCGGAGATGCCGCCGCTGAACCCGGTCGCGGGGCGGCTGCTGCGCGCGCAGGAGAATTTTCAGGAAACCCTGCCAGTGGCGGTGATCGCGCTGATCGGCGTGGTCGTGGCCGGCAAGACGAGCGACCTCACCGCCGGGGCGGCGTGGGTCTGGCTGATCGCGCGGGTGATCTATCTGCCGCTCTATGCGAGCGGCGTGCCGAAGGTCCGGACGCTGGTCTGGGCCGTGGCGACGGTGGCGATACTGCTGGTGCTGGGCGTGCTGCTGTTCGGGTGAGATTGCGGCCAAGGGGGTGCGCCCCAGCGACTCCTCAGGCTGCCAGCTCGAACGGCTCGATTTCGCCCGACAGGTAGAGGCGCTTCGCCTTTGCACGGCTGAGCTTGCCGGAGCTGGTGCGCGGCAGGGTGCGCGGAGGGACGAGCTCGACCACGCAGTTCATGCCGGTGATCGAGCGCACCTTGTCGCGGATCGTGTCGCGCAGGCGGATGCGCTCTTCGGGGTCGGAGACGCGGCAGTGGACCAGAACGGCGGGCGCTTCCTCGCCATTTTCGGTTTCGACCGCGAACGCGGCGATGTCGCCGTGATTAAAGCCCGGCAATTGCTCGACGGCCCACTCGATGTCCTGCGGCCAGTGGTTCTTGCCGTTGATGATGATCATGTCCTTGGCGCGGCCGACGATGAACAGGTAGCCATCGGCCATGTAGCCCATGTCGCCGGTGTCCAGCCAACCGTCGACGAGGCATTCGTCGGTCGCTTCCTGGTTGCGGAAGTAGGAATGCATGACGCTGGGGCCGCGGCACCAGACCTTGCCGATCTGGTGGTCCTTCTTGGCCTTGCCGTTCTCGCCGCGGATCTCGACTTCCATGTCGGGCAGCGGCTTGCCGCAATTGACGATGGCGCGATAGCGGGCGGGGCGCGACAGATCGCGCTTGCTGCCCGAGAGGCGCTCTTCGGCGACAAGCTCGACATGGATGCCTTCGCCCGGCGGCATGACGGTGACCGCCAGCGTCGCCTCGGCGAGGCCGTAGCTGGGCGTGAAGGCGGAGGCCTTGAAGCCCGCGTCGGCGAACGCGTTGACGAAATTCTGCATCACGTCGGGCCGGATCATGTCCGCGCCGTTGCCGGCGAGGCGCCAGCGCGACAGGTCGAAGCGCTCGGCGACGCTCGACTGGCTAGAAATGCGGCGCGCGCAGATGTCGTAGCCGAAGGTCGGCGAGTAGGAGAGCGTGGTGCCCTGGTTGCGGCTGATGAGATCGAGCCAGGCGAGCGGACGGCGCGCGAAGTGCTCGGTCTTGAGGTAGTCGACCGAGACCTGGTTCGCGATGAGGGAGAGGAAGCAGCCGACCAGGCCCATGTCGTGATACCACGGCAGCCAGCTGACGACGCGGTCGTTCTCGCCGATCTCCATCGCGGTC
Source organism: Pseudomonadota bacterium (assembly GCA_023433305.1). GTDB lineage: Bacteria > Pseudomonadota > Alphaproteobacteria > Sphingomonadales > Sphingomonadaceae > Croceibacterium_A. The sequence continues at coordinate 2,406 of JAEZCZ010000023.1, read as the reverse complement.
GCGTGGCCGTAGAGGTTATGCAGCAGCGCGCGGTGCGTGACCGCGACACCGGTCGGGAAGCGGGTCGAGCCGCTCGAATACTGCAGGTAGCAGATGTCGTCGGGCTGGGCCTCGGGCAAGTCCACCGCCGGGGCTTCTCGCGCGGCGAAAGCCTCCCAGTCGATGCCCTCGCACCCCTGCCGGCGGGCCGCGGCCGACGCCATCTCGGCGATCTCGGCCGGATAGAGCAGAAGCTTCGGATCCGAGCTCTCGAGCTGGACCGCGAGCTGCTCGATATAATTCTCCTTGCCGCCGAAGGTGGTCGGCAGCGGCAGCGGCACAGGCCAGGCGCCGGCATAGACGGTGCCGCAGAACAGCGCGGCGAATTCCGGAACGGTCTCGGCGATCAGCGCTACGCGATCGCCCTTGCCGACGCCGGCGGCAATCAGGCGATGAGCGGCCTCGATCGCGTCGGCGCGCATGCTGCTGTAGGGATAGACCCGCTCCAGCGTGCCGCGCGCGTCGTGGAAATTGAGTCCCTTGGCGCTCTTCGCCGCGTAGTCGACCGCGTCGGTGAACGTCGCGAACTCCGCCCGAATGCGGGGCAGAGGGCAATCATTCGGCGTAGGTACGAGTTCGGTCATCGTGTGAGTGGCTGTCCCGTCTTGTGCGCTCTTGCCGGCGCTTCCCCGATAGTCGAGGGGCACTAGCACCGAACGGCCCCGCGACAAACTTTACCCATTTGTCAACGACTGTGGCACGAATATGACCATGGCTCGCGATCGACAAGCGCCGAACCGCAATCGCCGAGAGGCCAGACCGCTCGATGCGGCGCGACTGGACGAGCTTGCCTTAACCTACGTTGCACGGTTTGCGACCTCCGCCGCCAAGCTCGAGCGTTACCTGAAGCGCAAGTTGCGCGAGCGCGGCTGGGACGGCGAGCCCGGGCCGGACCTCCCTGCGCTCGTCGGTCGCTACGTCGAGCTGGGGTACGTGGACGACGAGACGTTTGCGCGAGCCAAGACGGGCAGCCTGCTGCGCCGGGGCTACGGCGCGCGCAGGGTTCGCGAGGCGCTCGGCGCGGCCGGAATCGACGAGACGATTCGCGAGGACTTGCGCCCCGGCGAGGGGGAAGCGCGCCGCGCCGCGCTGGTCATGGCGCGGAAGCGCGGCTTCGGCCCGTTCGGACGCGAGCCGGTCGACCGCGAGCGCCGGCAGAAGCAGATCGCGGCGATGCTGCGCGCCGGTCACCCGCTCGACAGCGCGCGCGAAATGGTCGATGCCGCGAGCGCGGACGCGGCGGAACGCTGGGCCGTCGAGTTCGATGCGGACGAAGGCTGATTCGATGCGGTTACTCCTGCTTCCCTTGTTGCTGCTCATGCCCGCCTGCTCGCCGCAGGCCGCCGAACCGGCGCCGACTCCCACCAATGAGCGAACCTCTGTGCACCCGGTTTCGGGTCTCGAGGTCATCCCGCTGACCGTCACGTCGCTCGGCAAGACCCACACGTTCCGCGTCGAAGTGGCGCGCACGCCGCAGGAGCAGGCGCGCGGCCTGATGTTCCGGACTGAGATGGGCCCCGACGAGGGAATGCTGTTTCCCTACGACCAGCCTCGCGTGCTGAGCTTCTGGATGAAGAACACCGTGCTTTCGCTCGACCTCATCTTCATCGGGCCCGACCGGCGGGTCGTCAACGTGGCCGCCAATGCCGTGCCCTATTCGGAGGAGAGCATCGTGTCGGACGCGCCGGCGATCGCCACGCTCGAGCTCAACGCCGGCCGTGCGGCGGAGCTGGGCATCGTGGCGGGGGCGCGCGTCGACTGGTGACGCGTTCGGGATCGCTTGCCTCGCTTTGGACGGAGAGCTAACGCGCCGCGCATGGGATTCCTCTCGAAGATCTTCACCTGGTGGGACGGCGCCACCATCGGCACATCGCTGTTCAGCGCGATGAACGGCGAGCACGTCGGCACAGACGCCGCCGGTAACAAGTACTACCGTTCGAACAAGAAGACGGTCGACGGCCGCGAGAAGCGCTGGGTGATCTACCACGGCTCCAACGATTCGAGCCGGGTGCCATCCGAATGGCACGGCTGGCTGCACGGGGCATTCGATGCCTTGCCGGAAAGCCGCCTTCCTCCGCCGAAGATCTGGGAAGCCGACTACACCCCCAACCGCACGGGCACCTCGGCCGCCTATCGGCCGCAGGGAGCGCTCGAGCGCGGCGGCCGGCGGGCCCGCGCGACGGGGGACTACGAAGCCTGGACGCCCGACGCGTGAGAGCCTTCGGCGCTGTCGCGGCGTTGTTGCTGCTCGGCCCACTGCTCGGGGCTTGCACCCGCGAGGCGCCCGAGCCCGAGCCCGAAGCGACCGAAGTCCCCGAGGAGCTGGCCGGCGCCCGCCCCCCCCCCCAGGGCGCAGGCCGCCTCCGC
>JAEZCZ010000014.1 GCA_023433305.1 Pseudomonadota bacterium | reverse complement strand
GCCACGCGAGTCGGGCTGATTACCGGCCGTTACCAGTATCGCCTGCCGGTGGGCTTGCACGAGCCGCTCGGCGTCGGCGACGTCGGCTTGCCGCCCGAGCATCCCACGATCGCCTCGCTGCTCAGGCAGGCCGGCTATCGCACGACCCTGATCGGCAAGTGGCACCTTGGTTCGCTGCCCAAGTACGGGCCGCTCAAGAGCGGATACGACGAGTTCTGGGGCCTCTATGGTGGCGGCGTGGACTATTTCCGCCACGGCTTCGGCGGGCGGTCGGACCTGTGGGACGGCGAAACCCGGGTCGAGGAAGCCGGCTACGTCACCGATCTCCTGGCCGACCGGACCATAGAAACGCTCGACAAGCGCAAGGCCGACGGCCGCCCGTTCTTCATCAGCCTGCACTTCACCGCCCCCCACTGGCCGTGGGAGTCGAACGACGCAGAAGGGCGCGCGGAAAGTGACCGCATCGCGCAGTCACCCAGCGAAGGTGGTGGCGGCATCCTGCATTATGACGGTGGAACGCTGGCAACATATGCTAAGATGATGAAGTCGCTGGACGACAACATAGGCCGCGTCTTGCAGAAGCTCGCTGCGCTCGGCCTCGACGAAAACACCATCGTGGTGTTCACCAGCGATAATGGCGGCGAACGGTTCAGCGACACCTGGCCGTTCACGGGCAAGAAGACCGAGCTGCTCGAAGGCGGCCTGCGTGTTCCCGCCATCGTGCGGTGGCCGGGGGTTGTCACGCCAGGCTCCCAAAGCACCGTTCCCACGATGTCGATGGACTGGCTGCCGACCTTCGTCGCGGCAGGAGGCGGCCGGCAGAACCCGGCGTTCCCGAGCGACGGCGTCGACATCCGCCCCGCCCTGACCGGCGGCACCCTACCCGATCGCTCGCTGTTCTGGCGCTACGGCAACAAACAACAGCGCGCGCACCGGCTGGGCAAATACAAGTACCTGAAGATCAACGAGAACGAGTTCCTGTTCGACGTCGTCGCCGACCCGCTCGAGCGCGGCAATCTGAAGGACCGCGAGCCCGAGCGCTTCGCGGCGATGAAGGCCGCGTGGGAGCAATGGGACGCCGGGATGCTGCACGATCCGACCGCGCCCAGCGCAGGCAACACGCCCGACAACCTCGCCGATCACTTCAACTCGCCGCCACCCCCGCCACCGGCCGACTAGCCCCGGGCGCCACCGCGAAGGGCGAGGTCAACGCACCTCCAGCGCCGGTTGCGGATTGTTCGGCACCAGGATCATCGTGTCGCCCTCCACGCGCCACGAGGCGAGACGCGACAGCAGGTTCATGCCGATGACGTTCGTCGAGCCCAGGCCCGGGGCGATGATCGCGTCGAGCCCGCGCGCGGCGACATTCCCGAAACGCAGCTCGTCGATGGTGGTGAGATCGGCGGCGACCGATCCGTTCGCGGTCTGCATCCGCACCGGCAGCCCGGCTTCGCGCGCCTGGAGGCCCGCGGCCTCCGCGGTATCGGTCGAGACCGCGGTCAACGTGGCGCCGGTGTCGACCAGGAAATTCGCCGGCTGCCCGTTTATCTCTGCGCGCAGCCAGAAGTGCCCGTCGGGGGAGAGCTTGACGCGCGTTTCCTGGCCCTCGACCACCTGTTCGGGAAGGCCGACCTGGGGAATGGCCAGGTCGAACCGCGAATCCATCCGCGACAACTGCAGGACCACCAGAAGCAGTATCCCCATCAGGCCGAGCGTGCTGGTAAGGCGCAGCAGCCGGCCCAACCAGTAGACCCGGCGGATCAGCATCGTGCCGATCACGCCGAGCATCATCGCGCCGAGCGCCGCCAGCAGGAGGCCGGAGCGCGGAAGCTGCGCGATGCTGTGGGCGAGCTGGTCCCAGATCGGAGCGAAGTCCATGCGCGCTATATAGGTCCGTGCAGGTGGCTTTGCGATGAGCGGGCGGCGCGTGGTCGGCGAGATGCCGGCGTCATCGCCGCGGCGAAGCCGAGCGCGGGCCAGGTGCTCACGGCGCGTTCCGCGGCCGCGTCGCGTCGGCCAGCACGAGCGAGAAGCGCCCTTCGGAATCGACCCAGCGCTCGACCGGAGTCCAGCCGCCGGCCAGCAGCAGCGTGTACTGGCTGCGGCGGTCGAACTTGTGGCTGTTCTCGGTGTGGATCGTTTCGCCGCGGGCCATGGCGAACGGCCGGCCCGAGACCTCGAAGGCGAAGTCCTCCAGCGCCTCGAGATGCATCTCGATCCGCGCGTAGGTATCGTTCCAGCGCGCGACATGGCGCAGCTTGTCGAGCGGGATCGTGCCGCCGAGCTCGCGATTGATGCGGCGGGCGAGGTTGAGGTTGAACGCGGCGGTGACGCCCTGGTCGTCGTCGTAGGCCGCCTCGAGCACCGCCGCGTCCTTGATCAGGTCCATGCCGATCAGCAGCTGCGAGTCCGGGCCGAGCGTCTGGCGCATCGAACGCAAGAGGTCGACCGCGGTCCGGGCCACCATGTTGCCGATCGTCGAGCCGGGGAAAAAGCCGAGATGCGGCAGGTGCGCGACCTCCTCGGGGAGCCGCACCGGCTTCATGAAATCGGCCTCCACGGGATGGATCGGCAGGCCGGGGAATTTTCCCGCCAGCTCCTCCGCCGAGGCGCGCAGGAAATCGCCCGAGATGTCGAGCGGGACGTAGGCGGCGGGCGCGATGCATTGCAGCAGCAGCGGCGTCTTGACCGACGATCCCGAGCCGAACTCGATGACGGCCTTGCCCGGCTCGATCAGGCGGCGAAAATCGTCGCAGCGCGATGTCAGTATCTCGGTCTCGGCGCGCGTCGGATAGTATTCGGGCAATTGCGTGATCGCCTCGAACAACCGCGAGCCCTCCTCGTCATAGAACCACCGCGAGGGCACGGCTTTCGGCTCCTGCGCGAGGCCCGCGAGCACGTCGCTGCGGAACGACTTCGCGACGCCTTCGTCGTCGAGCTCGACCAGCGAGATCGCTTCGCTTGGCATCACAAATCCTTCGCCAGTCGTACGCCGGTGAACTGCCAGCGCTGCCGGGGGTAGAAGAAGTTGCGATAGCGCGCCCGCGAGTGGCCGCGCACCGTGGCGCAGCTCGCCCCTTTCAGCACCCACTGCCCCGCCATGAACTTGCCGTTGTATTCGCCCACCGCGCCCTCCGCGGGCTGGAAGCGCGGATAGGGCAAATAGGCCGAGCGGGTGAATTGCCAGCAGTCGCCGAACAGGTCCCCTCCGCCGCGCGGCAGCGGGGGCGCAGCCTCGTCGAGCTGGTGTCCGCCCGCCGGGTCATGGTGCTGCGCGATCGCTTCCCACTCGAACTCGGTCGGCAGGCGCGCACCCGCCCACGCGGCGAACGCATCCGCCTCGTAGTAGGAGACGTGGCACACCGGTGCGTCGGCATCGCGCATCCGCCAGCCTGCATGCGTGAACTGCTCCTTCTCGAGCCAGTAGAGCGGCGCGCAGATGCCCTCGCGCCGCACCCAGTCCCAGCCGTCCGAAAGCCACAACGAGGGCGTGCGATAGCCGCCGTCGGCGATGAAGGCCTCCCACTCGCGGTTGGTGACGAGCCTGCCCGCGAGCGCGAACGGCTCGAGCAGGACACGGTGCGGCGGGCCTTCGTTGTCGAACGCGAAACCGTCGCCGGAATGTCCGATCATCGCGATGCCGCCGGGATGCGAGTGCCATTCGGGCACCGCGTCGCTCACCGATGCCGAGGGAGGCGCCATGTCCCACATCGCGGGCCCAAGCGGGTTCTGGAACAGGGCGTGCTTGATGTCGGTCAGCAGCAGTTCCTGGTGCTGCTGCTCGTGCGCCACGCCGAGCTCGACCAACGGGGCGTTGCGCGGATCGAACAGGAGCGGCTGGATGGCTTCGTCGACATGCGCGCGCCAGTCGAGAATCTCGGCCAGCGTCGGGCGCGATAGCATCCCGCGCCGCGCCCGCAGGATGCGCTCGCCTTCGGCCTCGTAGTAGGAATTGAACAGGAACGGCCAGCGTTCGTCGTACAGCCGATACCCCGCCAGCCGGTCGCGCAGCAGGAATGTCTCGAAGAACCACGTGGTGTGCGCCAGGTGCCACTTCGCCGGCGAGGCATCCGCCATGGATTGAAGCGTCGCGTCGGCCTCCGACAAGGGGCCGGCCAACGCCTCGCTCAGGTGCCGTGTGGCGGCATAGCGTTCCGACAGCGACGGAGCTGCCCCGCTAGGCTGGCGTTCGGTCTCGGGCACGTGCATCTCCCTCGCCTTGCTGCGGCAGGATGGCGCAGCAACCGGTCAAAGGAAAGCGTTTTCGTTCCCGAGACGTTCCCCTCAGGCAGCGTGTTTGTGCCGCTCGGTCATCTCGAGATTGAGCATCTCCGCAAGCAGGAACGCGAGTTCCAGCGATTGCGGGCCGTTGAGCCGCGGATCGCAGTGGGTGTGATAACGATCCGCTAGCCCCGCGTCGGTGATCGCCACGGCGCCGCCGGTGCATTCGGTCACGTCCTGGCCGGTCATTTCGACGTGAATGCCGCCCGCATGCGTCCCCTCGGCACGGTGCACCGCGAAGAAGCCCTTCACCTCGGAAAGAATACGGTCGAACGGACGGGTCTTGAAGCCGCTTTCGGCCTTGATCACGTTGCCGTGCATCGGGTCGCAGCTCCACACCACCGGGTGGCCCTCGCGCTGGACCGCGCGGACGAGGCGCGGCAGGCCCGCCTCGACCTTGTCGTGGCCGAAGCGGCTGATCAGCGTGATGCGGCCCGGCTCGCGCGCGGGGTTGAGCGTGTCGAGCAGGCCGAGCAGCGCGTCGGGCTCGAGGCTCGGCCCGCACTTCATCCCGATCGGGTTGCCGACCCCGCGGAGGAACTCGACGTGCGCGCTGCCCTCGAACCGCGTGCGGTCGCCGATCCACAGCATGTGCGCGCTGGTGTCGTACCACTGCCCGGTCAGTGAATCCTGCCGGGTCAGCGCTTCCTCGTAAGGCAGCAGCAGCGCCTCGTGGCTGGTGTAGAACTCGGTGCTCTTGAGTTGCGGCACGGTTTCCGGATCGACGCCGCAGGCTTCCATGAAGTCGAGCGCTTCGCCGATGCGGTCGGCGACGTCCTTGAACCGCTCAGCCCAGGGGCTGCGGCCCATGAAATCGAGCGTCCAGCCATGGACCTGGCGCAAGTTGGCGTAGCCGCCCGTGGCAAACGCGCGCAGCAGGTTCAGCGTCGCGGCCGACTGGCTGTAGGCCCGCAGCATCCGCACCGGATCGTTGCGCCGCGCCTCGGCGGTGAACTCGATGCCGTTGACGTTGTCGCCGAGGTAGCTCGGCAGCGTCACCTCGCCCTGCGTTTCGGTGGGCGAGCTGCGCGGTTTGGCGAACTGTCCGGCCATGCGGCCGACTTTCACCACCGGCAGCTTGCTGGCGAACGTCAGCACGACCGCCATCTGCAGCAGCACGCGGAACGTGTCGCGGATGTTGTTGGGATGGAACTCGGCGAAGCTCTCGGCGCAGTCGCCGCCCTGGAGCAGGAATCCCTTGCCGGCGACCACCTCGGCCAGCTGCGCCTTCAGCGCACGGGCCTCGCCGGCAAACACCAGCGGTGGGAAATTCGCGATGGTCGCCACGGCCCGCTCCAGCCCGTCCGCGTCCTCGTACACGGGCAGGTGCCGTGCCTCGTGTCGCTTCCAGCTATCGGGTGTCCAGGTCGTCTTCACTGCAAGAATCCACTATTTGCTCAAGGGCGCGCCCCTACCCTCCACGCGGGCGTGGGGCAAATGTTACATCGGTTATCGCTTCGCGCGGCGGAGGCGGCTGCGCTCAGTCGCCGCCGCTCGCGGTCGTCGAGTCGGGCACGACCGCGACGCGGAAGCCTTCGTGCGCGCCGAGATAGCGCGCCGCCAGGGCTTTCATCTCCGCCGGCGTGGCCTCGGTGTAATCGTGCATGAAGGTCGGCGTCCACGCCAGCCGATTGCGGTCGAACGACGCGCCTTCCAGCTCGTTGAGCCAGAACAGGTGGCTGTTCTGCACGCGATTGAGCAGCTGCCGCATCGGCTCGGTCACGCGTGCCAGCTCGTCGGCGCTGGGACCTTCCGTGGCGAGGTCCTCGGCGATCTTGTCGGCGGCCACGAAGAACGCGGGCACCTGGTCCGGCGGTAGTTGCGCCATCGCCAGGATGTTGCCGCCGCTGGGCACGTCGAGCGGCCACGACGAGCGGACGTAGGGCGAATAGCTCGCGCCAGCCCTTTCGCGCATCTCATTCATCAAGCGGTTGGAGAACAGTTCCGCGAGCAGCTCGAGCTTGCGACTCTGCGGCAGCGCCAGCGACCCGCCGCCCGTCGGCCATGCGATCGCCGCCGCAGCCTGGTTGGCTTCGCCGCGGTGAGTCAGCAGGAACGGCTGCGTGTTCGCGGCCGGGAATTCGGAATCGAACCCGGTGGTCGCCGCGTTCGGGCGCGTGGGCAAGGCGCCGAACGTACGCGACAGCGCTTCGACCGTGGCTTCGCGATCGATGTCGCCGAACACCAGGACTTCGATCGGCCCTTGCGCGAGAAGGCGCGACCATACCTCGCGGAAGCCTTCCGCCGTTGCCGCGCGGAGCGCTTCCGGATCGGGAGTCGCGAAGCGCGGGTCGCGGCCATGCAGCAGCCAGTCGAGATCGCGCTGGATCACCGTCTCGGGCTTGCTGCCGTAGCTTTCATAAGCAAGCAGCGCGCTGGCCCGCGCCCGCTCGAACGGCGCTTCGTCCCAACGCGGTGACGCCAGCTTGGCGGCGAAGAGGTAGAGCTGGTCGGCGAGATCCTCCTTGCGGGTCAGGCCTTCGAGCACGAAGGTGCCTTCCTCGATCTGGAAGTCGAAACCGAACTTCCTGCCGGTCGCGATCCGGTCGAGCTCGTTCAAGCCCAGGTCGCCAAATCCCGAGGCGACCAGCGCGGCCTCGCCGAGCTGGGCATAGACGGCCTCCTCGGGCGCAAAGCCCTGCAGGCCGGCGCCGAAGCGAACCCGCACCGTGGCTCGGCCGGGCTCGTGCGTGGTCGGAAGCAGCAGCGCCCGCACACCATTCGCGAAGGTGAGCTTTTCGACGTCATTGCTCACGAACAGGCCCAGCGGCTCGCGCACGATCGGCTCGGCCGGGGTCCCGATCGGAGGCAGCTCCGCGAAAGCGAGCGGCTCCGCCGAAGGCCGCACCGCCGAGGAGCCGTCGACCGGGGCCAACAGCGCCGTACGCAGCGCGGCGGCATCGGCCTCGCCCGCTTGGGGCGTCAGGTAGAGCGCGCGCACGACCACGCCTTCGAACAGCGCCCGTGTGCGTTCGTGCAAATTCTGCGGCGTGAAGCGCTCGCGCATGCCGCGCAGCAGCTCGAGGCTGACTTCGGGCGCGGCGATGGCCTCGCGAATGTCGACCGCGTTCACGAGGTCGTCGGCGAGCTGGAATCCGGCCAGGTTGCGCCGCTGCTCGACCTGGTTGGCGAACACGACGTCGAACTCGGCCACTTCACGGTCGATCTCGGCCTGGCTCGGCGGCGTGGCGATGGCATCGGCGATCACGGCGCGCACATCGTGCAGCGCGGCTTCCCAGTCCTTGCCGAGCGGCGTGATGGCCACGAAAGTGCTGTCGGCGGAACGGCTGGTCTTGTCGCGCTCCACGCCGGCGAAAAGATAGCTGCCCCCGCCCCGCGCGGCCGCCTCGAGCCGCCGGTTGATGATCGCCTCGGCCAGCGCGTCGAGCAGCAGGCCGCGGTTGTATTCGAGGTTGTCGGTCACTTCCTGCCACGGGCGCAGGACCGCGTAGCTGAGCGACCGGGCCTGTCCCGGTTCGACGATCACGCGCGTCTCGCCCACCGGATTGTCCGGATCGGCATCGGCCGGCGCCTTCGGATCGCCGAAGTCGGGTGCCGGCACGAGCGGGCCGGGCACTTTCCAGTCGGCGAAGTACTTCTCGATCAGCGCCGCCAGGTGCGCCGGATCGGCGTCGCCGACCGCCACGATGACCGCATTTTCGGGCCGGTACCAACGGCGGTGGAAAGCCTGGACCGCCTCCGGAGTGGCGCCCTGCAAGGTCTCGATCTTGCCGATCGGGCTATGGGTGGCAAGCCGCTGCCCGGCGAAGAACACCTCGCGCGTCGCTTCGGCGGCCCGGCGGCCGACCCCGTCGCGCTCCCGGCGCTCGGCAAGCACGATCGGTACTTCGGCGGCCAGGTTCACCTTGTTGAGCACCGGTTCGCGGATCATGCCCGAAAGCAGGCGCACGCTATCCTCGAGCGTCGCGGCGGTCGCGTTCGGCAAGTCGAGCTTGTACACCGTCTGCGTCGGGCTGGTGATCGCGTTGGTGTCGTGGCCGAGGCTGGCGCCGAGCCGCTGGAAATGCGGAATGGCTTCGGAGATGCCGAGATACTTCGATTGCCGGAACGTAAGGTGCTCGAGCAAGTGCGCGAAGCCGAGCTCGGAATCGTTCTCGTGCAGCGACCCGGCATCGATCCGCACGCGCAGGGCGACCTGTCCCGGCGGGGCCGAGTTTCGGCGCACGGCATAGCGAACCCCATTCGGCATTTCGCCGAACAGCCATTCCTGGTCCACAGGGATGTCGGTCCCGCGATAGATCCACGGATCGTCCGGCTTGGCATAGCGCGGCGCGGGCAGCGCAACGCTCGTCGCCGGCGCGGGTGGCGCCACTTCTTGCGCGCCAAGCGGCACGGACAAGAGCAGCAGGAAGGGGGTGAGCGCGCGCAGCGAACGCGTCGAGATGGTCATGACGGGGCCCAATACGCGTTCAACGTATGAAGGGACAGTGAATGTCGCTTGTTCAACGACCATCATAACACTCAAGATGGCGTTTGCAGCGCTTCATTGACCATTGCTTGCCTGCCACCGCCGCCGCTCCTACATCCCTGCCATGTTCATCGAGACCGAAACCACTCCCAATCCGGCTACCCTGAAATTCCTTCCGGGTCAGGCCGTTATGCCCTCCGGCACGCGCGACTTCGCCTCGCCGGAGGACGCCGAGGCCTCCCCTCTCGCCCAGGCCCTGTTCGACACCGGCGAGGTAACCGGCGTCTTCTTCGGCCACGATTTCGTCTCGATTACCGCCGCGCCCGGCGCGGACTGGTCCTCGCTCAAGCCGCAGGTCGTCGCCGTCCTGCTCGACCATTTCGTCAGCCAGGCCCCCCTGTTCGCCGGCGGCAGCGCGAGCGGCATCGCGGTCCCGAGCGACGACGAGGCGATCGATGACGACCCCGCTGACGCCGACGTGGTCGAGCAGATCAAGGAGCTGATCGAGACCCGCGTGCGCCCCGCGGTGGCGGGCGACGGCGGCGACATCCTCTACCGCGGCTTCCGCGACGGGGTCGTTTACCTGACCATGCACGGCGCCTGTTCCGGCTGCCCCAGCTCGACCGCGACTCTCAAGCACGGCATCGAGGGCCTGCTCAAGCACTACGTGCCCGAGGTGAAAGAGGTCCGGGCGGCATGAGCGGCGAGCCGCTCAACGACCAGGCCCTCGACCAGCTCTTCCGCGAGGCGCGCAGCTACAACGCCTGGCTCGATCGCGATGTCAGCGACGAACAGATACACGCGATCTGGGAATTGATGAAGTTCGGCCCGACTTCGGCCAACCAGCTTCCTGCCCGTCTGGTCTGGTGCAAGTCATCGGAGGCCAAGGCGCGCCTCGCTCGCCACGCCATGGAAAAGAACCAGCCCAAGATCACCGGCGCGCCGGTGTGCGTGATCGTCGGCATGGACCTCGAATTTCATGAACACCTACCATGGCTGTTCCCGCACACCGACGCCCGCAGCTGGTTCGCCGGTAGCGAGGACCTGCGCCAGGCTAATGCCTTCCGTAACTCCTCGCTCCAGGGCGCCTACCTCATGCTCGCGGCGCGCTCGCTCGGGCTCGATTGCGGGCCCATGTCGGGGTTCGACAACGCGGCGGTCGACGCCGAATTCTTCGCCGACCAGCCCAACGTGCGCTCGAACTTCATCTGCGCGATCGGCCATGGTGATCCGGCCAGTATCTTCGGCCGCAGCCCGCGCCCCGAATTCGACGTGTTCAACAAGCTCCTGTAAGCGCACGCCGGGTGCGGACACTCGTCATCGATAGCGCCACCGAAGCGTGCTCGGCCGCCTTGTTCGAGGACGAGGCGCTCCTCGCCGGCACCCTCGAGGTTCTTGGCCGCGGGCATGCGGAACGGCTTGTTCCGATGATCTCCGAATTGCCTGATAAAGGCCGCGCGGAACGCGTCGTCGTCTCGCTCGGACCAGGCAGCTTCACCGGTGTACGCATCGGCCTCGCCGCAGCGCGGGCGTTAGGTGTCGCATGGAAAGCGGAGGTGCTCGGCTATCCGACTCTGGCGCTGGTCGCTGCGATGGCTCGGCGGTCGCACCCTGGCCCGGTAACCGTTTGCATGACGGGCGGTCACGGCGAATGGTTCGTGCAGGATTTCGGTGCCGACGGATTGCCCGAAGGCGATCTCGCATCGTTGCCACCCGCCGAGGCTGCGCGGCATGGGATGCACCAGGTCGTCGCGGGGAGTCAGGCCACGAAGAAGACCGAGCTCGCGGGCGAAGGAAATGTCGCGCTCGACATACTGCCGGATGCGCGGGAGTTCCTGATGCTCCCCGACGCGCTGCTCACCGCCGAGTTGGCGCCGCTTTACGGACGGCCGCCCGATGCCCGTTTACCGGCGGGCGTGCGGTGATGGACGATCTCGACCGCATCATGGCGGTCATGGCGACCGCATTCGACCCTGCCTATGGTGAGGCATGGACGCGGCGCCAGGTGGGCGACTCGCTCTTGCTGCCGGGCACCTTCTACTTGCTCGCCGCGCCGCATGGCGGCGCTCCATCCGCGAGCGATCCGACGGCGGGCTTCGTCCTGTCGCGCGGGACAACAGGCGAGGAAGAGCTTCTTTTGCTAGGCGTCGACCCGCAATTCCGCCGCCAAGGCGTCGGCAGCGCCCTGCTTGCGCGCTTCATTGTCGATGCCACCGCACGCGGCGCCGAACGGCTTTTCCTAGAGATGCGCGAAGGGAATTCGGCAGAAGGGCTTTATCTAGCGCACGGTTTCTCCCGCATTGCGCGCAGACCGGCCTATTACCGTCGCGGAACCGGCTCCCCAATCGATGCGATTACGTTGGCGCGGGGTTGAGAGGGCTTCACCAGTAATGGCTGGTGAACGGAACTGGTAAATAAATTGCGAGGACTTGTAATTGGTTACAGGAAGGCGCAAGCTTCTCCACATGACCTCGCACGCCAACTCGCGAGTCAAGTATAACAGCAAGCGGTCGCACTGCAGAAGAGGGCGAAATGACAGGTTTTGAGAGCGACAGGGCGGAAGCCCTCATTACGCTGACGTCGGACATCGTCGCCGCGCACGTCAGCAATAACAGCGTTTCGGTCGACGAAGTCCCGGCGCTGATTCGGAACGTTTACACGGCGCTTGCCGGGGTGGAATCCACGCCAGCCGTCGAAGAAAGGCCGGAACCTGCGGTTTCGGTGCGGTCCTCGGTGAAGCCCGATCACATCATCTGCCTCGAAGACGGCAAGAAGATGAAGATGCTCAAGCGGCACCTGATGACCGACCATGGGCTCACTCCGGCCGAGTATCGAGCGCGCTGGGGCCTCGCCGCCGACTACCCGATGGTCGCTCCCGACTACGCCGAAACTCGCCGCCGGCTCGCCAAGGAGATTGGATTGGGCCGCAAGCCGGGCCAGAAGCGCGGGCGCCAGAAGAAGTCCGCGTAAGGGTTTTCGCCCGCTGTTGAAAAAGCGTCCGGCCGCTTCCATAGTGGCCGGGCGCTTTTCATTATTCGAATGGGGTGCGCCTTGCATCAGCCCATCGATCTCGAAGCGCTCTGCGCAGAGCGGGGCCTTAGGATCACCGAGCAACGCCGTGTCATCGCACGGGTCTTGTCCGACGCGGAGGATCATCCCGACGTCGAGGCGCTGCACGCCCGTGCCGCAGCGATCGATCCGAAGATCTCGATCGCCACGGTATACCGCACGGTTCGCCTGTTCGAGGAAGCGGGCATCCTCGACCGGCACGATTTCGGCGATGGCCGCGCCCGCTACGAAGCGGCGCCAGAGGCCCATCACGACCATTTGATCGATGTCGAAAGCGGCAAGGTGCTCGAGTTCGTCGATCCCGAGCTCGAGGCGCTTCAGAAGCAGATCGCCGAGAAGCTCGGCTACCGCCTCGTCGACCATCGCATGGAACTCTACGGCGTCCGCATCGAACGCGAGGACTGATCTGAGCGCCCTGCGCCGGAACGTCCGATGGCTTGGGATAGGCCTCGGCTTCACGACGATCGTGCCCGCTCATGCGGTTTCCAAACTCGTCGGCGTACGCGACGTGGTTCCGCCGATCTTCCTCAAGACCATGGGAACGCTCGCCGGCCTGCGGGTGCGAACCGAAGGGGACCCGCAGGCAGGTGCACTCCTTCTCGCCAACCATGTGAGCTGGCTCGACATCCTCGCGCTCGCGGGGACCAGTCGCGCCATCTTCGTGGCGCACAGCGGGCTGAGCCTTCACGGCGGGCTCAAATGGCTGTGCGACCAGAACGACACCGTCTTCATCACGCGGGACAGGCGCGGATCCGTGGCCAACCAGGTGAGCCAGGTCCGCGCCGCCCTGGGCGAGCGGCCGCTGACGATCTTTCCCGAGGGTACGACAGGCGACGGGACGCGGCTGCTGCCCTTCAAGAGCTCGCTGCTGTCCGCTGTTGAGCCGCTTGCCGGCGAAGTCCCGATCCAGCCTGTCGCGCTCGATTATGCCGACGCGCCCGAAATCGCCTGGTTCGAGGACGAGCCCGGTCTCGCCAACGTGCGCCGCATCCTGGCGCGTCCGAAAGTGGACCTGACGATACGCTTCCTCGACCCCTTGTCAGGGGACGAGATTGCCAACCGAAAGACCATGACCGCCGCCGCGCAGGACGCTATCGGACGGGCCTTGCGGCTTTGATTCCCGCGGTAAATCGCTTAAGGGCCACGCCCCATGCGACAACACGGTATTCCCGAGACCTTCCGGGTCAAAAGCTTCGGCTGCCAGATGAACGTCTACGACGGCGAACGCATGGGCGAGCTGCTTGCTGAACAGGGCTTGCGCGTTGCCGCGGAAGGCGAAGAGGCGGACCTCGTCGTTCTCAATACCTGCCACATTCGCGAGAAGGCCGCGGAGAAGGTCTATTCCGACATCGGCCGCTTGGTGAAGGCCGGCGGGGAGAAGCGGCCGATGATCGCGGTCGCCGGTTGCGTCGCGCAGGCAGAAGGCGAGGAGATCATGGCGCGCGCCCCGGCCGTTTCCATGGTCGTGGGTCCGCAAGCCTATCACCGGCTACCCGACATGATCGCAGGCGCGGCACAGGGCCGGCGCACCAGCGATACCGACATGCCCGCGGACGCCAAGTTCGCCGCCTTGCCTCGTCGACGCCGTTCGGGGCCGAGCGCGTTTCTCACAGTGCAGGAAGGGTGCGACAAGTTCTGCACCTACTGCGTGGTCCCTTACACGCGTGGCGCCGAAATCTCGCGTTCGTTCAGCGACTTGGTGCGCGAAGCGGAGGTCTTGGTCGAGGGCGGCGCGCGGGAGATCACCCTCCTGGGACAGAACGTCAACGCGTGGGCGGGCGCGGATGGCTCCGGCAACGAAGTCGGGCTCGATGGATTGATAAAAGAGCTTGCCAAGCTGCCGGAATTGCAGAGGATCCGTTACACGACCAGCCACCCGAAAGACGTCTCCGAGGGGCTCATTCGCGCGCACGCGGAGGTGGGCAAACTGATGCCTTATCTGCACCTGCCGGTGCAGAGCGGTAGCGACAGGGTGCTCAAGGCCATGAATAGGGCGCACACGGTGGACAGCTACCTCCGCCTGCTGGACCGGTTCCGTGAGGCCCGGCCCGACATCGCGCTGAGCGGCGACTTCATCGTAGGTTTCCCTGGAGAGACCGACAGCGAATTCGAGGAGACGATGCGGCTCGTCGACGCGGTCGGTTATGCGCAGGCTTTCAGCTTCAAGTACTCGCCCCGGCCCGGCACCCCCGCCGCCACGATGGACGACCAGATCCCCAACGACGTGATGGACGAACGGCTGCAGCAGCTCCAGTCCGCGATCAATCGCCACCAACTGGCGTTCAACGAGGCATCGCTGGGCAAACGCTGCAAGGTCCTGGTGGAACGACGCGGCAAGCACCCGGGTCAGTGGCTCGGCAAGTCGCCCTGGCTCCAGTCGGTCCATTTCGACGCCGATGCGGCGGTGGGCGACATGGTCGAGGTGGCATTGAGCGCCGCAGGCCCTAATTCGATGCACGGCCAACTGGTGGAGCTCGTCTCGGCCTGAGGCCCGCGTCCCCGCGCGCACCTTTCCACCGCAGAGCACCATCACTGAGCTTGCGCGCCCTAATGCTTGGCTTATCTTCCCCAGGATATGCCGAAAGGAGCGCATGGCCCGCAAGATAACCCGCGCCGATGAAGGATCGGCGCTCGCTCACCCTGAAGACAGGCGCGATCCCGCGCGCCGCGCGCGTGCTGAAATCCTCTTCGACGAACAGGCGACGCTCGGCGCGCTGTTCGGCCAGTTCGATGCCAACCTCGTCCAGATCGAGAACCGCCTCGGCGTGCTGATCGCCGCCAGGGGGAACAAGGTCGTCATCGAAGGGGCCGAAGACGACGTCGCCCGTGCCCGCGAAGTGCTCGTGACGATGCACGAACGACTCCTGACGGGGCAGCAACTCGATTCTGGCCTCATCGAAGCGCTTATCGCCTCGTCGAACGAACCGACGCTCGATGGAATCATCACCGGCGATGCCAAGGGCCCGCCGATCATGATCCGCACGCGCCGTAAGACCATTGTACCGCGGACGGCGGCGCAAGCGGATTACATGCGCCAGCTTGCCAGCCGCGACATCATCTTTGCGCTGGGGCCGGCCGGCACAGGCAAGACTTATCTCGCGGTCGCGCAAGCCGTCAGCCAGCTCATCACCGGCAGCGTGCAGCGCCTGATCCTGAGCCGACCGGCGGTCGAGGCGGGTGAGCGACTGGGCTTCCTGCCAGGCGACATGAAGGAAAAGGTCGATCCCTACCTCCGCCCCCTGTACGACGCGCTCTACGACACGATGCCGCCCGAACAGGTCGACCGGCGCATAGCCAGCGGCGAAATCGAGATCGCGCCGATCGCCTTCATGCGAGGCCGCACCCTTTCCGATGCGTTCGTGATCCTCGACGAGGCGCAGAACACCACGCGCGAGCAGATGAAGATGTTTCTCACCCGATTTGGGCAGAACAGCCGGATGGTAGTATGCGGCGACCCCAAGCAGGTCGACATTCCGGGCGGAGATGCACACAGCGGCCTGATCGACGCGGTGGCCCGGTTGACGGGAGTGGATGGGGTTGCCGTCACGCACTTCACCAGCTCCGACGTCGTTCGCCACCCGATCGTGGGCCGCATCGTCGAAGCCTACGAGGGCACCAACATCTGACAGGCGCAGGGCCCGCGTGATGGAGTTAGACGTCGAGATCGAGGCGCCATGGCCCGAGGGGCCATGGGAGGTACTGGCTGCCCGCGCCGCCGCTTGCGTCGCGGACGTGGCCGGCGAGCTCGCCAACGAGCGCCTGTCCGCCAGCCTCCTGCTTACCTCGGACGCGGAAGTCCAAGCGCTCAATCGCGAGTGGCGCGATCGCGACAAGCCGACCAACGTGCTTTCGTTTCCGATGCTAGAGCGCGAAGACCTGCTCGACCTCGCGAGCGACGGGCCGCCGGAGCTACTCGGCGATATCGCCCTCGCTTACGAGACTTGCGCCCGGGAGGCGACCGAGAAGGGCGTTCCGGTAGAGGATCATGCGGCGCATCTGATCGTTCATGGGCTGCTGCATCTCGCCGGCCACGACCATGAAAACTCGACGCACGACGCCGACGCGATGGAGGCCCTGGAAACAAAGGCGCTTGCCTTGATGGGAATCGCAGACCCATATGGCGATCGCCACGGTTCTTAAGGGGAAAGCAAAGGGCGATGCCCGACGATAGGAATGGCGACTCCGGCAACGGAGACGCGGACAGTAAACGCGGCCTTTGGACCGCGATACGCAACTTCTTCGACGACGAAGGCGAAACCTCCCTGCGCGCGCAGATCGAGGAGGCGATTGCCGAGCACGAAGACGAACAGGCGGGCGGCGACGAGCAACCCGCGAAAGGCGACCTCTCCCCGGTCGAGCTGACGATGTTGCGCAACCTGCTGCATTTCAGCGAGCACGACGCCGACGACGTGGCGATCCCGCGCGGCGAGATCATCGCGATCGATGCGGCGGCGAGCTGGGATGAGCTGGTTTCGCAGTTCGCCGAACACGGCCATTCGCGCCTTCCGGTCTATCGCGAGTCTCTCGACCAGGTGATCGGGATGATGCACATCAAGGACATCTTCCCGTTCCTTGCCTCGGGAAAGCCGCCGCCAAGCGACTGGACGGTGCTGATGCGCCAGCCGCTCTATGTGCCGCAGGCGCGCGGCGCGCTCGACGTGCTGGCGGACATGCGCTCGCGCCGAATCCACCTCGCCATCGTGGTCGATGAATTCTCGGGAACGGACGGGATCATCACCATCGAGGACCTGGTCGAGGAGATCGTCGGCAATATCGAGGATGAGCACGACGAGGTGCCGGTCGAGATGGTCGTACCGATCGGCGAAGGAATGTGGGACGCCGATGCGCGCGCCGAGCTGGATGACGTCGCGGAGATCGTCGGCGACCCGCGCATCGCCGACGTCGAAGAGGCGGTCGACACGCTGGGCGGCCTCGCCTTCATCCTGGCCGAGCAGGTGCCTTCGGTGGGAGCGGTGCTGCGTCACCCAAGCGGATGGTGCATCGAAGTGACCGCCGGGGACGACACCCATGTCACCCGCCTGCGGCTTCATAGCCCCGAAGAAAAGACTCTCGCCGGCGAAGTATAATTCGCCGGTATTCCACGGTCACGCGCCCGGTGCGCTCTCGACACGAGTTGCATTTTTCTGAACAGAGGTCGCGATGCGGCGCCTTCCTCCCCTCCGCGCGCTTGAAGCGTTTGTTCGCACCGTGCGCCTCGGTTCCGCGCGCGCGGCGGCGACCGAGCTGGGGCTGAGCCCCTCGGCACTGTCACGCCGTATCGGCAACCTCGAGGAGTTCACCGGCCGCAAGCTGTTCTCGCGAGCTGGCCAGGCCATGAAGCTGACCGAAGAAGGTCGCCAGTTCTACGACAATGTTGCGCCGCATCTCGAGGCGCTGGCGGTGGCGGTCGAGACCCAGTCCGAGAACCTGCAACTGATGCGGCTGCGGCTGGGCGTGCTGCCCTTGTTCGGGACGCAACGCCTGTTCCCCCGTTTGCCCGAGCTGCGCCGGCTTCATCCACGGCTTCACATCGACATCGATACCGGGCCGCACCCTATCGACCGCGTGGGCGACACGCTCGATGCGGCTATCGTCATCACGACCGATCCGGGGCCAGGCTTTCATCGGGTTCAGCTCGATCAGAACCGCGTCCACGCGATCTGCAGCCGCGAGCTAGCGGAACGGCTCGGACCCCAGCCGAACCTGCAGGCGCTTTCGGAGCAGACTTTCCTGATCCACACCGACATGCCCCTGAGCTTCGATGCGTGGAAGGAGGCGCACGGCGTGCGAAGCCTGCAACCGGCCGCCATCGACCACTACGATTCGGGCCAGCTCATTCTCGAGGCCGCCGCCCAGGGACTCGGCATCGCGATCATGCATGACGACCACCTCAAGCGGAACAACGACCCGCGCCTCGCGCTGCTCTACGACGACGTCGAGGTGGACAGCCCGTACAGCTATTGGTTCGTCTGCCGGCCCATCGATCTCGAAAGCCGGCCTGTGCGGCTGTTCCACGACTGGCTGGTCGAAGCTCGCCTGTAGTCCAGACATAGGTCTGGACCCTGGGGGTCGAATTCGGCCAAGATGCCGGTCAAACAGGTTCAGGAGAGAGGGACTGTCATGATATTCAAGTTCACCATGCTCGCCGCCGCCATAGCAGTGGCCGGCCCGATGGCGCTTTCTGGCGCCGCGCAGGCCCAGATGCGGGCGCTCAGCGATCCGGTGGTTGCGCACCCGGATCCGGAATCGCTGTTCACCAGCACCGATCCAGCGCTCCATCGCAACAAGCAGGCGGCGCTGCACATCATGCGCGAACTGCTCCAGTGCAACCAGTGGGACCGCGCGGGCGAATGGCTCACCGACAGATACATCCAGCATAACCCGCTCGCCGCTTCCGGCCTCGAGGCGGTGCAGCACTACTTCGTCAACGTAGCGAAGCGGACACCTACTCCGACCTGCGACAAACTGACCTCGCCCATCGTGGCGGTGCAAGCGGAAGGCGATTTCGTGACCGTGTTGATCCAGCGCGAGCTGCCGGTGCCGGGCGTCGCGGGCGAGACTTACACCACGACATGGTTCGATAGCTGGCGCTTCGTCGACGGCAAGGCCGACGAGCATTGGGACCCGGCAACCCTGCCCACCGCGCCGCCGCCGCAGGCGGCTGCACGCACGGGAGAGCGCGGATGAGCCTCGCCCGCATCTACGCGGCGACCCTCGGTGCTCTGCTAGTCCTCGGATCGCCGGCCATGGCGCAGGAAGCCGCGCCGATGACGCCGGAGCAGCTGGTCCAGCGCTACCAGGATCGCGAGGCGATCGAGGCCCTGATGTGGCGATACGACCGATCGCTCGATAACTTCGACGCCGAGGCCTACGCCGCCAACTTCACGCCGGACGGTGCGTTCGGGCAGGTCAAGGGCCACGAGGCGCTCAAGAAGATGATCAACGACCTCGTCGCGGGCCAGGAACAGCGCCGCGCGGCGGGCGAGACCATCGGCAAGATGCATCACTTCACAATGAACCAGTGGCTCGAGTTCACCGGCCCCGACACCGCGCGCTACCACTATTACCACCAGACGGTGTTCGGCACCGGCGGCCGGCTCGACAGCCCGACCGCACCGCGCATGGCCGCCGCCGGCCAAGGGGTCGACGATCTCGTGAAGATCGACGGCAAGTGGTACATCAAATACCGCAACGTCGCGCCAACAAGAGAGCAGGAATAGAGGCCACCCTGCTCGAATGGAAAAAAGGGCGCCTCGCGGCGCCCTTTTCTTTTCTCAGCTCACGGTCGCTTTGACGATCTTGCCGGGCTCGCGGGGCGGCTCACCCTTCGGCAGGGCGTCAACGTGCTCCATGCCGCTCTCGACCTGGCCCCAGACGGTGTACTGCTTGTCGAGGAAGCGCGCATCGTCGAAGCAGATGAAGAACTGGCTGTTGGCGCTGTCGGGCACCTGGGTCCGCGCCATCGAGCAGGTCCCGCGCACGTGCGGCTCGGCATTGAACTCGGCCTTGAGGTCGGGCTTGTCGCTGCCGCTCATGCCCGTGCCGGTCGGGTCGCCGCCCTGGGCCATGAAGCCGGGGATCACGCGGTGGAACACCACACCGTCGTAAAAGCCTTCCTTGGCGAGCTCGGTAATGCGCTCAACATGCCCGGGCGCCAGATCGGGGCGCAGCTTGATGACGACATCGCCAGTCTGGCCGTTGCCGGTGTCGAGGGTGAGTGTGAGCTTTTCATCGGCCATCGGTGCGTCTCCTGAATCGGTTGAGGCGCATATAGGCTGCTGACGCGCGATGTCATCCGCCGGGTTGCTTTTGCGACGCACAGGAATAGGGCGGGGCATGGCCGAAGAGGACCTCCGCGAGCTGGAACAGGACGCGAGCCGCACCTCGTCGGGAGACGAGGGCGAGCATTTCGACGAGGAGAACCGGCTCAAGCCGCAGTTCGTCGACTCCGTGGTGGACGCGCTCGACCGCGGCGACGAGAGCGTGGCCTACGACCTCGTCGAACCGCTCCACCCCGCCGACATCGCGGACCTTTTCGAGTTGCTCGAGCGCGATCGGCGGCGACAGCTGGCCGCCGCGATCACCGACCTGATGACGGGCGAGGTCATAGCCGAGCTCAACGACTATGTCCGCGACGACATGATCGAGGCGCTGCCGCCCGAGGCGGTCGCCGGGATCGCCGAGCAGCTCGACACCGACGATGCGGTCCAGCTAATCGAAGACCTCGAGCCCGAGGACCAGCGCGCGATCCTCGCGGAGATGGAGCCCGAGGACCGGGCGGCGATCGAGAGCGCGCTATCGTATCCCGAGGAAACCGCCGGCCGCCTGATGCAGCGCGAGCTGGTGGCGGTACCCGAGCACCTCACGGTCGGCGACCTCATCGACTACATGCGCGATCACGACGACCTGCCGACCGAGTTCTGGGAGGTCTTTGTCGTCGATCCCACCCACAAGCCGGTCGGGACCTGCCAGCTTTCGTGGATCCTGCGCACGCCGCGGCAGATCGCCCTCGCCGACGTGATGAAGCGCGAGCAGACGCTGATCCCGGTAACGATGGACCAGGAAGAAGTGGCGCTGCGCTTCCAGAAGTACGCGCTGATCAGCGCGGCGGTGGTAGACGAGACCGGCCGGCTGGTCGGGCAAATCACCGTCGACGACGTGGTCCACATCATCCAGGAAGAAGCTGGCGAGGACACGCTGCTGCTGAGCGGCGCCGGCGAAGGCGACATCAACGAGCCGATCCGTGACGCCTATTCCTCGCGCGTGCGCTGGCTGATCGCCAATCTCGGCACAGCGCTCGTCGCCAGCTTCGTGATCGCGATGTTCGATGGGGCGATCGAGAAGCTGGTGGCGCTGGCGGTGCTGATGCCGATCGTGGCCAGCATCGGCGGCAACGCCGGCACTCAGACGATGGCGGTGACGGTCCGCGCGATCGCCACGAACCAACTGACGCGGTCGAACACCCGCCGCATGATCTGGCGCGAAATGCGCGTGGCGCTGCTCAACGGCGCGACGGTGGCGGTCCTGATCGGGATGGCGACCGCACTGGTGTTCTCGGTCTGGCTTGACCCGGCGACGGGCACGAAGCTGGGCGCAGTGATCGCCTCGGCCATGCTGATCAACATCGTAACGGCCGGGCTGGCCGGCGTAGCCGTACCTGTGCTGTTTGACCGCATGGATCAGGACCCGGCCGTGGCGAGCAGCGTGTTCGTGACGATGATCACGGACTCGATGGGCTTCTTCGCCTTCCTGGGTCTCGCCGTCGTAAGCGGACTGGTCGGGTAGCGCGCGGCTTCCTATCTCGGGGTCATGCCGCTTTCCATGACCAAGGTCGCCTACGACGCCAAGAGCCTCGACGAGATCACGACGTGGTTCTCCGGCGATGAAACCGAGAAGCGTCTGACGACCCGATATCTTCCCAAGCGTCATGCCGAAATGGTCGGGGGTTCGCTCTACTGGATCCATCAGCACGCCCTGATCGGCCGCAGCCCCATCCTGCGGTTCGATCAGCGCGCGGACGGGCGGTGGTGGATCGTGCTGGAGAACCGGCTGATCCTTGTCGAGCCGCGGGCCAAGCGGGCGCACCAGGGCTGGCGTTACCTCGAGGAGGCCGACGCGCCCAAGGACCTGCCCGAAGGCGCGCTCGCGGGCGACTTCCTGCCCGGGCGGCTCATCCGGAAGCTCGCGCAGCTCGGCTTGGCGTAGGCGAAGGAACGGTCGCCCGCCCTCTCCCGTTCATGGGGCGAGGAGACAGACGATGACCGAACGCAAGCCGCATCCCGATAACGAGCTGATCGACGAACTTCAGGAAGACGGGCCCACGCCGAGCCAGGGCGGTTCATCCGGAGGGCAGGTGAACCGTGACGTCGGCAGTCGCACCGATCTCCACAAGGCGGTCCGCGATACCGGCATGGAGCGGCCAACAGGACAGGACAACCCTGCCGAAGACGCGCTGAAGGGCAAGAAAACGATCGATCGGCTCGATCCGGCCAAGCAGGGCCGCCCGTCCGAGTAATCCGTCAGGCGTTCTGGACCTGTCCCGCGATCTGGCGGAGCAGGCTCGCATACTCCGCCGGATCGCGAGCGCCCTGAATCAGGTACTTGCCGTCGACGACGAAGCTTGGGACGGAGTTGATGCCGGCCTGACGACCGCGCTGCTGTTCAGTGCGCACCGCAAGGCCAAGCGCTGCATCATCAAGCGCTTCATTGACAGTTCCCCGGTCAAATCCTTCGGCCGACGCGAGGTCGAGCAGGACCTCGCGATCGCTGACGTTGCGACGCTGCTGGAAATGCGCCTTGAGGAGCGCAACCTTGAGGCGCTGCTGCGCCTCCGGATCGGCTTCGGCTAGCGCCCAGCGCAGCAGCTTGTGCGCGTCGAACGTGTTCCACATCATCGCCGCGGGCTCCTCGCCCTCGCCTTCCCAGGCCATGGGGAAACCGGCCCGGTCGGCGGCGGCGTGAAGCTGCGCACGCATCGCGGCGACTTCCTCGGGCGTGCGCTGATAGACTTCGGCGAGATGCTTCTGCTGGTCCTTACCCTCCGCCGGCAGGTCCGGATTGAGTTCGAACGGCATGAAGCGGGCGTCGACTTCGATCTCGGCCTCGACTTCGCGCATCGCCTTGGCGAACTGCGTCCAGCCGACCGCGCACCAGGGGCACATCACGTCCGACCAGACATCGACGGAGAGCTTCTTCATGTTTCTTGCTCCAGCCACCATTGCAGCATGTCGCGCGCGATCGCCTGCCGCGGAGGCGGGACGAAGCTCGCGCTTTCGGCGCCCTTGGCCAACGCCTCGGCCACGTCCGCGCGGGTAAACCAGCGCGCATCCTCGATCTCGGTCTTGTCGATCGTGAGTTCAAGGCTGGAGGCATGGGCGATGCAGCCGATCATGAGCTGCGATGGGAACGGCCACGGCTGGCTAGCGATGTAGCGCACGCCGGTGACGCGCACGCCGGCTTCCTCGAACACTTCGCGCGCAACCGCTTCCTCCACCGTCTCGCCGGGCTCGATGAAGCCAGCCAGCGCCGAGAAGCTGCGCGCGGGGAAACGCGACTGGCGGCCGAGCAGGAGCCGCCCGCCGTCCTCGCTCGGGTATTCCACGAGCATGATCGCCACGGGGTCGACACGCGGGAAGTGTTGCGCCTCGCAGCCCGGACAATCGCGCTGCCAGCCGCCTTTCGCGGGTTTCGTGAGCTGGCCGCACTGCGCGCAGAAACGGTGGCGCGCGTGCCAGTCGATCATGGTGCGCGCCTCGCCGTAGATCGCGAGCTCCGGCGCGGAGAGGCGCGATACCTGCGCCCACGCCGGACGGTGGGCATAGGCCGGGCCGCTATCACCACGCGGCGGAACTTCGGCGAAGGCGGCGCGCCCCTCGAGCAGGCCGAGGAAAACGAGCTCGGCCTCGGCGGAAGTCTCGCTCGCGGGTGCCCAGATCAGGCCATCCTCGGAATCGAGCACGGGAAGGAGCTCGTCGAGCTTGAGCAGCAAGCCACTTTGGCGGGCTTCGGCAAGCCGCGCCGGATCGGTGCGGATATGATCGGCGCGGTCGAGCGGCTGGCCGGCAAACGCCGGGATCGGGTTCACAGCCGGCCCATCGAGGCCAGGTCGACGCGGATCGCGGCCGGGAACTCATCGAGCAGCGGGTATTCCATCGACGGCATGTACTGCGTGTAAAGCCCGGCGCGCAGGCCCAGCGGGCGATGGATGAACCCGATCGTGCCCGCGGCACCCGCCCAGCCGTAGACGCCCGCGTCCTCTCCGCGGCCGACCCGGCCGCCCGCGCCGTAACCCCAGACGTCACCGTATTCGCCGCCGGGCTCGAGTGTGTCGGGCAGCAAGTCCGACGTGCCCTGTCGAACGGCTTGCTCGCTCATCACGCGCTTGCCTTCGAATTCGCCGCCGTTGAGGAGCATCTCGAGGAAGCGGTCGTAATCGCTGGGCGTGCTGGCAAGGCCCGCGCCGCCGAATGGAAACGGCGGCTCGTCGAAGTAAACCGAGTCGGTTCCGAGATCGATAGGAAGCAGCGTGCCGTTAACGAGAAAATAGCTCGTAGTCATCCGGTCGGCCTTGGCGCGCAGGACCTGTAAGTGGGTGTCGTTCATACCGAGCGGATCGAAGAACCGTTCTTGCAGGAAGCGGCCGAACGACTGGCCGGAGACGACCTCGATCACCCGTCCCATCAGGTCCATGCTCATCGAGTACGACCAATGCGTGCCGGGCTGATAGACGAGCGGCATTTCTGCCAGGCGGTCGGCGAACAGCTCGAGGCTTGGCACGGCCGTGCCGCGGAAAACGGGCAGGAACTGGAGCCGAGTGACGAGGCCGGGCACCAGCCCGCGGTTCCGGAAGGCTTCGGCGATCGGCCCCGACTGGACGAGGCTGTAGCCGAGACCGGCGGTGTGGGTGAGCATCTGCCGGATCGTGATCGGGCGCGCGGCGAACTCGAGATTATCCGGCGCGATCGGGCCGTCGTAGGATTTCTGCACCTGCATCGTACGGTAGGCGGGCAGGATTTCGTGGAGCGGTTGATCGAGGCCTAGCTTGCCCTCGTCGATCAGCATCATCGCCGCCATGCCGGTGATCGGCTTGGTCATCGAATAGATGCGGTAGATGCTGTGCGCGTCAGAGCGCCGGGACGATGTGAAGCTATCGAGCCCGGCGGCTATGACCATGGCTGGTGCGTCGCCGAAGCCGAGGGAGACAACCACGTTGGCGACCTTGCGGCTGTCGACGTAATTCGAGATCAGCCGAGTGACGCTGGGCCACGCGGCATGGGATTGCGCCCACGCCGGGAGAGCGGCGGCCGCGCCGAGCGCCGCGGCTCCGCCGAGCCACTGCCGCCGGGTCAGGCCAGCGTTCGCGACATCGAACTCCATGATTCGGCGATCTCCCGTTGTCTGGGCGTGTCGCTAGCGTGGACACGGTCTCGTTCGCTCCTGTCAACTCAACCCAACCAGCGTATACCTTCGCTGAACGCCGCGCACTGGCGGCACCCCTTGCACTTTCAAGCTGTGTTATAGATATAGGACACATGCTGAACTTGCTCTCGATCCTCACCGGTATCGTCGCCCTCCTGCTG
The DNA here is from genome assembly GCA_023433305.1 of Pseudomonadota bacterium. Classification (GTDB taxonomy): domain Bacteria; phylum Pseudomonadota; class Alphaproteobacteria; order Sphingomonadales; family Sphingomonadaceae; genus Croceibacterium_A. The sequence goes on along the minus strand of JAEZCZ010000014.1, from coordinate 7,151 downwards.
GCGATTCCCTCGACCATCCCGCTGCTCGGCTGGGGCAACTGGTTCGTGCTGCCCATCGCCGTGGTCGGCATCGGGCTCGGCGCGCTGTCGAGTTCGAACGGCGGCCGAAATTTCTGCCTGATCGTCTTCGCAATCGCGGTAGTGCGGCTGATGCTGGGCGGCGGGATCATTTAACCGGGGGACTTCCTCGCGCTAGCCTTGCTGCCTTGGCGAAGAGCGTAGGCAAGCCTGCGGCTTCTATCGCGGTTACAGGCCACCATTCGCCTGAGCCGGCCCCCTCGAAACGGCTTCCGGCGTAGATCGCCACTCCGAGCTCAAGGTTGAAATGCGTGAAGCTGTGGCGTACCACGCCGCCCGCTTGCCACAAGCCCGGGAGCGGAGCCTCCCCAGACCCATCGTTGCGAGCGGTCCACCCATCGTCAGGGAGCGCTCGCATCCCGCCGAGCATTCCGCGACCAGCGCGACGGACCAGCCAAACCTGTCCGTCGCGCTCGATCCAGAAGGCGGTGCCGACGCGCTGTTGCTTCGCCCTCTTCTTCGCCTTTATGGGTAAATGCTCTTGCCGACCCCGCGCGCGCGCCTCGCAATCCGCGGCAATGGGACAAAGCAGGCACTTCGGATCGCGCGGGGTACAGATCGTCGCACCCAGATCCATCATCGCCTGGGCGAAATCGCCAGCGCCCTCCACCGGGGTGATGCTGTCGGCCGCGGTGCGGATCGCCTTTCGAGCGCCGGGAAGCGGCTCGTCGATAGCGAAGAGGCGAGCGACGACGCGTTCGACGTTTGCATCGACCACGACCGCGCGGCGACCGAAGCCGATCGCTGCGACGGCGGCCGCAGTGTAGGCGCCGAGGCCGGGCAGCTTGCGTAGCTCCTCTTCGCTATCGGGGAAGCCGCCCCGACCGACCACCGTTTGGGCGCAGGAGACGAGATTGCGGGCCCGCGAGTAATACCCCAACCCTGCCCATTCGGCCATGACGTCCGCTTCGAGCGCGGCCGCGAGCGCCTCGACGGTGGGCCAGCGCTCCACGAACTTGCGGTAATAGGGGGCTGCATGAGCGGTGGTGGTCTGCTGCAGCATGATCTCCGACAGCCACACGCGGTAGGGATCCGGCGGAGTATCGCCCGGCGGCGAGCGCCACGGCAACACCCGCGCGTGCCGGTCGTACCAATCGAGCAAGGCAGCCGAGACCCTATTCTCCATCGGCCCGCTATGGCATGGCTGTCGTCGTGATGGAACGCGAGGACAAGCCGAAGAAACCCGCCAAACCCCGCGCTTACGAACGACCGCGCGGCGGCCCGGCCAAGCCGGTCGCGGAACTGGTACCGCAAATTGGCCGCGCCGCGTTCCGACGGTTCGGTTTCGTACAGTCGAGCGTCGTCACGCGCTGGCACGAGATCGTCGGCGAGCGGCATGCGCAAGTCTGCATGCCCGAGGCGATCCGCTTTCCGCCCGGCGAGAAGAGCGAGGGTATCCTGCAACTCGTGGTGCTGCCTGCCCATGCGCCGCTCATCCAGCACGTCATTCCCGAAATAATCGAACGGGTGAACCGGTTCTTCGGCTACAAAGCGGTTGCTCGGGTGAAGTTGCGGCAAGGCGCGGTTAAGCCGCCGTATGCTGATGCCGCTCGCAAACAAACGAACGCGTCGCCACCGTCGTTGAAGCCGATCCCGATGGAATTGGGCGAAAGCTTGCGCGATATCGGCGATCCGGAGTTGCGCACCGTGCTCGAATCGCTCGCGCGCAGCCTTGGGGCACAGGAGGGCAAAGGATGATTTCGAGGCGCACCTTCGGAGCGCTCGCGCTGGCGGCTGCGGCCACGATGATCGTCGGGGCAACCGGAACGCGGCAACCGCGCGTGAATTGGGACACGGTCGTAGCCAAAACCGAACTCGGACACCGCATCGGCAATCCCGACGCGAAAGTGAAAGTCGTCGAGTTCCTCAGCTACACCTGCCCACATTGCGCCGAATTCGCGCGCGCCAGCGAAGGGCCGATCAAGCTCGGATATCTGGCACCCGGAAACATCAACGTCGAAATCCGCCACCTTGTGCGCGACCCCGTGGACTTGACGGTAGGCATGCTGGTCAACTGCGGCGAGCCGGCGAAGTTTGCGGCCAATCACAACGCCTTCCTCCTCGGACAGGAGCGGTGGATCGAGCCGCTTGGAAGAAGCACGCAAGCACATCACCAGCGCTGGACCGTTTCAGGCGCAACCGGGCGCCGCGCGATCGCAACCGATTTCGGCTTTTACAAGATCATGGAACGGCGCGGTTATCGCCGCACCGACATCGATCGCTGCCTCGCCGACGAAGCGATGGCTCGCAAGCTCGCCGAAACGTCCGCGAAGGAATGGGACCGACCGGGCATCGACGCGACGCCGAGCTTCGCGATAAATGGAATCGTGATGCCGGGCACGCACACGTGGCCAGCGCTCGAACGGCAACTCAAGGAATTCTTCTAACGAGCGGGCCATTGCGCGCGGGGCATAGCTGTGGATACAGCGCTGCAGCCATGGTTACCGCGCTTCAACGCCCTGTTCCCTTCGTTTAGCCTTCCCTTTCCGCAAAGGACTAATTCGATGTCGCGACTTCCCCAGACTTTGCTTGCCGCCGCTGCCGCACCGCTCGTGTTGGCCCTCGCGGCATGCGGTTCCGATGAGGAAGGAGCGACCAGCAGCGAAGCCATCGCACCTATTGCGGCGCCAGCGGGGCAGAGCTGGACGGAAACCGCAGCGGTGACTCCAGAGGGCGGCAATGTCGTCGGGAACCCCAACGCGCCCGTCAAACTGGTGGAGTATGCCAGCCACACGTGCCCTGCGTGTGCCCAGTTCTCTCAGCAATCGACGGGCGCGATCGACAAGTACATCGAAAGCGGCGTCGTCAGCTACGAAATCCGCAACCAGATTCACAACCCGATCGACCTGACGTTGGCGATGCTGGTGAGGTGCGGCGATCCGACGGCGTTCCACCCGCTCGCAAACCAGGTCTGGGCCAACCTTCCCGCCGTGATGGAGAGGGCACAGCAAGATCAGGCCGCGCTCCAAGCGGCGATGCAGGCGCCCGAGGCGCAGCGCTTCCAGCAGATTGGACAGGCTGCCGGTCTGCTGGACTTCTTCGCAGCGCGCGGCGTCAGCCGCGACCAGGCGATGCAGTGCCTCGCAAACGCCGACCAGGCGCGCCAGATCGCCGAGAATTCCAATACCCAGTCCGAAGAACTGAACGTGACCGGCACGCCGACTTTCTTCATCAACGGCAGGATGCTCACGGAGAACGCCTGGCCGGAAATCGAGGCCGCGTTACAGGCGGCCGGGGCCAGGTAAGCGATGGCACGCCGGCCGCGATGCTGATCAGGAAGCTCAAGCTCTCGGGCTTCAAGAGCTTCGTCGAGCCGGCGGAACTGCGCATCGAGCCCGGGCTGACCGGCGTGGTCGGCCCGAACGGCTGCGGAAAATCCAACCTGCTCGAAGCCATCCGGTGGGTGATGGGCGAGACGTCGGCCAAGTCGATGCGCTCGGGCGGGATGGATGACGTGATCTTCGCCGGAACCGCGCAGCGGCCGCCGCGCGATTTCGCCGAAGTCGTGCTCGACGCGGTCGACGACGACGGCGAAGAACTGCAGGTCACGCGCCGGATAGAGCGCGGCGCGGGCAGCGCCTACCGCGTCAACGGACGAGACGTGCGCGCCAAAGACGTGGCGCTGGTCTTCGCCGACGCGGCGACCGGGGCGCACTCCCCTGCCCTCGTCAGCCAGGGGAAGATCGCGGCGGTCATTGCCGCGAAGCCCGCCGAGCGACGGATGATGCTCGAGGAGGCAGCGGGAATTGCCGGCCTCCACGTCCGCCGGCGCGACGCGGAGAGCAAGCTGCGTCAGACCGAGGCGAATCTGGCGCGTCTCGAAGACCTCATGGCCGGGCTCGACAGCCAGATTTCTGCGCTACGCCGGCAGGCAAGACAGGCTGAGCGTTACAAGGCACTGACGGAGAAGATCCACCACGCCGAGGCGCGGCTTGTATTCGCGCGCTGGCGGGACGCGGCGACGGCCGCGGAAGCGGCCAGAGCCCAGGCAAGGGATGCCGAAAGCCGGGTCGAAAGCGCACAGCAAGCTGCTCAGGAGGCGCAGAAAGCACAGACAGCGTTGACAGAAAAGGTCACCGAAGCGCGCGAGGAGCTTGCCGACCGACGCGATGATGCCAGCGCACACGGACACCGCATGGCGGCTTTGTCCACCCAACTCGAAGCGGCGGAGCAGCGGCTGAAAGACCTCGACCGGCAGAAACAGCGGCTCGAGGAAGATCGTTTCGATGCCGATCGCATGACGCGCGATGCGGCCGAAGCCCTCAAGAAGCTCGAAACGGACCTCGCGGCAGGCGAGGCAGCCCTTGCAGCCGACGAAGCGCAGCGCCCGGAGTTCGCGCGCAAGGTCGAAGATGCCGAGCGGGCGTCTCGAGCGGCGGAACTGGCGCTAGCCAAGGCGACCGCCGATCAGGCCGGAGTCGAGGCCGAATGGCGGGTGGCCGAAGCCGAAGTCGCCCAAGCCGAAGCGCGGCTCGCGCGGATCGACGGGGAAGTGCGACGGATAGCCGATTTGCGCGAGACCCTCGACGCTCAAGGCAACACCGAGGACGCGGTGCGGACCGCACGCGAAGCGGTTGCCGCGGCCGCCGAAGAGGTTGGGCGGGCGCGCGGCGCGTTGCTCCACGGGCAGGCCAATAAGGAAGCCCTGACGGTCACGCGAGATGAAGCAACCGCCACGGTGGCCACGGCGCGGGCCGAACTGGCGGGAATCGAGCGCGAATGGCAGGCGCTCAAGCGCGACCGCGAGGCGCGTGCTCGCCAGGCCTCGGGCAAGCACGGCATGCCAGTTGCACTCGACAAGATCGCGGCAGAGCCCGGCTACGAGCGGGCGCTGGCCGCTGCGCTTGGACGTGACGCCAAGGCGCCCCTGGGAGCCCCGAACGGCGAGGCCGACGGTCGGTTCTGGACCGGTGCGGCCACGCCCTCGCCCGTGCCCGACAGCCTGGCCGCCCACGCCCGCGAATGCCCCGCCGAGCTCGCGGCGCGCCTGGCCCTCGTGCATGTCGTCGATACCGACGACGGACGGGCGCTCAAGCCGGGCGAATGGCTTGTGACGCGCTCGGGCGCGCTGCGGCGATGGGATGGGTTCGTCGCGCGCGGCGAGGGCGCGGCGGAAGCGGCGCGGCTCGAGGCAGAAAATCGCTTCGAGGAACTCGATGCCACATTGCCCGCAAAGCGCGAGGCGGCCGAGCGAGCGGAAACCGCGCAAATGTCGGCACAGGACGAGCTAACGGACCTTCAGCGTTCGCTGGTGGCGCTCGAACGAGCCGCTAATCAGGCCGCCGAAGCCGAACGTCATGCGCTCCGTACACTCGACCAGGCCGAGGCCGCCCGCGAACGCGTGGCAGCGCGCCGCGAGGAGCTCGCCTCGACGTCAGCCGATCTGGGCCGCCAGCGTGATCAAGCGCTAGCCGAAGTGGCGACGGCGCAGGACAAGCGAGCGGCGCTACCGGACCCCGGAAGCGGTCGCGCCGCACTCGCGGTGGCGCAGAGCCAGAACGAGGCCGCCCGCAGCGGGCTCCAGGCCGCGATGGCCGCGCTCGCTGCGCACGACCAGGCACTCGCCGTCGCCCGCGAGCGGGTCTCGGCACAGCGCGGCGACATGAAGAGCTGGGAAACACGCGCGGGGGATGCGGCGCGTCGCCTTTCCGAGATGGCCCGGCGGTTCGAGGAAATCGCCGAGGAACGCGCGGTGATAGCGGCCAAGCCCGCCGCATTGTTGCGCGAGATCGAAGGCGGCGAGGCGGTTCGCGAACGGCTCGGCCAGGAACTTGCCACCGCCGAAGCGGCCGTGACCGAAGCGAGCGAAGCGATGCGCGGCGCGGAAACCGTGCTCGCTGCGGCTAACGAGCGGCTGTCCACCGCGCGCGAGGAGCGTGCCGGATCGGCCGCGCGCGCCGAGAACGAGGAATCGCGCCGCGAGGAAATGGCGCGCATCTCCGGCGAGCGCTTCCAATGCCCCCCGCCCGTTCTGGCAAGCCGCTTCGCTTTCGAACCGGACGAGGTCGGGGGTGCGGGCGATGAATCGGCAACAATGGACCGCCTCGTCTCCGATCGGGAGCGGATCGGCCCGGTCAACCTCGTCGCCGCCGAGGAGCTGGCGCGCATCGAGGAGGAGCATGGGGCGAGCGCTCGCGAACAGGGCGAACTGGTGGAGGCGGTCAACCGGCTGCGCGGATCGATCGGCAACCTCAACCGCGAAGGACGAGAACGGCTGCGCGCCGCGTTCGAGGAAGTGAACGAGCACTTCAAACACCTGTTCACCCGTCTGTTCGAGGGTGGTCAGGCGCACCTCGCGCTCATCGATTCGGACGATCCGCTGGAGGCCGGCCTGGAGATTTTCGCGCAGCCCCCCGGCAAGCGGCTCCAATCGCTGACGCTGCTTTCGGGCGGTGAGCAGGCGTTGACTGCGGTCGCGCTGATCTTCGCGCTATTCTTGACGAATCCGGCACCGATTTGCGTGCTCGACGAAGTCGATGCCCCGCTCGACGACGCCAACATCGACCGGTTTTGCGACCTTCTCGACGCGATGGTCCGCGAGACGCAGACCCGCTACCTGATCGTGACGCACAACGCGGTCACGATGAGCCGCATGCACCGCCTGTTCGGCGTGACGATGGTCGAGAAAGGCGTCAGCCGACTGGTTAGCGTCGATCTCGGCGGCGCGGAGGAATTGCTGGCAGCGGAGTGAGAGCCATGGCGGGCGCAAGCCATGGCTCGCGCCCGCTGGGCTTAGCCGGTCGCTAAGACCCTAGGTAAACAATACCCGCGACAGCCAGCGCGCTGAGCGCCGCGAAGACTACGGCGAGCGCAATGTCCCTCGGCTTGAAGCGGTCGACGTGCTGACGTCGGAACTGATTATACGCTTCGGCAATCTCTTCGTTGCTGGCGACCATCGCCACATCGAGCGCCGACGATTCGTTGAACCACCGGATGAGATCTTGCGTCTCCGCCTGGCCGATGTTCGGGTACCTCGCGAGCACGCGTTCCACCTGCGCGCGATCCTGTACAGAGCCGTCGAGGCCCCCAACTTCCTGATTCATTTGTCCTGTCCTGTTTCTCATGAACGAGTG
>JAEZCZ010000129.1 GCA_023433305.1 Pseudomonadota bacterium | reverse complement strand
GCCCTACGCCGCCCTCGTGGCGGCCCGGATCGCCGCGGCTCTCGGCATTCGCGACGCGGACCCCGAGGCGCGCGATGCCGCCATTGCTCGCATGCTCGCCGCGCGGGGGCTGGCCGGTGACTATCTCGAACGGGCCGACGCGCTGCGCCGCGCCCGCCATCCCGCCGAATTGCTGCGCGCCGCGAGCGCGCTCAGGACCATCGAAAGGACCGTTGCCCCATGACCGATTCCACGACCCTGGCGCTCGAGGAGACCCGCCGGATCGCCGCGGCCATTCGCGCGGAAATCGGCAAGGCAGTCGTCGGCCAGGAAGACATGGTTGAGCAATTGCTCATCGCGCTCGTCGCGCAAGGCCACGTCCTGCTCGAAGGACCGCCGGGCACCGCCAAGACCTTCCTCGCGCAATGCTTCGCGGCCGCGGCGGGGCTAGAGTTCGGGCGCATCCAGTTCACGCCCGACCTGCTGCCCGGCGACATCCTCGGTTCGAACCTGTTCAACTTCCAGACCAGCCAGTTCACGTTGACGCGCGGCCCGATCTTCCGCGAGCTGCTGCTCGCCGACGAGATCAACCGCACCCCGCCGAAGACCCAGGCCGCGCTGCTCGAAGCGATGCAAGAGAGGCGGGTGACGCTCGACGGGCAGACTCATGCGCTGTCCGACCGGTTCATGGTCGTCGCCACGCAGAACCCGATCGAGAGCCAGGGCGTCTATCCCCTGCCCGAGGCGCAGCTCGACCGGTTCCTGTTCAAGCTGCTCGTGCCTTACCCGAGCGCCGAGGAGGAAGCCGCGATCGTGCGGCGCTTCGGCGAACGCAGCGGGCCGGCGCGCCCGACCGACTTCGGGATCGAGACCGTGGCGAACGCAGACACGATCCGCGCCGCGCAGGAAGCCGTCAAATCCGTGACGCTCGCCGACGAGGTGATCGGCTACACCGTCGCGCTGGTCCGCGCGACGCGCGAGAGCCGCGACATCGCCAGCGGCGCAAGCCCTCGCGCCGCCGTGCTCCTCGCCAACGCGGCCCGCGCCCGCGCCGCGCTCCACGGCCGCGACTACGTGCTGCCCGACGACGTCAAGGCGCTGGCCGTCTCGGTGCTGCGCCACCGACTGCTGCTGTCACCGGCGGCGGAGATCGAAGGCAAGCAGGTCGAGGACCTCGTCGCGCTCCTGGTCGAGCAGACCGAGGCGCCGAAGTGATTATGGGTCACGCGGAGACACGGAGACGCAGAATTCCGGCGCTCGCAGAGGGACGGAGGCACATTGACTTCGAGCCGAAGGCGCTCATCCCACGCGTCGGGCGGAAATCGAGCGCCGCCGAGCCGGTTGTCCGGGTTCACAGCCCTCTGTGTGCCCCTGTGAGCGCACAGATGCTCTCCCGCTCGGCTGCATGAAATCGCCCATCGTCCCTTCGGCCCGCGCCCTCGTCCTGCTGGCGCTGTTCGCGCCGGTTGCGGTGGTGATTGCGGCGACGGCCCCCGGGGCGTGGCTGGCGGCGCCCATTCTCGCGGCGGTGCTGCTCGCGGCGACGGGACTCGACGGATGGCTCGCAGGCCGCCTGCTCGACCTCAAGCTGCATCATCCGGACGACGGCGAAGTCGGCCAGCCGCTGCGTCTCTCGCTCCACGCGGAGTTCGCCGGCCGCATCGCGCGGCCCGAGGCCGCACTCGGCTTCGATCCGCGCCTCGGCGAGCATGGCACTGCGAACTTCCCGCTCGTTGCCGGGCCGGTTCCGGACATCCGAACCGGCGAGATCGAGCTCACCCCGACCCGCCGCGGCACGGCCGAGTTGCACGACTTGTGGCTGCGCTGGAGCGGCCCTCTCGGCCTCGCGCATCGGCAGGCGCACCGGTTGCTCGGCGACGCCATCCGCATCTGGCCGGACCTTTCGCCGGTCCGGTCCCCCACGCTGCAGGCTTTCCTGCGCGATGCGCAGTTCGGGCTCGTCGCCCGGCGCATTCGCGGCGAAGGGACGCAGTTCGAGGCGCTCAGCGAATACGAGCCGGGCATGGACCGCCGGCGCATCGACTGGAAGGCCAGCGCGCGCCACACCCGGCTCTACGCCCGCGAGAACGAGGCCGAGCGCGACAACCAGATCGTCTTCGCGTTCGATTGCGGCCAGGCGATGTGCGAGCCGGTCGACGGCCTGCCGCGCATCGACCGCGCGATCTCGGCCGCGCTGACCGCGGCTTACGTGGCGCTCAAGGGCGGCGACCGCGTCGCGCTGTTCGGCTTCGCCGACAAGCCCGAGCTGATGACGCCGTTCGCGCTCGATTCGCGCCATTTCCATCGCCTGCAGATCGCCGCCGCCAGCCTCGACTACGTTGCGCGCGAGCCCAATTTCACGCTCGCGCTGGCAACATTGACCGCGCGGCTCAAGCGCCGGTCGCTGATCGTGCTGTTCTCCGACTTCACCGACACGACTTCCGCCGAGCTCATGGTCGAGAGCATCGAGCGGCTGGTGCGCCACCATCTGGTCATCTTCGTGACGATGGAAGACGTCGAGCTGGCCGAGCTGACCGAGGCCTCGCCCGGGAACCTGAGCGACATCGCCACGGCGGTCGCGGCCGGGGGGCTCGCGCGGCAACGCGCACTCGTGCTCCAGCGGCTGCGCCGGCTCGGTGTCGACGTGATCGAGGCGCCCTGGCAGGCGATCGGCCACCGGCTGATCGATCGCTACCTGGCGGTAAAGCGCGCCGAGGCGGTGGGTTGATGGCCGTCGCACTTTCTCATCCTCCCCGCTTGCGGGGAGGTGGCAGACGCCGACGGCGGCTGACGGAGGGGGCTGCCCCCCTGGCGCCGCGTATGCCGAGAGCCCCCTCCACCATGCTTCGCATGGCCCCCCTCCTCGTTCCGGGGAGGATCTAGGCGTGGCGCTGTCCTTCTTCCGCAAAGCCGAGTTGCCGCCGCTTCCCGACATCGAGGCGGCCTCGCTGCGTTCCGACCGCTTCCGCCTCGAGCGCGAGAGCGACTGGCGCCGGCTCGACGCGATCGTAACCGCGCTCGAGAAGAACCGTCTTCGCCGAATTTCCGACGAAGACCTCCTCGCGCTGCCGGTGCTCTACCGCCAGGCGGCCTCGAGCCTCGCCGTGGCGCGCGAGACCTCGCTCGACACGGGCACGCTCGCCTATCTCGAATCGCTGGTGCGGCGCGCCTGGTTCCAGGTCTACGGGCCGCGCACGTCGCTGTTCGGGTGGCTCAGGCGCTTCATCGGCGGCGAATGGAGCGCGGCGGTCCGCTCGATCTGGCTCGAGCTGTGCATCGCGCTCGCGGTGATGGTGGCGGGCACGGTGGTCGGCTGGCTGCTCGTCGCGCGCGACAGCGACTGGTACTACGCGCTCGTCCCCGGCCAGTTCGCCGACGCCCGCCGCCCCGGTGCGACGCGCGAGATGCTCGCCCAATCTCTGTCCGGCCAGGAGGACGGCGAAGGGCTGACCGTTTTCGCAGCCTACCTGTTCTCCAACAACGCCAGCGTGTCGATCCTCGCGTTTGCGCTCGGCTTCGCGTTCGGCGTGCCGACGCTGCTGCTGCTGGTCTACAACATGGCCGTGCTCGGGGCGATGCTGTGGCTGTTCGTCGATGCCGGGCTCGGCTGGGAATTCGCCGCCTGGCTCTCGGTCCACGGCACGACCGAGATATTCGCCATTCTGCTGGCGGGCGCGGCGGGGCTGCACATCGGCCGCTCGATGGCCTTGCCGGGCAAGCGCTCGGTCCTCGCCGCAGCCGCCGCAAGCGGGCGCCGCGCCGCGCAAGTCATGGCCGGGGTCGTGCTGATGCTGGTCATCGCCGGGCTGCTCGAAAGCTATGCGCGGCAACTCGTGACCGACCCGCTCGCGCGCGGGGCGATCGGCGGGACGATGCTCGCGTTCTGGCTGGCGTGGTTCGCGTTGATGGGGCGCAAGCGCGACAGGGCGCAGGCGGCCCGGCCGTGAGTGCCCGCTCGCCCCTGCCGCGCAATCGCCGCGAGCTCGTGACCCCCGAAGGGCTCGCGCTGCCGCTCACGATCGCCAGCCTCGGCGCCCGGGGCGGCGCCTTGCTGCTCGACCTCGCGCTGATCGTCACCTCGCTCATCCTGCTGCTGCTGGCGCTGCTGGCGCTCGGCATCGGGGTGTTCGAAGCCGACCGGGCGAGCGCCGAGCCCGCGATCGAGCTCGTGGCGGTGGTGCTGATCCTGGTCCTGTTCCTGGCTCGCTACGGCTACTTCCTCTATTTCGAGCTCGGTCCGCGCGGCGCGACCCCGGGGAAGCGCGCGCTCGGCATCCGCGTCGCGGCGCGCGGCGGGGGGCGCCTGACCGCCGAGGCGGTGATCGCGCGCAACCTGCTGCGCGACGTCGAAGTCTTCGTGCCCGCGCTGTTCCTCCTGTCGGGACTGGGTTCCGAGCTCGGTGCGATGGGATTCGCCGCCGGCATCTGGTTCTGCCTGTTCGTGCTGTTCCCGGCCTTCAACCGCGACAACCTGCGGGCGGGCGACCTCGTCGCCGGGACCTGGGTGGTGGAAGCCGAGCGGCGCGTGCTGCCGCCGGCGATGTCGGTCAGCGAGACGCCGGCGAGAGCCTATCCGTTCGGCGAGGCCGAGCTCTCGGTCTATGGCGAGCATGAGCTGCAGGTGCTCGAGCGAGTGCTGCGGCATGGCAATCCGCAAGCCCAGCGCCAGGTGCTCGAGGCGATCTGCCGGAAGATCGGCTGGGAGGCCGGCGATGGCGACGACCGCGCCTTCCTCGAAGCGTTCTACGCCGCGCTGCGCGGCCGACTGGAAGGCGACATGCGCTTCGGCAAGCGCAAGAAGGACAAGTTCGATGGGGGCAGTAGTGAGTAGGCAGTAGGCAGTAGGCGGGGGAGATGAACCGACTGGCTGCCTACGGCCCGAAAATCGCCACCTCGCGCAGACCGGCGCTATCCGCCCGGCCCCGGTACATCCCCGGCGTGTTGAACGAAAAGGCAGTGGTGCCGTCGGGCGCGGCGACGATCACGCCGCCGTCTCCGCCGAGCGCGCCGACTTCGGCGATCACCGCGTCGGCGGCCGCTTGCGCGCTTTCGCCGAGCAGCCGCATCCGCGCGCAGATCTCGTGCGCCACGCCGGCGCGGATGAAGAACTCGCCCGCCCCGGTGGCCGAAACCGCGCAGGCGCGATCGTCGGCATAGTTGCCCGCGCCGATCACCGGCGAATCGCCGATCCGCCCCCAGCGCTTGCCGGTCAGCCCGCCGGTGGAAGTGGCCGCGGCGACGTGACCTTCGCGGTCGACCGCCACCGCGCCGACGGTGCCGTACTTGAGGTCGACGTCGAACCAGCCGAGGTTGCGCGCCTTCAGTTCCTGCAGCTGCCGCCACCGCTCGGGCGTGGCGAACCAGTCGGGATCGACCATCTCGATGCCCTGCTCGCGCGCGAACTCCTCGGCGCCTTCGCGGCTGAGGAACACGTGCGGCGAATCCTCCATCACCGCGCGCGCCAGGCGGACCGGGTTCCTTACGTGGGTCACCCCGGTCACCGCGCCGGCGGAGCGGTCGCGGCCGTCCATGATCGCGGCGTCGAGTTCGTTGACGCCATTGTAGGTGAACACCGCGCCGCGCCCGGCGTTGAACCGGGGATCGTCCTCCAGCACCATGACCGCGGCCTCGACCGCGTCTAGAGCGGCGCCGCCCTCGGCGAGCACGGTGGCTCCCGCATCGAGCGCCGCCCCGAGCGCGGCCTGGTATTCGGCCTGCTGGGCCTCGCTCATCTTGTCGGGCGCCATCGTCCCCGCGCCGCCGTGAATGGCGATGCTCCAGTTACCGTCCTGCATTGCTCCGCTTTCCTGCGCCTGCGCCCCCTGCGCCCACGCGATGGCGAGGGCGAGGCAGGGCAGGAACCATCTTGTCAGCATGGCCCGAGTGGTAGCACACCCCGGCCATGACCGCCTATCGTTCAACGCACCATCACCCAACTCACTATCAAGTCATCGAGGACGACCTGACCGGCCCCGAAGTCGCCGCGCTGCTCGATTTCCACCTCACCGAGATGCACCAGTGGTCGCCGGCGTGCAAAGTTCACGCGATGCCGATCGAGCGGCTGCGCGAGCCCGACGTGACGTTCTATTCGGCCTGGGACGGGGGCCGGCTCGCTGCCGTCGGCGCGCTCAAGGAGATCGAGCCGGGGCGCGGCGAGCTCAAGTCGATGCGCGCCGCCCCCGACTATCGCGGCAAGGGCGCCGGCCGGGAGATGCTCGAGCATCTCCTCGCCGAGGCCAGGCGGCGCGGCTACGCCTGGCTCGGCCTCGAAACCGGCCGGCCCGAGCCGTTCCAGCCCGCTCGCCGGCTCTACGAAGGCTACGGGTTTTCAGAATGCCCGGCGTTCGGGGACTACGTCTCGGACGAATTCTCGCTATGCATGGATCGCACGCTTTGACCTTGCTGCGCCCGGCGACCGCCGCCGACGCCGACGCGCTGTCGCGTCTCGGCACCGAGAGTTTCGTCGCGGCGTTCGGCCACCTCTATCGGCCCGAGGACCTCGCCGCCTTCCTCGCCGAGTACCGGACGCCCGACGCCTATCGCGCCCACCTCGCCGATCCGGCCTCGCTGATCCAGGTGGCGGAGGTGGCGGGCGGGCTGGCCGCTTACGCGCTGATCGTTCGAGGCCATTCCTTTGCGGAGCGCCCCGATCCCCAACCCGAGCGTCCGGTTTTCCTCAGCCAGCTCTACTGCGCGAGCGAGATGACAGGCCGCGGCCTCGGCGCCGCGCTGATCGAGTGGGTCATCGCCGAGGCGCGCGCTTGGAACGCGGACGCACTGCAGCTCTCGGTCTTCAGCGAGAACTTCGGCGCGCAGCGATTCTACGCGCGCTACGGCTTCGCCCATGTCGCGGACATCGACTTTTGGGTCGGCAACCACCGCGACCACGAATTCCTCTACGAGCTTGCCCTGCGCTGAGCTTCCAACGCGATCGCTTGCATAACGGCGAGCTTCGCCGCAACATCGCGGCCGGACCTGCAACGGCAGGCCGCAGGAAGACCCGGCAGGGCAGGCGAAAGGGGGAGTGGGATGAAGGTTTGGGCTATCGGACTGGTCCTGGCCGCGGCGTCGGCCTCGGTTCAGGCGCAGACATCGGGCTGGGGCGCGTTCGAGGACGGTGAAGGCCACGGCGTCGGCGTCCAGTCGCCGGATGGCGCGCAACTCATGCTCAAATGCGACAAGCCCGGCGCAGGCGAGGTCTATGCCGTCGTCGCGACGACTTCGGGCCTGGTCGCCCCGGCGCAAACCTTCGTGATGCGCCCTGTGCAGGTGCTTTACGATCACAAGCCGCCCTATGACGACCGGTGGCGCTTCTACGAGCACGCCGCCATCGCCATCAACAAGGGCACCGAACGCTCGCTCACACGGCTGCTGCTCGACATCAAGGAAGCCAAGACGCTGCGGTTGCAGCTCGACGCGGAACCACGCAAGCGGCCCCCGAAGATAGTCAACTTCGACGTCGCAGGCGCCGCGCAGGCGCTCGAGCACGTCTACGCGAGCTGCCAGGACACGATTCCGGTGAACTGACGCGCGAGGCGCGCAGGCGCCCGCGATCAGCACCAAGCCTGCCCGGGGAGAGGGGCGATGGAGCCCACCGATTGCGACGTGCTGATCGTCGGGGGCAGCCTGGTCGGGCTGTCGGCGGCGGCGTTCCTCGGCTGGCACGGCATCTCCGCGCAAGTGGTCGAGAAGCACGCCGGCACTTCGATCCACCCCCGCGCCGGGTATTTCCACATCGGCACCATGGAAGCGTACCGCCGGATCGGGCTCGAGTCCGCGATCCGCACGGCGTCCGAACAGCAGTTCGGCCCAGACGGCGGCATCAACCTGGTGGAGTCGCTGGCCGGGCGCGAGCTGGCGCGCTTCATCGACAGCATCAACGAAGGGGTCGAGCCCTACAGCCCGTCGCGGCGCTTCTTCATGACCCAGCAGAGCCTCGAGCCGCTGTTGCACAAGCGCGCCGAAGAGCTGGGCGCTCGCCTGTCGTACCGCAGCGAACTGGTCGGCTTCGAGCAGGGCGACGATCACGTGCTGGCACAGGTGCGCGATCTTGGCAGCGGTGCGGTGCGCGAAATCCGCGCGAAATGGATGATCGCCGCCGACGGCAACCGCAGCCCGGTGCGCGAGGCGCTGGGCATCGGCATGACCGGCCCTGGCCTGCTTTCCGACAGCATCACGATCTACTTCAAGGCCGATTGCCGGCCCTGGCTCGAAGGCCGGCAGCTCGGCGTGATCTACGTCATCAACGCGGACCAGCGCGGCTTCTTCCGCTTCGAGGCCGGCGGCACGCGCGGGTTCCTCGCGGTGAACACTCTGGGCGACCTCGCTTCGCCCGACTCGACCAACGTCGCCGGCGACACCTCGAACGCGCGCTGCGTCGAGCTCGTCCGCTCCGCGGTCGGCGTCCCCGACCTCGACGTCGAGATCGAGGACGTCGCCACCTGGAAGGCTACCGCCGAGTGCGCCGCGACGTTTCGCAAGGGCTGCATATTTCTCGCCGGCGACGCGGCCCACGTCGTGCCGCCGACCGGCGGTTTCGGAGGCAACACCGGCGTGCAGGACGCCGCCAATCTCGCATGGAAGCTCGCCATGGTGCTGAAGGGCGAGGCCGGCGAAGCCCTGCTCGACAGCTACGAAGCCGAGCGGCTCCCGGTGGCCCGGATCACGGTCGAGCAGGCCTATGCCCGTTACGTGCGGCGCGTCACGCCCGAATGGATCGCCCCCGACACGCCCGAGATGCGCGACGAGCTGACGATGGAAATCGGCCAGTTCTACCGTTCATCGGCCATCGTCGACGGGCGTCCGGCCGATGAACTCGCCTGCGCCCATCCCGACGTGACCCGCGGCCATCCCGGCAGCCGCGTTCCGCACGCCTGGGTCGGCGAGGGCCTGTCGACCATCGATGCCGCCGCCAATGGCTTCGCACTGCTTGTCGGGCCCGACGCGGCGGCCTGGCGCCAGGCCGGCGCCGCCGGGAACGGCCCCGCGCTCGAAATCCTGACACTCGACGCCGCTGCGGCCGAACGGTGCGGAATCGGCCCGGCCGGCGCATTCCTCGCCCGCCCCGACGGCTTCGTCGCCTGGCGCGCGCGAGACGATGCCGGCGCCTCGGCCGAAACGCTCGACAGCGTCCTGGCGGCCACGCACCAGGCCTGGTGAACGCGGCCTAGAAACGTACCGTCGCCTCGGCGCGCCACGACATCGGAAAGACCACCGCCAGCGGCCCGCCGGGTGTGGCGTAGTAACCGCGATGGTCGAGCAGGTTGAATCCCTGGACGCGCAACTCGATGGGGATATTGCCGGCGGTCAGCGCATAACGCGCGCCAAGCGTCAGGAACGGCACGCCCGCGATCTCGACATCGCTCACGGCGTCGCGCCGGCGGACGCCCTCGAAGTAGAGATCGCCATCGACCGAAAGGCGATTCGTCAGACGCTGCTCGAACCCGACGATCGCATTGAAGCGCGACACGCCGGGCGCCGTCCGTTCGGCGCCCCCGGCGGATAGCACCGGATCGACCCAGTTGGCGCCCAGCACGATGCGCGTACCCGGAACGATCTCGCCCACGATCGAGCCTTCGACACCGCGGTGGCGCACCGTCCCGGACGGGCCGAACAGATTGTCCGGCCGCAGGCCGAAGGTCGGCTTGGAAATGTCGAACGCCGCGAGGATCAGCGTCAGGTCGCCGTCGAGTTGATAAGTCGCCCCGACCTCGACCTGTTCCGCCTTCACCGGCGGCAGCACTTCGCCCCGGTTGCGCGCCGCCGACGGGGCGATGCCGCTTTCCTCGAGACCCGTGACGTAGCTCGCGAACAGGTTCAGTCGATCGGATGCGGACAGCACGAGCGACGCGTTGAGCAGCCAGTCGTTCTCGACGGTGCGGCTTGCCAGTCCGTCGAAACCGGTCGCACTCCTGGCGTGGCGGTTGGCATGGGCACCCAGTCGCAGCTCGAGCAGGCCGGGCACGGCCAGGCCATAGGACAAGCTCAGCAGACGCTGATCGACCGTATCCCGCGCTCGCCGCGCGGGCGGCAGCGCGCCCGGATCGGGCACGTCTGCCGCGCCCGAGGCGATGGAGAACGTGCCGCCCGGCTCGATGGCGGATTCGGCGCGCTTCGTCACGCTCTGCCGACCACGAACGGCCACGCCGACGCGGTGGACCGCGCCGAGCGCTTCGAAACGCCGCGCCACGCGCGCTTCCACCGCATCCGAGCGCGCGCTGCCGGGCGGTGTGCGGACGATGGTCGAGCGGATCGTTCCGTCGTCGGCCAGGTCCAGAACCGCCGCTTCGGTCAGATCGCTCGATTGGGCCGAGCGGAACGCCGCGATGCCCGCCTCCCAGTCGCCCGCGGCGTACCGGGCGATGAGGCCCACGTTCGAACCGTGGCTGCCCGCGCGAAGCCAGTCGGGCCCGTAGCGCGTGCCGAGCTCGAGCGGCGGCGGAGCCTCCTGTCCGGCGGACAGGACCACGACTCCGCCGTCCGACTCGCGCTCGCCCCAACTGCCGAACGCGGTGACTTGCGCGCCTTCGAACGGCTCCCACCGCCCGACCAGCGCGGCGGATCGCGCGCTTCCGGATTCCCCGGTGGCGGAACGATTGTCCGGCTCCGTCACCCCATGGGCGACGAATCCGAGCGACGGCGCAACGCGCCAATGCGCTTCCGCAGCGATGACGGGGCTGCGGAAAGCACGCAGGCCCGCCGTCACGGCCAGCGCGTTGTCCGGTCCGGGCTCGCGCAGGCGATAGAGGATCACGCCGGTCGGCGACGGGAGGTCGACTCCGGCAGCCCCCGCGCCCACGCGGATCGAGGCGCCCGCCAGCAACGCTTCTGCGGGAAACTCCGCGGGGAAGTAATAGGCATCGTCGAGCCGGAACGCCCCGCTGCTTCCCACCAGGTCGAAGCCGCGCGTCTGGTAGAGATTGTAGAGGCCGATGCGCTCGGTCCCAACTTGTTCGCCGAAAGCATCCGCGGCGGCAGAGGTGGCGGTCGACGCGGGCCCGGCGGCATCCTGGGCGTGCAGCGGGCTCGAGAGCAGGGAGGACAGGAGAGCCCCGGCGGCGAGGTGCGCGCGGGGCGCGGATCGGTTCCTGGTGGTTGCGTGTTCCATGCGCGCTGCACAGCGGCGCCGACTCGACGTGTGAAGCGAGGGGGTGCGAAGGGGCCAAATTTGGGACCAAGGGACGAAATTCGCCCCCTTGCCGCGTCTCCGGCTATGGAAAGCCGGGCGCCGGTTTGCCAGAACCGGTTCGAAACCAATCGGAGAGCACCGATGACACCGGCAAACTCCCGGCTCGCTGCCGGCTTCTATTCCAGCGCGCGGCCTTTCGCTCCCCTGCTCTTCTTTCCCGCGGGCATCGCCTATTGCATCATCTACGATCTGACGATCGTCGGCGGTCTCATCCCGTTCGGCGAGCTTCTGAACTGGAGCCTGCTCACGCTGTCTCCCTGGGTCGTCGGCGCGCTCATCTTCGAACGCGCCGTTCGGCCCGGCGACACGCGGCAAACCCTCCTCCTGCGCGCGCTCGTGCTCGGCCTGGCGGCCTACATGCTGAGCGCGGCCGCCACCCTGATGCTCGGCGGGGACGCGGAGCGAGCCTTCTTCACCCGCCTTCCGCTGGTCGCGACCGCCTTGCTTCTGGCAGCACTCTACCCGCTGAAGCCGCTTGCGGTTTCACCGCGTCGGGCGGCGGAGGAGGACGAAGCCTTGCCGGTTCTTCCCGAGCAGGTGATCTACGCCAGCGGCGCCGGCAATTACGTCGAACTGCATCTCGGCGATCGGACCGCGATCTGGCGGCAAACGATGGGCGGCGCCGAAGCGACGCTGCGCAAGGCCGGGTTCATCCGCATCCATCGTTCCTATCTCGTCTCGCGGCACGCCATCCGGAATGTAGCCAAGAGCCGCAAGGGCCCGATCGAGGTGGCGCTGACGAGCGGCCAATGCCTGCCGGTATCGGCGCGTTATGCCTCCAACCTGGCGCCCGCGATCTCGCCGCACGCCTAGGTCGCCGATACCCTATCGGTGGGCTTGGTCAGCGGCCGTAAACCCGCGTTTTCCTATCTGGGGCAAAGCTGCTAGAGGCCCGCCCATGATCATGCCCTCCCCTCCCGCTTTCTGCCGCCGCGAGGCTGTCGGGGGCGCGGGGAATTTTGACCCCAGGACTGTGTCAACAGTGTCAACACCATCACGCCTCGGGGGGGCGAAATGAACGCGATTCGCCCCTGGCGCACGATCCACCGGCGCCCGAGTCGCCAGATCATGGTCGGCAACGTACCGGTCGGCGGGGACGCGCCGATCACCGTGCAGACGATGACGAATACGCCGAC
>JAEZCZ010000123.1 GCA_023433305.1 Pseudomonadota bacterium | reverse complement strand
CCCCCCGCCCCCCCCCCCCCACGGCCACGCGGATGGACAAGTTCACCGATACGATGCTCGAGCTGGGGCTGCTGGCGATGATCGGAAAGGCCGAGCGCGGGCAGGGCGCGGTGCAGGAGATTGCCCGGCACAAGGTCGCCTACCTGATGGCGGTCGGTGGCGCCGCCTACCTCGTCGCACGGGCGATCAAGCAGGCGCGGGTCGTGGCGTTCGAGGACCTCGGGATGGAGGCGATCTACGAGTTCACGGTCCAGGACATGCCCGTGACGGTCGCGGTCGATAGCGAAGGCAACAACGTCCACACGCTTGCCCCGCTCCACTGGCGAGACAGGATCGCGCGCGAAAGGCTGCTCGAGAAGGCTTGATCGGGCGCGGCCACAATTCGACCAAGCGAGTACCGGCCTCGACGGCAGGGCTGGCTTTGGTCGCGCAGGGATAGCTACAGCCGTTCGATGGAAGCGAACCCGATACACGACGGCCCTTCGATCGATGGGATAAGCCCGTCGACCCGGATGGGTATCGCACGCGTCCCGTTCGCCACCGTGCTTGCCTCGGCGTTCGGGCTTTGGCTGACGTATTTCCTGCTCACGACACTGCGTTGGGAACTGCTCGGCCTGGGCATGTCCCAGGAACTGCTGTGGCCGCGCGCTCTGGTTTCGTTGTCGGGCGTCCTTATTACGCTGGGGCTGTGGCTGGTGCTGCGCCTGTTCGACGCGCGGCCGATGTGGGCCAAGATAGCCGCGGCACTGGTGCTTTCGCTGCCTGTCTCGGTCGCCAGCGCCCAGGTCAACCAGCTCATCATGGCGGATATCGGCGAGCGGCTGGTCAAGCGCTTCGAGCAGGGACAGACGGGAAACGGCGGCGGCAGCGTGCTCAACGAGCTGCCCGGCCTCGGGACTTCGCCGCCCGGCGCCGACGAGGACCTGCAGCCGGTAGTCGCGTCGCGCTGGCAGGACATGACGGACCTGGTGTTCGGGCGTTACTTCATGATGCTGGCTTGGTGCGCGCTCTACCTGGCGCTTCTCACCGGCGAAAAGGCGCGCGAGGCGGAACGGCGCGAAGGGGCCTATCGCCGCGCCGCGAAAGCGGCGGAGCTCCGTTCGCTGCGATACCAGGTCAATCCGCACTTCCTGTTCAACACGCTGAATTCGCTTTCGGCGCTGGTGCTGACGGGCAAGACGCAGGCGGCCGAGAAGGTCATCCAGACTCTCGCCACCTTCTATCGTCGCAGCCTCGCCGACGATCCGACCGCCGACGTGCCGCTGCGCGAGGAGTTCGCCCTCCAGCGGCTCTACCTCGACATCGAGGCCGTGCGCTTCCCGCACCGACTGCACGCTGAGTACGATCTGCCTCACGTCCTCGAGGATGCCAAGGTCCCCGGCATGATCCTCCAACCTCTGGTCGAGAACTCGGTCAAGCACGCCGTCGCGCCATCCTCCCGGACTGTTACGATTACGCTCGCCGCGCGCGAGGAATATGGCCGCTTGGTGCTCACCGTGTCCGACGACGGCGATGGCGCATCGCGCGGTGAAACGCGCCCTGGCCTTGGAATTGGCTTGACGAATGTGCGCGAACGGCTCGGCGCGCGTTTCGGCGATGCGGCCTCGATTGTCTCCGGCCCCTCCCCTGAAGGCTATTCCACGCAGTTGCGGATGCCGATATTGCGGCAATCGGACGAGACGCTGGGATGAGGGAAGACGGCGTGCTGCGCACGATGATCGTGGACGACGAGCCGCTCGCCATCGAGCGCATGCAGGTGCTTTGCGCCGAGCTCGACCAAATCCAGGTGGTGGGGACCGCCAGCGACGGCGAGGCCGCCTTGCGGCTTGCCGAGAAGCTCAAACCGGACTTGTTGCTGCTCGACATGACGATGCCGGGCATGGACGGCCTCGGCGTCGCGCGGCTGCTGGGCAAGCGCGACAATGCGCCGGCCGTGATCTTCGTCACCGCGCACGAAGACTTCGCAGTCGAGGCTTTCGACCTGGAGGCCGTCGATTACGTGCTGAAGCCGGTCGCGGCCCAGCGGCTCGAGCGCGCGATCGAACGGGCCGTCGCGCGGCGCGAGCGTGGGCATGCCAACGGCGACGGCGAGTGGTTGCACGAATTCTGGGTGCCGCACCGTTCGGAACTGCTGCGGATCGAAGCCGAGCAAGTCGATCGCATCGACGCCGAACGCGACTATGTGAGGCTCCACGTTGGAGAGCGGAGTTACCTACTGCTCCAGACGATCGCCGGGCTCGAGGGCCGGCTCGACCCATCGCGTTTCATCCGCATTCACCGGTCGACGATCCTTCGGCGAGATCGCATCCGCGGCCTCAGGCATGAAGGGCTGGGCGTGTGGTCGGTTGAACTCGACAGCGGCGACACGTTGAGAATTGGCCGGACGTATTTGCGCAAAGTGAAGGCAATGACCGGACGGTAATGTCACCGTATGCCGAGGGGTGAAGGCTGCTACACCCCTCGGTGATCGGGTTGGGCATTGCTTGGGGCGGAGACTTCGGGAGAGGTCATCCGCGCCGATTGTGATTGGCGATGGCCTCGGCGACCTGCTTGTGCGCACCCGCCTTCGCCTGCTGATAGCACTTATGATGGTCGGTCGGCGGCGTGTAATGGCCGGTGTACAGCTCGCTCATGTTGCAGGCTTCGCGGGCGGCGCTGTCGATCCGGCGTTCGAGCCTGTTCTGGCCTGCCTTGGTGGTCAGATCCAGGTCGGAGTACCTTACGAGGACGGTCTCGGCGGAGGCCGGGACGGCGAAGGTCGTAGCCAGGCCGAGCGCGCCAGCCGCGGCGGCCAGGAATGCGGGATGCCTCATCGAATTTCTCCTCAATGTCTGTCGCGTCGCGGGGCCGGTCGGGACTGCATGACGGCGCCGCGACGCATGGCCAGAATAGGACATTCGCCGCGGCATTCTCCCGAAGTTCGACCTTCATCGCCGGCCGCCCGACGAGCGACTCCGACTTTGGACGAACGGCTCGAACCGCCCGGCGAACGGCGTTTGGCAATCGACGAAGGCATCGCCACATTGAGGCCCATGGCGATCATTCTCACGTTCCTGCTCGGAATCGGCAATTTCGCGGTCCACAAGGCGGTGCTCGAGAGCCATCATCCGATGCTCGCCCACATGCCGTGGTTCGAGCTGCTTGGGGGACGCTTCAGCTTCGCGCTCGAATTCATGCTCTTGCTCGGCGCGCTACTGCTGGCGGCGAGCGGGCATTCGGCCTGGCTCTGGGCCTATCTCGCCTATAGCGCGCTCAACGGAGTTGCCGGCTGGCTGATCCTCTCGAGGCGGGTATGAGGACCGGCATGCGGGAACCGGCGGTCCGCGCGGGCGCTTCCGCCGCATGAACACGCGACGCTCCCTTTGGCTTGTGACCAATCCCGCAAGCGGCAGCAACAACCAGGCTGCGCTGGACGCTCTCGAACGCTGCTGTGGCGAACACGGCTTCGATGTCGCGCGACGGATCGCATTCCCAGACGAGGCATTGCCGACCCCCGCCGATCTCGCCGAAGCGAAAGTGGATGAGGTGGCGGTTTTTACCGGAGACGGCACCATCAATGCCCTGTTGACGGGGCTCGCTGGCTGGGACGGAATGGTTCTGGTGCTGCCCGGCGGGACGATGAACCTGCTCTATCACAGGCTGCACGGCGAGCGGACCATGGAACAGGCGATGGCCGCGATCGCGGCTGGCGAAGCCGTGAAACGGCGCCCCGGTGTCATCCGCTGCGAATGGGGAACCGCGTTTGCGGGCATGCTCGCGGGGCCCGGCACCAGTTGGGGGCGAGTGCGCGAGGCGATGCGCGAAGCCGACGTGATCGAGGTGGCGTCGGGCGCGGTCGAGGCGATCGAGGAAACTCTCGCCGGCGACATGATCGCCTGCACCGCGCCGCGGCTGGGACGGCCCGAGGGGTATCCCCTCATCAGTCTTGTTCCCCGCGACGGAGGGATGGAAGTCGAAGCCTATCACGCCGAAAGTGCGGGCGAGTATGTCGAGCAGACCTGGGCCTTGCTCCGGCGCAATTTCCGCGAAGGTCCGCACGACGTGCTCGGAAACGCGCGCAGCGTGTGCCTCGCGAGCACGCAGGGCAAGCCGTTTGGGCTGCTGATCGATGGCGAACAGGTCGAAGCCGCTGCCGAAGTGAAGTTCGAACTGGTGAAATGCGAGGTCGACCTGCTAGCGACCGAGCCCGATGCCGACTGACGCCACCCTCACGCTGTTCCATCTCAGTGATATTCACTTCGGCCTCGAGGACAACAAGGCGCTCGACTGGGTGAAGCAGGAGATCGCCGAGCGCCGTCCGAGCGCGGTCGCGATCACCGGTGACCTGACGATGCGCGCGCGCAGCCGCGAGTACGCCGCCGCCTGCCACTGGATTCAATCGCTCGATGTCCCGGTAACGGTCGAAATCGGCAACCACGACATGCCCTATTTCAACCTGATCGAGCGTTTCTTCGCGCCCTATCGCCGATTCCGCGCGATCCAGGGACTGATCGAGCGCGAGATCGACTTACCGGGAATCGCCATCGTCCCGCTCAAGACCGCGGTGCGGGCACAGCCGCGGCTCAACTGGTCGAAGGGCTGGGTGAGCCGGTCGGCCTTGCGCAAGTGCCTGGCGGCGCTCGATGCCTTGCCGCAGGGCACGAAGGCTCTCGTCACCGTGCACCATCCGCTGCGCGAGGTCGGCACGAAAGGCACCGCGCTTACCGCGAACGGCTACAAGGCGCTGTGCGAGATCGCCCAGCGCCCGGTGGCGGCGGTGCTGAGCGGGCACGTACACGATCCGTTCGACCTTATGGAGAACACCGTGCATGGTCCCGTACGGATGATCGGCGCCGGCACGCTGTCGCAGCGCGTTCGTTCGACGCCGCCGAGCTTCAACGAGATCGCCTGGGACGGCGCTCACCTGAAGGTCCGGGTGCGCAACCTCGACGAAGTGCCCACCCCGGCGATGCAAATCGACGACGTGCCCGAGAACGCCCTGCCGCCGCGCGAACCCGGCGAACCGGTCGCACCTGTCAACCAGGTCCCGCGCACCGATCCCCCGGTGCACTGATTGCTGGCCTCGGGCGGAAGGCGTGGTGCCGTTCAGCGGTACAGCGCGTTGCCCACGGCTTGCTCGGCCATACGGAGCGCCGTGCGCCGGAAGCTTGCGGGCAGCGCGGGGCACGCGCTCGTCGATGGGAAAACGTTCGGCGGATAGAGCGCGTAAGTCGAAGTCGACACGCCGCTCATACCCGCGATACCTTCACAGAGGCGCGCGAAGCGCCGTTTTAGGATCCGGTTGATCCGGGTCCGGTCGCGGCTGAGCAGCTCGAAGCTGTGCGAAACGAGCGTGAAATCGCGGACCTGGTTGTCGCGCGCGTGCTCGATCGCGGCGAGCAGCTCGCGGCTCGAGAGCGCGGTCAGTTGCGCATGACGGAAATCGAACAGGTCGCCCACGCAGCCGATCGGCACCTCGGTCGTGCCGCAACGGTGCACCGGACGACGGTTTTCGCGCCCGAGTCCGATCGCGCAAGCCGATGCCGCGTAGCCGGGCGAATGGCTCGTGTCGTAAGGGATGCCAACGACGGCCAGCGCGCGCAGCGTGTCGTCGTTGGCGCCGTAATTGCCGGCACGGAACGCGACCGGCCGTGGCGCCCCCGCCGCGCGTAGCGTCCCCGCGGCGTAGTCGATCAGGATGCACTGCTCCTCGAAGGTGAAGTCCTTGAGGTTGGCTCCGGTGCGGCCCGGCAAAGGATTGGCGCCGTTGGCGAAAGCGAGCCATTCGGTGTGGAGGTGCAACTGCACGTCATGCCCGCGTTCGACGATCGGCCCGACGATGTCTTCTATCGCGGCGACGCCCCAGAGCAGCGCGGGCATCGGATCGACGAAGAATATCCCTCGCAGGCCGTGCCGGTCGAGCATGTCGAGTTGGAAACCGACCCCGACGGAGCCTTCCCGGGTCGCGCACTCGATCGAACGGGCGAAATTCGCGTGCCGTGAATCCGGGCCGTTCCGGGCGGTGAAGCCCGATTCGTACTCGGTGTCGATCGTGATGTACAAATGGGTCATGGCCGGTCTGGCGACCGGTCTTACCGCAGGAAGGTTTCCAAACTCCGACGACCTCTGCCAACGAAAAAGGGCGGCCCCGCGAGGCCGCCCTTTCGATGTCCGAAGAAGCGAAGATCAGCGCTTCGAAAACTGGAAGCTGCGGCGGGCTTTGGCGCGGCCGTACTTCTTGCGCTCGACCACGCGGCTGTCGCGGGTCAGGAAGCCGGCGGCCTTGACCATGCTGCGCAGTGCCGGCTCGTACTTCGCGAGCGCCTGGCTGATGCCGTGCTTCACAGCGCCGGCCTGGCCCGAGAGCCCGCCGCCTTTGACGGTGGCGATCACATCGTACTGGCCCTCGCGGCCCGCCACCTGGAACGGCTGGTTGATCACCAGACGCAGCGACGGACGCGCGAAATAGACTTCCTGCTCACGGCCATTGACGACGACCTTGCCGCTGCCCGGCTTGAGCCAGACGCGAGCAACCGCGTCCTTGCGGCGGCCGGTGGCGTAAGCACGGCCCTGCGCATCGATTTCCTGCTCGCGCAGCACGGCGGGAGTCGACGGAGCGACGGAAGCGGCTTCCGGAGCGTCTGCGGCAGCGGCACCTCCCGCCAGCGTGTTGAGCTCGGAGAGATCGCTGACCGTTGCCGGAGCGTTCTGGGTTTCGGTTTCGGGAGTGTTCTCGGTAGCCATTACGCGGCAGCCTTGTTCTTGCGATTGAGCGAAGCGACGTCGAGCACCTCGGGCTGGTTGCCCGCGTGCGGATGCTCGGTGCCGGCGTAGAGGTGGAGCGCCTTCATCTGCTGGCGTCCGAGCGGGCCGCGCGGAATCATCCGCTCGACCGCCTTTTCAAGCACTCGCTCCGGGAAACGGCCGTCGAGCACCTTGTCAGCGGTGATCGCCTTGATGCCGCCGGCGTAGCCGGTGTGCTTGTAGTAGGTCTTCTCGTCGCGCTTGTTGCCGGTGAAGCGGACCTTGTCGACGTTCACGACCACGACATGGTCGCCGCAGTCGACGTGCGGGGTGTAGCTCGGCTTGTGCTTGCCGCGCAGGAGATTGGCGACGATCACCGCGAGGCGGCCTACGACCAGCCCCTCGGCATCGATCAGGTGCCATTTCTTCTCGACCTCGGCCGGCTTGATCGACCGGGTCATCTTGCTGAGGGCCTTCATGGCGCTTGTACCTTGTTGCTGAAACACGTGCGCGGCGCCGATTCGGCCACCTCGCGAAGCGCGGCCATTTGTCCGGCGGGGTGGCAAAAGTCAAGCAAGCCTGCGGCTTTGCGGAGAGGTAAAATAATACCGTGCCCTTACGGGAGCACCGACTGCAGCCATTCACGGGTTGGGGCGGCGGCTGAATCGGTCCGCCAACCGAGAACAGCAGGCGCTTCGTATGGATGTATCTCGGCAATGCGCGCGGTGGCGCCATCCAACAGCGTCGCGTCGGTCTTGAACAGCACGGCGACTTCGCGCCCTTCGCCCACGTCGCCCTGCCACGAGTAGATCGACCGGATCGCCGGGAGGATGTTCGCGCAGGCGATCAGCCGCTCGCCGAGAAGTTGCCGCGCGACGGAGGCGGCAGCCTCTTCGTCAGGAAAGGGGCACCAGATGAGCGCGCTCACCGCCGGCGTCCGGCGATGTGTGCCCCCCAGGCGGCAGCCGCCACGAGTAGGGCGCCCACGAACTGGTGCATTGCGGCCAACTCCAGGTTCACGCTCGTCAACACGGTCGCGATGCCGAGTATGATCTGCGTTCCGAAGGTCGCATGGATGGCCAGCGAAGCACGGCGATCGCGCGTTCGCACACGGCGCGCGAGGACGATCAAAGCGGCGACCGCGACCCAGGCCCACCAGCGATGCAGGAAGTGCAGCAGGAACGGATCGTGCGTGAAAGCCCATCCGACGCCGCGCGACCAGTCTATTTCGGGGAATAGCCGCCCCTGCATTAACGGCCAGGTGTCCGAGGCGAGACCGGCGTTGAGGCCGGCGACCCACGCTCCGAGCAGGAGCTGCACGAAAACCACCAACAGCACGAGGGACGCCATTCCCGTCATGCGGGCCGGGCGTGCCCCTGGGTCGCGCTTCAACTCGAGGAAATCGAGCGCAACCCAGACGAGCGCTCCGAGCGTCACGAAAGCCGTCAGCAGGTGGATCGAGAGCCAGAAATGGCTGACGTCGGTGACCTGTTCCGAAAGTCCCGAGCGCACCATGAACCAGCCGAACACGCCCTGTAGGCCGCCGAGCACGAGCAGTGCGACGAGCGGCGCCTTGTAACCCGGAGGAATCCGGCGCTTGATCCAGAACCACGCCAGCGGCACCGCGAAGGCGATCCCGATCACGCGGCCGAGCAGCCGGTGGAACCATTCCCAGAAGTAGATGAACTTGTATTCGGCCAGAGTCATCCCGGCAGGTCCGGTGATGTGGCGGTACTCGCCGATGCGCTGGTAGGCTTCGAATTCGGCCTGCCATTGCGCGTCCGTCAGCGGCGGAATGGCCCCGGTCACCGGCTTCCATTCGGTGATCGAAAGTCCGCTTTCGGTAAGCCGCGTAATCCCGCCGACCACGATCATCAGCACGACGAGCGCCGCCACCGCGAGCAGCCAGCGCGCGAGCGCCAGCGGCCTCGCCGTCCCGGTGCCCAATGTCGTCTTGCCGGCCAATACTTTCGCCTTCGCGACCATGCCGGCTCCCTGCGCCCGCGCTTCGCAAAGCGCAAGGCCGGGCGTCCGTCGCGCCAAATCCCTTGCGCCACGTTATATGGTTACATAGATGTGAGCCAATGGGTCTCTCCTTCGCCTCGATTCGTGGGCGGCTCGACCGTGTCGGGCTGTTGCTTTCGTGCCTTTGCGCGGTGCATTGCGTGCTGGGGATCGTGATCGTTGCGGCGCTCGGCGTGGGCGGCAGTCTCTTGCTCGACCCGGCCATTCATCGGATCGGCCTCCTCGTGGCGACGATCGTGGCCGGGGTCGCAATCGGCATCGGCGCGTTGCAGCATCGTCGAGCGACGCCGTTCGTGGTGGCCATGACCGGGCTTACTTTCATGGGCGGGGGCCTCGCGGTCGATCACGGCATCGAGGAAGCGGTGTTGACCATCATCGGTGTGTCGTTGGTGGCCGCCGGTCACGTGCTCAACTTGCGCCGGGCGCTCTAACCGCTATCTCGCAGCGGTCATGACCGCACCGCTCAATCTCGTCATCAACGGCGAGCCCCGTCGCTCTTCCTCCCGCACCATCGCCGCCCTCGTCGAGGAAATCGGGCTCCGGCCCGAGAAAGTCGCGGTCGAACGCAACGGCACGATCGTGCCGCGTTCCACGCTCGGCGAAGCGGCGCTGGCCGACGGCGACGTGCTCGAGATCGTGCATTTCGTCGGCGGGGGCTCCGGCGACGACACCTGGACGGTTGCCGGCCGCACCTTCCGGTCACGGCTGATCGTCGGTACGGGTAAATATAAGGACTTCGCCCAGAACGCGGCCGCTCTTGAAGCCAGCGGGGCGGAGATTGTCACCGTCGCGGTCCGCCGGGTCAACGTGTCGGACCCGACCGCGCCGATGCTGACCGATTTCATCGACCCGAAGCAGGTCACATACCTGCCGAACACGGCGGGCTGCTTCACTGCCGAAGAGGCGGTCCGCACGCTGCGGCTGGCGCGTGAGGCAGGCGGCTGGGATCTCGTCAAGCTCGAGGTCCTTGGCGAGGCGCGCACCCTCTATCCCGATATGCGCGAGACGTTGAAGGCCACTGAAGTCCTCGTGAAGGAAGGCTTCAAGCCGATGGTCTACTGCACCGACGACCCGATTGCGGCCAAGCAGCTCGAGGAAGCGGGGGCGGCGGCGATCATGCCGCTCGGAGCGCCGATCGGCTCCGGTCTCGGCATCCAGAATCGCGTCACGATCCGCCTTATCGTCGAAGGAGCGAAAGTGCCGGTTCTAGTGGATGCGGGCGTCGGGACGGCGAGCGATGCCGCGGTGGCGATGGAACTGGGCTGCGACGGCGTGCTGATGAACACCGCCATCGCCGAAGCGAAGGACCCGATCCGGATGGCGCGGGCGATGAAGCTGGCAGTCGAGGCGGGCCGCGATGCCTATCTCGCCGGACGCATGGCAACGCGCAAGTACGCCGATCCCAGCAGCCCGCTGGCGGGACTCATCTAGTAAGGGCGCAAATCTTCGGCAGCTGTTTGCCGATCGTTAACCAAACTCGGTGACACTCGCCTTGTCCGAACAAGGAGGCTGTCATGGCCAAGCCCGGAACCGCATCGCTGACCATTGCCGAGCTGCGCGAATTCGCCAGTTTCACCGAAGCCGAACAGCTCTTCATCGAGCGCGGGCTTGATATCGGTCTCGGCCGCGGCGATGCCTTCAAAATCTGGTCGCGCGGATCCGGCGACAAGACAGCCATCCGCCAACAGTACCTCGCCTACCGCGAACTCCGCGCCCTGCGCGACGCGGTGCCGTACGAAAGCGCGTTCGAGGGCCTGCACGGCTTCATGGGCACTCTGCTTCGCATCACCGCATACGACCTCGCGCAGGAGCAGATCGACAGCTTCTCGGCCTATCGCTTCCTCTATGAACGCCTGCTCGGCGCCAAGGCGCGCCCTTGGCTCCCCGCGGCGTTCTGCGGCGCTGCCGCCCTTCCCGCAATTCGCCCGGCGCGCCGCAAGATGCTGCTCCAATCGCTCAGCGAATCCGCCGCCACCGCGCCCGGCTGGTCCGAGCGCGAGCCGTGCTTCTACCCCGAGAAGGTTGAGGCCGAGGCGGCCTAGACCCGGTACAGCGCGGAGATTCTTTCGCCGTAACGCGCCCGAATGGCGTGGCGCTTGATCTTCATGCTCGGGGTCATCTCGCCGTTCTCGATGCTGAACGGTTCGTCGGCGAAGGCGAACTGACGGACCTTCTCGATAACCGACAGCTCGCCGTTCACGCGGTCGATCGCCGCACGCATCGCGCTGCGGAAGGCGGGCAGCCTCTGCAGCGCCGCGAGGTCGAACTTTTCGTCGTTGGCCTGAGACCATTCGCAAGCCCACTCTGCATCGGGCACGACCAGCCCGACCACGTATGGCCGCTTGTCGCCGCTCACCATTGCCTGCGAGATCTCGCGCTGCAGCGTCAGCATGCCCTCGAGCTTCTGGGGCGCGATGTTGTCGCCCTTGTCGTTGACGATGATGTCCTTCTTGCGGTCGGTGATGACGATCCGGCCCTTTTCGTCGAGATGACCGATGTCGCCGGTGTGGAGCCAGCCGTCGACAATCGTCTTCGCCGTCTCCTCCTCGTTGCGCCAGTATCCCAGCATTACCAGCTCGCCGCGCGCCAGGATCTCGCCGTCCTCGGCGATCTTCACCTCGACATCCTCGAGCGGCGGGCCGACGGTATCGAGCTTGATGCCCGCCGAAGGATAGTTGCAGCTGATCACCGGGGCTGCCTCGGTCTGGCCGTAGCCCTGCAGCATGACGAGGCCCATCGATTCGAAGAACGCGCCCACTTCGGGATTGAGCGGCGCTCCGCCCGAAACCAGTGCCTTGATCCGTCCGCCGAAGCGGGCCTTGACCTTCGGCCGCAACGTCAGGTCGAGCAAGCGCTCGACCGCCCAGTCGGTCAGCCGATGCTGCCCCGCGGCGCGGCGTTCGGCCAGCGCCAGCGCCTGGTCGAGCAGGAAGTTGGCGACGCGGCCCTGCTTCTCGACTTGGGCGATGATCCGGTTGCGCAGCACCTCGAACAGGCGCGGCACCACGACCATGAAGGTCGGACTCGCCTCCTCCATGTTGCTCGCGAGCTTGTCGAGCCCCTCGGCGAACCAGATTTCCGCGCCGAGCCCGATCGGCAGATAGAGCCCCGCGGTATGCTCGAGCGCGTGGCTGAGCGGCAGGAACGAAAGGAACCGTTCGTCGCCCCAGCCGAAGTCGTTGGCGAGAATCTTGGCCGCGCCTTCGACGTTGCAGAGAATTGCGCCGTGATGGAGCAGCACGCCGCGCGGCGCGCCGCTCGTGCCGCTGGTGTAGATGATGCAGGCCGGATCGGTGCGGGCGACTTTCGCCATCCGCGCCTCCACCGCCTGGCGCGCCGCCGGCGCGTCGCCGACGATGAGATCGCTCCAAAGATGGCAGGCGAAGCTGCTCTGGATCGACTGAAGCGGCTCGATCCCGATCACGTGCTCCGCCATCCCCGAACGGATGATCGCGGGCAGCAGCGGCTCGGCCAGCTTCCGGGTCGAGACGATCACGGCCTTCGCGCCGCTGTTCTCGAGGATATGCTGGTGATCGCCCTCGGTGTTGGTGGTATAGGCCGGCGTGGTGATGCAGCCCGCGGCCATGATCGCGAGGTCGGCGATCGCCCATTCGGGACGGTTCTCGGCGACCAGAACGACGCGATCGCCGTCGCTCAGTCCGAGCGAGCGCAGCTTCTCGGCGAGCAGGCAGACCTGATCGGCCGCCTCGCGCCAGGACTGCCCGTGCCACTCACCCCCGCGGCGGGCGGTCAGGAAAGGGCGGTCGCCGCGCTCGTCGGCGCGGTCGAGGAACAACCGCACAAGGTTCGGCGCGGCCGCAAAATCGGTAAGCTGCAAGGGCAGCGCCTCCATCCCGAGCGCCGGTCTGGGCCGGCCTGTTGTCGCTCAACGGTTAAGACGCCAGAAAGGCGCCCGCAAGCTGGCTCGGCTATTCGCCGACAGCCGCGCCTTCGCTGCGCGGATCGGCGGCACCGACCCAGCCGCCCGCGGTTCGCTCGGCGCCGTTGATCTTGAGCGGCAGGCCGCGTGCCGAGACTTGCGCGTGGCCGAGCGCGCGGAGCGCGGGAATCATCGCCTCGAGCGAGCTGCCCTGCTCAACCGTGATCGCCTCCCCGGGCGAGAACAGAACCGGCAGCGCCATCGCCCGCCCGAGCGGCAAGTCGAAGTCGATCACTCCGATCAGCACGCGCGCGACTTGCACCGGGATTGTCGATCCGCCTGCCGCGCCGACCGCGAGCACCAATTCTCCCGACGAATCGTAGACCAGCGTCGGCGCCATCGAGCTGCGCGGGCGCTTGCCGCCTTCGACCCGGTTGGCGACCGGGCGACCGTCGGGGCCGGCGGGCGTGAAGCTGAAGTCGGTCAGCTCGTTGTTGAGATAATAGCCGCCCACCATGATTCCCGAGCCGAACGAGCCCTCGATCGTCGAGGTATAGCTGACGGCATTGCCCATGCGGTCGACCGCGACGAAGTGTGAGGTGCCGTTCTCGACCGGCTCGTCGCCGTCGGGGGGCGCCAGCGCCACGCCCTGCGGCGTCCCTGCCACGACTTGCGACAGCGTCGCGTCGGGGTCGATCAGCCTGCCGCGCGCCGCGAGGTAGTCCGGGTCCATCAGCCCCACCGCCGGTACCGAGACGAAATCGCTGTCGGCAAGGTATCGCTCGCGGTCGGCGAAGGCGAGCCGCTGCGATTCGGCGAACAAGTGCCAGAAGGTCGGCGAATCGGCACCGAGCGCGCCGAGATCGAACCGCTCGAGCTGCTTGAGGATCGCATAGACGGTGGTCGCGCCTGAGGAGGGTGGGCCCATTCCGCAAATCCGGTAGGCGCGATAGGGCCCGCACAGCTCGGGCCGCTCCTTCACCTGATAGGCGGCGATGTCGGCGACGGTCATCCCCCCCGGATGCGGCGTCTCGGCGGCGACGCGCACCGCGATCGCGGTGGCGTTCTCGCCCGAATAAAACCAGTCGGCGCCATGCTCGGCAATCTGCCCGAGCGTTTCGGCGAGGGCGGGATTCCGCACCCGTGTGCCCGCGGCGAGCGGCTCGCCCATCTCGTCGTAAAACAGCCCTTGCCCTTCCGCGTCCGCGGCGGCGCGGTTGCGCGCGCGTTGGAGGAACTCGCGGAAACGCTCGCTGATGACGAACCCGTCGCGGGCGAGCGCGATCGCCGGCGCGAACAGATCGGCCCAGGGCAGCATGCCGTGGCGCGCGTGGGCTTCGCCCGCCAGCCGGATGTTGCCCGGGACGCCGACGCTGAGGCCCGAAAGCACGGCTTCCATGAACGGGCGCGGGCGGTCATCCTCGCCGAGGAACCAGTCGGGCGTGGCGGCCGCCGGGGCCGTTTCGCGTCCGTCGAGCGTCTCGACGGTGCCGTCCGCCGCATGGTGCAGCAGGAACCCGCCCCCACCGATTCCCGAGCTCTGGGGCTCGACCACCGTGAGCGCGAGCATCGTCGCGATCGCGGCGTCGGTGGCGCTGCCGCCGCGGCGCAGCATCTCGGCCCCGGCTTCGGCCGCGCGCGGGTCGGCGGCGCTGACGACGCCTCGGCTCTCCGCCGTCGTGGCCTGGATCGGAGTTTCTGACGGGGCGGGGACGGTGGCGCAGGCGCCCAGCGCGAGCGGGGCGAAAGCGAGCAGGAAACGGCGCGACATGCGCGCGTGCTATTCGCTTCCCACGGCCTCGGCAACCGAAGCGAAGCCGTCGCGCCGCATCAGTGCCTCGAGCCCGTGAACGATCCGCCGCGCGATCCCCGGCCCTTCGTAGACCATCGCGCTGTACAGCTGGACCAGGCTCGCCCCGGCGCGGATGCGCTGCCAGGCGTCCTCTGCGGTGGCGATTCCGCCCACCCCTATCAGCGGCAGCGTCCCGCCCGTCGCGCGCCGGAAGTCGCGCAGTCGCTCGAGCGCGAGTTCGCGCAGCGGCGCGCCCGAGAGGCCCCCGCCTTCTCCCGCATGGCGCGAGCGCAACGCCAGAGCCCCTCGCGGCCGGGAGATCGTCGTGTTCGAGACGATCAACGCGCCGAGCCGCTTCTCCGTCGCGATTCGTGCGATGGCCTCGATATCGGCGGGCTCCAGGTCGGGCGCGACCTTCAGGAACACCGGCGGGCCGCTCTCCCCGCGCGCCTCGAGCACGGCGTCGAGGAGCTCGGTCAGCGCCCGTTCGTCCTGCAGGGCCCGCAGGCCGGGCGTATTCGGGCTCGAGATATTGACCGCCAGGTAGTCGGCGAGCGGCGCCATGAGCCGCGTCATCTGCGCATAGTCGGCGATGCGGTCCGCCGAATCCTTGTTTGCGCCGACGTTGATGCCGACGATACCCCGTCGCTCTCGTGCCGCCAGCCGCGCCGCGGCCGCCGGCGCTCCGCCGTTGTTGAAGCCCATTCGGTTGATGACCGCGCGGTCCTCGGCCAGTCGGAACAGTCGCGGCTTGGGGTTGCCGGCCTGCGGTCTCGGCGTGATCGAGCCGACCTCGACGAAACCGAAGCCTTGGCCGAGCAGCGCGTCGGGCACCTCGCCGTCCTTGTCGAAGCCGGCCGCCATTCCGACGGGGTTGGGAAAGTCGAGCCCGGCGACTCGCGTCTCGAGCGGGCCGCCACCGGCCGCCGGCCGGCGCGGCAACATCCGCAAACCCCTGATCGCCAGGCCGTGCGCACGCTCGGCATCGAGTGCGAACAGCGCGGGACGAGCGAGGCGGTAGAGCACAGCCCGCCTATGGCAGCGCAGCTCTTGCGTGTCGACGGGCCGGCGCCTCGCGTGTTTATCGGGACGTATCATTAGGAAACTAAGGGATTTTTCGACGATTCGACGCAAATTTTCGCGCTGGCTGTCGTTTTCATACAAGCTTTGGTGCGCCCACGGCGGTAGCGCTACACCTGCGACCCGAAGGGCTCGTGTGGCAGCAATGCCAACGAGTTCTCGACTTTCAAGGGCGGCTCCGTTTTCGGGGCCGCCCCTTTTTTGTGCGCATGAAAGCCGCGCTTGTTTGAAATCCGTGCGTTGCACGCCTAAGTGCCAAATCGGAGCGAATCGCTCCAGTTTGAGAACGGATCGCAATAATGCGCCTGTCCAGCATGGCCGACTACGCCGTCGTCACGATGTGCGCTGCCGCGCGCCATTGCGGCGGTGGGCGCGTGTCGGCTGCGGAGCTGGCCTGCGAGACCGGGCTGCCGCAGCCCACGGTGCAGAAGCTGGTCAGTCAATTGTCGCGCGCTGGCCTGCTGCGCTCGGTGCGCGGCGCGCGCGGCGGGCTTCAGCTCGCGCGGCCGGCGGCGGCGATCACGCTCGCCGACATCGTCGAGGCGGTCGAAGGGCCGATCGCCCTGACCACCTGCCTCGACGGCGAGCGGGAATGCTGCGCGCTCGAATCGTGCTGCAGCGTCCGTCCGCACTGGAGCCTTGTCAACGAAACCCTGCGCGGCGCCCTCGCCGGCGTCCCCCTGACGCAACTTTCGCAACCGCGCATCGCGGAGGTCGTCCGATGACGGGATTCACGCGGAGACGCGGCGGTGCGGAGCTTCTTGCTCGCGCAGATATCGCAGCGAAGGGATGGCTGCGGCGAAGCTCTCGATCGCATCATGACTCTGCGGTCTCTGCGGTCTCTGCGCTCTTTGCGCGAATCCCTTTCCTCTGCGTCTCCGCGTCTCCGCGTGACCCATTCCAACTACAGAGCATCTCATGACCGAAGACGTCGACATCCAGGACCGCGAAGCCCGCGAGGCGGCCGCCCGCGCGGCCGAGTACGAGCATGGCTGGTCGAGCGACATCGAGACCGAGTTCGCTCCCAAGGGGCTGAGCGAAGACACGGTGCGCTTCATCTCGGCCAAGAAGGGTGAGCCCGAGTGGATGCTCGAATGGCGGCTCAAGGCGTTCCGCCTATGGCAGGAGATGGAAACGCCCGACTGGGCCAAGCTGTCGATCCCGCCGATCGACTACCAGGACGCCTATTACTACGCCGCTCCCAAGGCCAAGCCCAAGCTCGCCAGTCTCGACGAAGTCGATCCCGAGATACTCAGCGTTTACGAGAAGCTCGGCATCCCGATCGAGGAGCAGAAGGTTCTCGCCGGCGTCGAAGGCGCGCGCAAGGTGGCGGTCGACGCGGTGTTCGACAGCGTCAGCGTCGCCACGACTTTCCGCGAGGAGCTGAAGAAGGCCGGCGTCATCTTCCTCTCGATCAGCGAGGCGATCCGCGAGCATCCCGAGTTGGTGAAGAAGTGGCTAGGCCGCGTGGTGCCGCAGCGCGACAACTACTTCGCGACGCTCAACAGCGCGGTCTTCTCGGACGGCACTTTCGTCTACGTCCCCGAAGGCACGCGCTGCCCGATGGAGCTCAGCACCTATTTCCGCATCAATGCCGAGAACACCGGCCAGTTCGAACGGACGCTGATCATCGCCGACAAGGGCGCCTACGTGTCGTACCTGGAAGGCTGCACCGCCCCGCAGCGCGACGAGAACCAGCTCCACGCGGCGGTGGTCGAGCTGGTCGCGCTCGACGATGCCGAGATCAAGTATTCGACCGTGCAGAACTGGTATCCGGGCGATGCCGAGGGCAAGGGCGGGATCTACAATTTCGTCACCACCCGCGGCCTCTGCCAGGGCGCGCGCAGCAAGATCTCGTGGACCCAGGTCGAGACCGGCAGCGCGGTGACCTGGAAGTACCCGAGCTGCGTGCTCAACGGCGAGGATTCGGTCGGCGAGTTCTACTCGGTCGCGGTCACCAACAACTTCCAGCAGGCCGACACCGGCACCAAGATGATCCACAACGGCAAGGGCAGCCGTTCAACGATCGTCTCCAAGGGCATCAGCGCGGGCAAGTCGAACAACACCTACCGCGGGCTGGTGCGCGTTGCGGCCAACGCGGACAACGTGCGCAACTTCACCCAGTGCGATTCGCTGCTGCTCGGCAGCGAATGCGGCGCGCACACCGTGCCCTACATCGAGGTCAAGAACCCGACCGCGCAGATCGAGCACGAGGCGACCACCAGCAAGATCAGCGACGACCAACTGTTTTACGCCATGCAGCGCGGGCTCGGGCAGGAGGAGGCGGTGGCGCTGATCGTCAACGGCTTCGCCAAGGAAGTGCTGCAGCAACTGCCGATGGAATTCGCGGTGGAGGCGCAGAAGCTGCTGGGCATTTCGCTTGAAGGGAGCGTCGGGTGATCGTCCGCTCGCTCCTCGCCGGGCTTGCGCTCCTGTCCATGGCCGCCCCTCTCGCGGCACAGGACGACGCTGCTGACCGGGATCAGCTCGAACGAAGGTTGCGTGCCTGCCTCACCTCGGGCTCCGCCGGTGCGCCGCGCGACAGTCTGGAGGCTGCCGTCATCGCCGTCCGTTCGCTCTGCTATACCCAAATCCGCCGGCTCGAGGACTTGCGCCTCGGCGAAGTCGATCGCCGGTTCGGGCTGCCGGAAGCGCAGCTGACTTCGGCCGAACGCGAGCGCTGGGAGGACGCGCGCACCCGCGAACGGCGGGCGCTCAACCATGAGATTGCCATGGCGATTTCGAACTTTACCGGGCTCGCCCAATGACCGAACGCAAGACCCTCAAGATCCGCACGCTCTCCGCCGACGACGCCGCGCCCGAACTCAAGAAGCGCGGCCGGGGATGGGAGATCTCCGAGAAGCGGCTCGACACGCTGCACGAGCGGGCACGCGACCTTCGGCGGCATTCGAGCGAGGCGCACAAGGCGCTCGCCGAGCGCTTCGCCAAGGCCGATCTCGGGCGCTACAAGTTCACCCGCCACGCGGTGGTCGGTTCGGCGATCCTCGATTTCAACTGCCACTTTCTCGGCATGGCGATCGACATCGACGAAGGCGACGAGCCCGAGGCGATCGCCACCCGCCGCGACAAGAGCCTCGAAGCCGTCGGCGTGCGCGTGATGCGGATCAAGGCGGCCGACATCCTCGAGAACATCGACGAGGTCCTCGCGCGCATCACCGCCGGCATGCGCCAGCGCATCGCCGACAAGAAGGAGGCCGCCCGCGCCCACCGCGAGGCCAACCCGAACCAGCACTATTCACGGCCCAACCGCGCGCCGCACAGGAAGACCCATGCTCAAGATCGATAACCTCCACGCCACCGTCGCCAATGCTTCCGGCGGCACGCCGATCCTCCACGGCCTCTCGCTCACCGTGAACGCGGGCGAAGTGCACGCGATCATGGGGCCGAACGGCGCGGGCAAGTCGACGCTGGCCTACGTGCTAGGCGGTCGGCCGGGGTACGAGGTGACCGAGGGCTCGGTCACTTTCGCGGGGCAGGACCTGCTCGCACTCGAGCCGCACGAGCGCGCCGCCGCCGGCCTGTTCCTCGGTTTTCAATATCCGGTCGAGATTCCGGGTGTTTCGAATGTTCAGTTCCTGCGTGAAGCGCTCAATGCGCAGCGTTCAGCGCGAAATGAAGCGCTTCTTTCGGGGGGTGAATTCCTCAAGCTCGCGCGCGAGAAGGCCTCTTTGCTCAAGCTCGACATGGACATGCTCAAGCGCCCCGTGAACGTCGGCTTCTCGGGCGGCGAGAAGAAACGCGCGGAAATGGTCCAGATGGGCATCCTCGATCCGGCCTTCGCCGTGCTCGATGAAACCGACTCCGGCCTCGACATCGACGCGCTGAAAATCGTCGGCGAGGGCATCAACGCGATCATGCGCAAGCCCAACAAGGGCGTGCTCCTGATCACCCACTACCAGCGTCTGCTCGACTACGTGCGGCCTGACTTCGTCCATGTCCTGTCCAACGGCCGCATCGTCAAGACTGGTGGCCCCGAGCTTGCGCACCAGCTCGAAAGCGAGGGCTACGAGGCGGTCGCGGCATGACGGAGCTCGCCGCTCTCCCCACCTCGCGCGACGAGGAGTGGCGCTACGCCGATTTCGCCGCGTTCGAAAAGCTCGCGCCCGCGGAATTCGGTCGCTGGAAGGAGATCGTCCTCGCGCCGGGTGAAACGCGCGCCAAGTGCCTGATTTTCGACGGCACCGGGCCCGAGCTGCATCGCGTCCGCATCACGATGGGTGAGGACGCGCGGGCGGAGCTGTTCGCGGTCAACGCCGGCGGCGACTACACCCGGCTCGAAGTCGAGGTCACCCTGGCACGCGGCGCGCATTTCCAGTTCGGCGGCGTCACCATCGGCGGCGGAGAAGCGACGCGCGAGTTCGTCACCCGCACGATCCATGCAGAGCCAGACGCGACCTCCGAGCAAGTCGTGCGCGCGGTGCACTGGGGCACGGCCACCGGCAATTTCCTCGGCCGCATCGACGTCGCACGCGATGCGCAAAAGACCGACGCGGGGCAGGACTTCAAGGCGCTCCTGCTCGAACGCGGTGCCGCGGCCAACGCGAAGCCCGAACTCGAAATCTTCGCCGACGACGTGAAATGCGCGCATGGCGCCGCGATCGGCGAGATGGACGAGACCGCCCGCTTCTACATGGCCGCGCGCGGCTTGCCGCCCGAGATCGCGCAGAAACTACTCGTCCGTGCATTCATCGCCGACGCCTTCCTCGCGCTCGACGATGAGGCCGAGCGCGAGAAGCTGCTCGACGCGGCGCTCGCCGCGCTGGGGGAAAGGGCATGAACGAGATCGCCGATTCCCCCCTCCCGCCTGTGGGAGGAGCCGGGGGTGGGTCTTTAGCGCCCGTCTCCAACACGCCCGCCCCCAACCTCATCCGCAAGCGGGAGGGGGGTTACCGTTCCGACTTCCCCGGCCTCCGCAATGCCGACGGCAGCGCCTGGCATTACCTCGATTCCGCTGCCACCGCGCAGAAGCCGCAAGTCGTGATCGACGCCGTGACAAAGGCCATCGGAGCCGACTACGCCACCGTCCACCGCGGCGTTTACACCCGCTCGGCCGAAATGACGCTCGGCTACGAAGCGGCGCGGCGCCGCGTGGCGGCGTTCATCGGCGGGCGCGAGGACGAGATCGTCTTCACGCGCGGCGCGACCGAGGCGATCAACCTCGTGGCCTACTCTTGGCCGGACAGGGGTCGAGTGCTGCTGTCGGAACTCGAACACCATTCCAACATCGTGCCCTGGCAGCTCGCCGGCTGGCAGGTCGACGTCTGCCCGCTGACCGAAGACGGCAAGATCGATCTCGCCGCCGCCGAGCGCATGCTGACGCCCGAGCATAAAATGGTCGCCTTCGCGCATGTTTCGAACGTGCTCGGCTCGGTGCTCGATGCTCGTCGCGCGGCGGATATCGCCCACGCGGTAGGCGCCAAGCTTCTGCTCGACGGCTGCCAGGCCGTGCCCCGGCTGCCCGTCGACGTCGCCGCGCTAGACTGCGATTTCTACGCCTTCTCCGGCCACAAGCTCTACGGCCCGACCGGCATTGGTGCGC
>JAEZCZ010000117.1 GCA_023433305.1 Pseudomonadota bacterium | reverse complement strand
CGCACAAGGCACAGATCCATCATCCTCGCCATCGCATCGGAATCCCTCAAGCCGATCGCGTTATGCGCTGCCCGCCGTCCCAGGAGCTTGCTTCAAACGGCACAGAGAGTTGCAGACGCGCGGTGGCCGCCTTGGTCCGTCGAGCCTCAGTAGTTGACCGTCACGGTCACCGTGTCGCTGTAAGCGTCGGCGGGGAAGTTTGCCCCGGGCAAAGTAGCATAGACCGAAATTGATCGTGACGCGCCGTTCCCGGTTCCGCTCACTCCATTGCCGACGCTTGTCGAGGTGGCGGTATCGCCCCAGACCGGTCCGGCCGCGCTGCCCGATCTCAATTGATAGGGCACTTTCGCCGCGTTACCGCCGGTCCCCGACATCACGCCTGCACCGCTTGTGCTGCCGTTCGATGGCCGGAGGCCGACATAATAGGCAGTCCCGTTCGGACAGGTCACGGAAATCTGGTTGCTGGCGGAGTGGTTCGTCGCGGTGCTTGGAACGGCACCAAAATTGACGTTCGAGGCCGGCCCCCCCGTAAGTGTGCAGGCGTCGACGACGGTGGCCGAGGCGGTGAGAGAAATCTGGACACCCGACCAGTTCGAGTAATTGGTCTGGCAGGTCCCGCCAGCAACAAACCCAATGACCGTGTTGTGAAACCAGGTCTGGTAGGTCCCCGGCGGCGCGGTCTGGCCGCCAGGAATATACCCGTAGAACGGTATCGACCCGGTCCGTACGCCACCCGCTGGTATCGAGATCGTGCCAGTGGAGATCGGCGTTGTCGTGTTCCAGACCTGCGTCCTCGCGGCGGTGGTGTAGAGGTTGAAGTTGAGGAGCGAGCCGCCATTCGCCATCGCCGGTTGGGCCTCGGTACCCGGATAGCTCGCCGGTCCGCGCAACGAGCAGAGCGTGAGACTCACGGCAGCCCCACCATAGTTGTTGCAGGTGTAATTGACCGTCCCGGTCGCTGTTTGCGAAGTGCCGAACGAGATGTTGGCCGTGCCGTTGCAGCCGACGTTCGCCTGGGCGCTCGAAGGCCACAGCAGTATCGCCAGCAGGAAGGCGGACACCAGCCCCAGCAAGACCGGTCGATGGGCTGTGGTCATGATTCCATCCCCGTGGGCAAGCAACTGACCGGGCCGATCCGCGGCAGAACGTCCCCCGAGCGCGGATAATCGAAAACGGCAACGCAATCGGTTCCGGCCGTCTTGACGTCGAGCACGTTTCGGTCCTCGAGCGCCTCGAGGTAGGCTTCCCCGTCGAAGCCGACCATGGCCGGGCTGCCCTCGGCTCCGCGCACGGACACCAGGCTCCCGACGGGAAGCGGTTCGCCCGCAGCGTCGACCAGGATCAGCGTCGCGGCGCGCACTTTGGCAAGCTCGAACCCGACGATCACCCCCGCCCGGTCGGTCGGCGCGACGACCGTTTCGACTTCGCCCACGCGAATGTCGGCAGGCAGCGCGAGTGCGTCGATGCCGATCGCGTTATCCTCGTAAGCGTTGAGGCCGCTGACCAGCAGCTTCCCGTCGGCATTCGTGGTGCCGACGACGTTGTTGCGCAAAGTCACCGGAACGCCGGCGATCCCGCTCGTGCTGATCACCGCGAAACCGTCCTGCACTTCGCGCGACACGAAGACCGCTCCGTCCATGACGATCAGGGCGCCGGATGCCCCCGCGTATGCGTTGAGGCGGCCACCCGCCACGCGCCCGCCCGCGAAGAGCCGGCCATGATCACCGAGGAACTGAAGCTCGCCGGCCCCGCTCATTCGGTCTCCCGCACGCTGAAGCTGCGCGCGCCAGCCCAGCCCGCCAGCCTCCGGCATCGACCGAGCAGCGTCGATGCTGCCAAGGGTCGCGTAACGATCACGTTGTAGCGATGCGTTGACCAAGGTGCCGTCCGCGAGGCGCACGTTCACAGTCGCAAATATGCTGCGATTGCGCGAGTCCAG
Source organism: Pseudomonadota bacterium (assembly GCA_023433305.1). Lineage (GTDB taxonomy): Bacteria > Pseudomonadota > Alphaproteobacteria > Sphingomonadales > Sphingomonadaceae > Croceibacterium_A. The sequence continues at coordinate 3,504 of JAEZCZ010000117.1, read as the reverse complement.
CAGGTCTTGCGTGGCCTGGACGTTGAGGCTGATGTTCCTCCCGAGCGACTTGAACCAGTAGGCGCTGAGATATTGCGAACGCTCGCGGTCGCCGTAACCGAGATCGACGTAGCCGAGCCCGAAGGTACCCAGCGAGCGGTGGCTGTGGCTGGCCTGCGCCGAAATCGAACGCCGCGGCAACGGCGAGCCTTCGAGCGAAGCAAGGTCGCCAAAGCCAGTGGAGGCCCCGGCATAGTTTATCGAAACGCTCGATCGGCGGTCGGACCAGTTGTAACCGAAAGAATAGCGCGTGCCGGTGCCATCCGGGCCGCTACTGGCCGATAGCGAACCCGAAACCACGCCGAGCTGGCCTGCCCGCCAGACCGCGCCCAGTCCGCCTTGGACCAGCTCTCCGGTGGCTTGGGCGTGCCCCTCGAGCGTGAGACGATCGGTAACACCCCGCCGCAGCGTGCCGCTCACAAACGGATCCGCGGCATAAGCGAACGAGCGGATGCCGTATTCGCGCCGTAGAAATCCGGCCTCGGCCGACCAGTCGGCCAACCCGGGCCGCAACAGGATCGGCGAATGATAGAGGTCGAACGACAGCGTGCTGACCTGGCCCAGCGCGTCCGTGACGACGACCTGCCCGGTACCGGCGCCGCTCGTCCCAGCCGGCGTTTCGATCTGAAATTGGCCAGGAGGTACTTCTCCTGTAACCCGGCGGAGCCCGTCCACATAAAGCTCCACGGTCGATGGAAGCGCCGCTTCACCGAAGAATCGGGTCAGTGGCGTGGTCACCTCGTACGGCCGCAACGCGAAATTGCTGCCGACCTGGAGCCCGCCGAAGCGCGTGGCGCGTGCCCACGGTGTCGCTGCGGAGATCGAATCGCCCGCAGTTACGGTGAAGAGGTGATCGGGAAACGATGCGCTCACGCTCGAATCCAGCCGAACCGTCCCGATCGACCAGTCGCCGCTGTCGCCGATCGCCTGCGTCAGGAACGTGCTGCTGAGCACTCCGAGTGGGCTGAATGCGCGCAGTTCGGAAAACGCGCTGGCGGTCCGTGTCTTGCCGGAAACCCCGCCGAACAGGTTGTAATTGTAAACCAGCCCGGTCCCGCTCGACGGCGTCGATGTGGTCCGCACTTGCCGTCCGACCCGGCTCGTCTCCTGGGTCAACAAGGCGATCGGAACTGTGATGGCAAGTTTCTGCCGGGGCTCGTCGTAGGCGAACTCGAGAGCGGCTATGTCGGAGAGGCGAACCGCGTCGGGCCTGTCGCCGGCGAGCGCCAGACCGATCCGGTTCAGCGTGTCACGCGTGGTCCAGATCTCCTGCCCGCGCAGCGTGAAGCCTGTCACGCCCCAGGCGCGCCCGTTCACGCTGGTCTCGAGATAGAGCGGCATCTCGGAGACGTTCGCCAAGCGCGGCAGCTCCGCCGGCCGCACGTAGGCTGCCAGTTGAACCGCGTTCCCTGCTGTTTCCTCTGCTCGTGCCGCAAGCGGGTACGCCGCGATGGCGGTTTCAGCGAGGAGCAGCGGCCAGGAGCAGATCCGGCTGCGCCTCTTGCCCATTTATCCTCACTTCGAGAGAGCCGATCGATGCTCCCCGCCGCCAGGGTACGGCAGTGCCCCAGGTGATCGAGCTTCCCGGAAGCGCGTAGCCGAGCAGGCCCGGTGCGAGTTCGGTCCGCTCGCCGTCGGACCAGCGCACCGCCACGTCCGCCACCTGCGCATGCTTTCGCCCGCTGTTGCGGACCGTCAGCGCGATCGTGCCGTCGACGTCGGTGAGGTTCCATTCGAGTTCGGGCCGGGGTTCGGTCCCTGCAGGTTCGACAAAGGCCGGAAGCGAATAGCGGAACACGAACGCCAGCCCGCCGCCCGCGTTCGCATCGGCGAGCGGCAGCTCGTCCACGACGATCCGATAGGAGTCCTCGGCAGCTCCCGTGGCGGGGGCGGGGCCAGTGCGTATCACGCGAACGAGCTGGCTACCGCCCGGTTCGAGCGCGACCATTGGCGGACTGATCGCAAGGCCCGCCGAAGGCTCCAGAACGTCGCCTTCGGCGCCTTGCCGCCAGCGGTAAACGCGCACTTGCGCATGGACGGTGGCGACACTCACGTTACTGAGCGTCAGCCCGTCCGCGCTTTCCCTGGCGGTGAGCGTCACCGAGACCGGCGAAACCTGCAGCCCGCCTGCGGTTGCGGGAGTCGCCGCTATCAGCGGCAAGCCCGCTAGCGTCGCCGCAAGGCGTTTTCTTAACCAAGCCGTCATGACCGCCTCAGTAATTGACGGTGACGGTCACCGTGTCGGTATAGGTACCCGCAGCAAAATTCGCGCTGTCCAGAGTCGCATAAACGGTGTGGTGCTGGTCAGTCCCATCGCCGGTATCCGACTTGCCATTGCCGGCAGACGTCGTCGTCGCAGTGTTGCCCCAGATATCGCCGGCGGCTCCAGGTTGCTGCCTGAGTTGATAAGGAATGGGTGGGTTGCTCCCTCCGGAGGTCATTTCCCCGAGTCCGCTGTCCAAACCCGAACCGGCCGAAGGTTTAAGCCCGATGTAGTATGGAGTGCCCTTTGTGCAGTTCACCGAGATGGTGCTGCTCTTCTCCAAGCTCGCCCCGCTCGCCGTCGACGGAACGCTGTCGAAGTCGATGTTGGAGCCCGCACCGGCCGTCACCGCACAAGTCGCTGTGATTTGGACGCGAACTTCGAAAGTCCCCGTCTGGGTGGCCGCCTGCGCTGCCGGTGTCAGCAGAACCCACATCGCGCCAGCGCAAACTCCGGCTTTGGCGACCATGCGGGCAGGTTGGATCGGTTTCATCGGACAAGGCCTCATCGAACGCGCGCCCGACATTTTGGGAGCGCTACCAGTCCGCTCTACGAGTCCGGTCGTGTAGGAGGCCTTATCTCTCCCCTTAAGGTAAATACCGAGCGCACGAAAATTGCGCGTTAACCATTGATCTCGATCAAAAAAACGAGGTCGTCCGGTGATTTGCGCGCCATCGTCGCCCTGCCTGTCGCATTAACCGGTAACCCTTCTTGTTCGGGACAGGCGCGCGTCTGCCTGAGCTCTTTGCTCCCGGCCGCCGCGGCCTACTGCGGAGCGCGGCTCAGCCAGCAACCGCGGCGATCGCAATCGCTTGCCGCGATCGCTGCCGGGCCTTGCGGGCGCGCCACCAGATCACGATGCCGGTGACCGACAGCAGCGCCGGGATGATCCCGCCGAGGAAGATCACCACCTGCCAGACGATCCCCATGTCGGTGCCGTCGTGCCAGCGCCGCATCGTGCGCGCGAGCGTTTCGGGCTGCGGCGGCTCGGGCGGGGTCGCGACCGCATCGGCGTCCGTCACCTTCACTTCGGTGCGGATATCATCGGCTGCGAACTGGATCGTCCACTCGAGGCTGCGATCGCTCGGCCAGCCGATGCTGACGAGATCCCCTTGTGCCAGCGGGCGCGCCGCGGCCAGCGCGGCGTCGACCGAGGTCCGGGTCGTCTCGCGCGGCTGTGACGGCCCCCCCCCGCCCCCGCC
>JAEZCZ010000035.1 GCA_023433305.1 Pseudomonadota bacterium | reverse complement strand
ATCTGCGCCTGCATGTTGAGGCGGTCGGAGTCCTTGCTGTCGATCTGCGACAGCAGCCTGCCGTGCTGGTCGACGATGCGCACCGCATCGATCGCGAGGCCGGGGACCGATGCCGCGACGAGGTTGGCGATCGCGGTTACCTGGCTGTCGCCGAGCTGCCGCCCGCGCGCCATGCGCACCATGACCGAGGCCGTCGGCGGCGAATCCTCGCGCACGAACACCGATCGCTCGGGCCGGGCGAGATGGACCCGCGCGGCCTCGACCCCGTCGATCTCCATGATCGTCAGCGTCAGGTCGCGTTCCTGCGCCGCGCGCAGCCGGTCGCCCTCGAGCGTGCGGCTCGCGCCCATCGGCAGCGAGTTGAGCATGTCGGTGCCGCTCTCGGGCACGGCCAGCGCGCCTTCCGACGCCACCAGCATCCGCGCGCGGTAGAGGTCGCCTTCATCGACGGTCAGCGCGCCGGTGCCGCTGTCGATCGTGTAGCCGATCCCCGCGGTATCGAGCGCCGAGACCACGCCGGCGCGCTCGGCATCTCCGAGCGAGGCATAGAGCACGCGCTGCGGCGCGGGCGAAAGCGCCGCCCAGGTCATCGCCAGCAGGCCGATGCCGGCGACGCCCGCGAACCACGGCAGCGCCTTGCGCACCGGCGGCTGCGCGGCGAAGGCGCGCACGCGGTCCATCGCGCTTCCGGCGGTGGGATCGCGGAGCGGCGTCAGCAGCGTGGCGGGCCGAGCCCCCACGCCGCCCGCCGGGGCGGGTACCAGATCGCTCATCTACTCAGACCCCCATCCGCATGATGTCCTGATAGGCGGACAACAGCTTGTTCCTGACTTGCAGCGTGGCCTCGAACGCCACTCCGGCTTCCTGGCGCGCGAGCATCACCTTGGCGACGTCGGTCACCTCGCCGCGCTCGAACCCCTCGCTCAGCGCCGAGGCGTTCGCTTGCGTCGCGTTGACGTCCTGCAGCGCGCTCTTGAGCGTATCGGCGAACCCCGCGGCGGGGGTGGTGCCGGTCGTCTCCTGCGCGGCGCCGGCCTGCTTGGCCTGCTGCAGCTCCTGGAGCAGGCTGTTGCGGTCGAGGATCTGCTGGCGCAGCGCGATGATCTGCGAGACCGAGCCCGCGCTGCCGATACCGTTGATGCTCATCGCCGGCCTCCGATCGCAATGCCGGCCTCACGGAACGAAGCCAGGCGGTAGCGCAAGGTGCGCTCGCTGATGCCGAGCTGCCTGGCGGCTTCGGCGCGCCGTCCGCCGCAGGCGTCGAGCGTTTCCATGATCGCCCGCGCTTCGGAGATCATCACGATGTTGGAGAGCTTCTCGCCCGAAGCGGTCTCGGCCGTTTCCGGCGCGGCGGCCGCCGGCTCGACCAGCCGCACGGTGCGGTCGAACACGATGTGCTCGGGGCGGATCTCGGGCTTGCCCGCCGCCAGCACTTGCGCGCGGCGCATCACGTTCTCCAGCTCGCGGACGTTGCCCGGCCAGCCGTGGTTGCGCAGCATCGCCAGCGCGCCGTCGCTGATCCACGGCGCCGGCGCGCCGTCGGGCGAGTGGCGCAGCAGCAGCGAGAAGGCGAGCGGGGCGATGTCCGCCGGCCGCTCGCGCAGCGCGGTCAGGCTCATCGGGAACACGTTGAGGCGGTAATAGAGGTCGGCGCGGAAGCGGCCCTGCTCGACTTCGAGCGGCAGGTCGCGGTTCGCGGCGGCGATGATCCGCACGTCGATCTTGACCGGCTTGGTCGCGCCGACGGGGATGACTTCGCTTTCCTGCAGCGCGCGCAGCAGCTTGGCCTGCAGCGTGATCGGCATCTCGGCGATCTCGTCGAGCAGCAGCGTGCCGCCGTCGGCCGCGCGGAAGAAGCCTTCGCTCGATCCGCTCGCGCCGGTGAAGGCGCCCTTCTGGTGACCGAACAGCAGCGCTTCCATCATCGCCTCGGGAATCGCCGCGCAGTTGACCGCCACGAACGGCCTGTCCTTGCGCTCGCTGCGGTTGTGGATGAAGCGGCTCAGCACTTCCTTGCCGGTCCCGGTCGGGCCGTTGATCAGCACCGGAATGTCGGTCTTGGCGAGGCGGTCGGCCATCGCCAGCACCGAAAGCGTCTCGGGGTCGGCGGCGACCGGCTCGCTGCGGCCGGCGAGCAGCGCCACCAGCGCCGCGAAGGTCGCTTCGGACATTGGGTCGATATAGGCATGCCGCGCCCGGCTGGCGGTGCGGCTCAGCCCGGGCCGCTCGCCGCGCGAGACGCTGACCGAGGCGGAACGGTCCGCCAGCAGTCGCTCGCTGTCGTCGCCGACAGTGAGCGGGCGCCCCGGAAACAGCGAGGAAGCGATCCCCGCCAGCCGGTTTGCGAGGCCCGGATGATTTTTTCTGAACGCCTCGGATGCTTCCAACAGCCCCACCGGATACCCCCGCAATGCCCTGTTTCTTGACGGGTTCGCAATGGCGCGCGGACGGCCAAATTAATCATAATTTCAGACCAAGTATTAATACGGGGGTGCGGAAATTTTCTGCCGCTCCTGCGCCGGTTTGCCGGATCCAAACAGGCTTAATTCCCGCCGGCCCGTGCCGGTCTTGGTCTCGGCTGCCGCATGCCACCTACCCCGGCAGCGCACGAACCGACCAAGGAGTTTCACATGTCTGTCATCAACACCAACATCGGCGCGCTGAAGGCGGCCAATGCTTCCAGCCAGGCCAACAAGGCCCTCGGCACCGCCATGGAGCGTCTGTCGACCGGCAAGCGCATCAACAGCGCCAAGGACGACGCCGCCGGCCTCGCCATCAGCACCTCCATGACTTCGCAGGTCCGTGGCATGAACCAGGCCGTGCGTAACGCAAACGACGGTATCTCGCTGGCACAGACCGCCGAAGGCGCTCTGAGCGAAGTGAGCAACATGGTTCAGCGCGTCCGTGAGCTGGCCGTCCAGTCGGCTTCGGGTACTTACGGAGACACCACCGACCGCGCCTACATGCAGAAGGAAGTCGATGAGCTTGCAAAGCAAATCGACGACGTCATGTCGAACACGAAGTTCAACGGTGTCGCCATTTTTGACACCGGCACGGCGAATGCGGGTGCCGCGCGCACCGTCAACATCCAGGCCAGTGCTGACTCGGGCTCCCAGATTGCGCTGACGATCGATGCGCTGGACATCAGCGACATGCACGACGGTACTAACGTCGTGGCTGACGTGGGTACTGCAGGTGACGCGGCAACGACGATCACCAACGCCGATACCTTGCTGAACGCCATCAACGGCGCGCGCGCGACGCTTGGTGCGGGCCAGAGCCGCCTCGAATCAGCGGTCAACAGCCTCACCAACAACACGATCAACCTGTCCGACGCCCGTTCGCGGATCGAAGACGCAGACTACTCGGCCGAGACCACCGCGCTCGCCAAGGCCCAGATCCTGAGCCAGGCCTCGACCGCGATGCTGTCGCAGGCGAACCAGAGCCAGCAGAACGTTCTCTCGCTGCTCCGTTAATCCACCCGAACGCCCCGGCGTTCAAACAGGCCCGGCGCTCACCTCCCCGAGCGCCGGGCCTTTCCTTTTCGGCGTCGATGTCGCGCCGTCTTTCTCGCGCTGGCGCCGCCGCGCGCATTGGCATAAAGGGCGCACGATGTGCGCGCCCAGACACTGCCCGGCACAACTGCGCCGCTCATGCGTTGAGCCCGCGTGACGAAGCGGGCTCTGGTCGTCGAGGACGATCTTCTCAATCGAATGTTCTTGTGCGCCACGCTGGAGGCGGAAGGCTTCACCGTGGAAATCGTGAGCGACGGCGCGCACGCGATTGAGACGGCCAAGGAATTCCAGCCCGACCTCATCACCATGGACATCAACCTGCCCAACGTCTCCGGGGTCGAGCTGATCAAGCAGCTCCGCGCCGACGAAGGGCTCAAGCAGATCCCGATCCTCGCCATCACCGCTTACGTCGGCAAGGGAGAGGAAAGCCGCATCCGGCGCGCGGGCGCCTCGGACTACATGTCCAAGCCGATTTCGATAAAGCCGTTCCTCGCCTCGGTGGGCCGGCTTCTCGACGGCAACGGGGCCCACTGACCGGGCCCGGCAGGCCGCTCTCGGCAGCAGCGCGTGGGCGCCTCGCACCGCCGCGAAAAAAATGCTGTCCTATTTCGACTTTCGTGCATACTGAGTCTGATTCGCGTTTTGTTCTCATCGGGAGATCGCGGATCATGAAAGCTTCAATCACCCAAATCGAAACCGATACCGGGGTCGAATCCGGCACCGAAACCGGGGCGGAGACCGCCCAGGGCTGGACGCCCCAGCGCAAGGCTCGGTTCCTCGACCACCTCTCGGTCAAGGGCAACGTCCGCGCCGCCTGCGCGCGCGTCGGCCTCTCGCCCGAGGCGGCCTATCGCCTGCGCCGCCGCGACGAGGAATTCGCCCGCGCCTGGATTGCCGCCCTGGGGCTCGCGCGCGCGCGCTCCGAGCAGGTCCTCACCGACCGCGCGATCGACGGGGTGGAAGAGCCGATCTACCACCGCGGCGAGCTGGTCGGCACGCGCCGCAAGTACGATACGCGGCTGCTGCTGTCGCACCTCGCCCGGCTCGACAAGCTGGTCGAGGGGATGGAGCACCCCGACGATATCCGCCGCTTCGACGAGCTCG
>JAEZCZ010000088.1 GCA_023433305.1 Pseudomonadota bacterium | reverse complement strand
GGCGGGGGGGGTGCGGGGGGCGCGGGCCGGCGCGCGCGGGCGTCGGGAGCCGCAACGGTCAGGCTGACCGGATCGTTGGTCTTGACCACGCCATCTTCGACGACCGGTGTTTCAGGGTTGTTCATCGACCTCCACCGCCGGGTCCTGCGCGACCTCCACGAAGTCTTCGCCTCCCCCGAGCGAATGGACATAGGCTGCCAGCATCTTGATCGTCACCGGATCGAGCCTGCCTCCCCACGCCGGCATTACGCCGTGCATGGGATTATGAATGCGTTGTTGGATCGTCTCACGATCGCTGCCGAACAACCAAATCGCGTCGGCCAGGTTGGGCGCGCCGAACTCGCGCGAGCCCGTGCCGTTGTTGCCGTGGCATATAGCGCAATTCGTCGTGAACACTTCCTGACCCCGACGAGCCGCTGCCGTCATCTCCTCTCGGCCGGATAAAGTCAGCACGTAGCTGGCTGCGTCCGAAATCTGCGCCGGGGTCAAGAGCCCGTCCCGGCCGAACGCCGGCATCAGGCTGAAACGCGTTTCGTCGTTGGTATGATCGCGCGCACCGTGCGTGATGGTGAACTCGATCGCCTTGAGATCGCCGCCCCACAGCCAATCGTCGTCGTTGAGGTTGGGATAGCCCTCCGAACCGGCTGCTCCGGCACCGTGGCACTGCACGCAGTTGACGCGGAAAGCCGCCCGCCCGCCGGCGATGGCTGCGCGCATCAACTCGCTGTCCTCGGGCAAGCGCTCGATGGGGACTTGCGAAAGCGCGGCCAGGATCGGAGCGCGGCGTTCGCTCTCGCGCTCCATCTCCTGCGCAAGCTGCCCGCGGCTGCTCCATCCGAGAACGCCCTCGGTTGCCTGGCTGACCATCGGCCAGGCAGGATAAAGAATGACATAAACAACGCCCCAGACGATCGTGAGATAGAGCGTCCACAGCCACCAGCGCGGCATCGGCGTATCGAGTTCCTCGATACCGTCCCACTCGTGCCCGACCGTCTCGGTGCCGGTCGCGGCGTCGATCGTTCTTCCTCGTGGCTTGTCATTCGCCATCGGAATCGTCCTTGAAAATAACATTGGCCGCGTCGCGGTTATGGTCGCGGGCGCCGGGCCGGAACGGCCAGGCGACAAAGATCACGAAGGCGATGACCATCGCCAGCAAGCCCCAGCTGTCGGCGATGTGCCGGAGCGCTTCGTATGTGGAGTGCTCGTTCACCGCCCCTTCTCCGAGGCGAGCCTCTCCTGCGCGGCGGCGCTGTTCACATCGACGAGCGTGCCAAGCATCTGCAGATAAGCGACCACCGCGTCCATCTCGGTGAGCCGACTCGGATTGCCGTCGTAATCGCGGCGCTGGACCTTGGCGTAGCGCTCTTCCAGGTCCTCCGGATCGGCGTCGGCGCTGGCCTGGGCCTTGAGGTCCTTCTCGGCCATCTCGATGTCGCGATCCGAATACGGTACGCCGACCGCGCGCAGCGCCTCGAGCCGGCTGCCCGCGTCGCTGGTCTTGAGATCCTTCTCGGCCAGGAACGCGTACGTGGGCATGACGCTTTCGGGCACGACCGAACGCGGGTCCTTCAGATGCTGGACGTGCCATTCGTCGGAATAGCGACCGCCCACGCGTGCCAGATCGGGCCCGGTGCGCTTCGATCCCCATTGGAATGGGTGGTCGTACATACTCTCGGCAGCCAGGCTGTAGTGCCCGTAGCGCTCCACTTCGTCGCGGAACGGGCGGATCATCTGGCTGTGGCAGGTGTAGCAGCCCTCGCGCACGTAGATGTCGCGCCCCGCTTGCTCGAGCGGGGTGTAGGGCCGCATCCCCTGCACCTTCTCGATCGTGTTATCGATCCAGAACAGCGGCGCGATCTCGACGATACCCCCGATCGCGACGGCGATGAAGGCGCCGACGCCCAGCATGGTGACGTTGCGTTCAAGCTTCTTGTGTTGGTCGGTAAAGCCCATGGAACCTACTCACTCGGCCGGAACGGCAACAATCGGCCGGTCCGCCTCTGGATCATACTTGGCGTCGTTCATCGGCGCTTCCTCACGAAGCTTGCCGGCAATGGTCATCCAGACGTTGATGACCATAAGCACCCCGCCTGTGAGGTAGAGCACCCCGCCCAAGGCACGCAGCAGGAACATCGGCTTGATGGCGCTGATGGTCTCGGCGAAGGAGTTCACGAGGTAGCCGTCGGCGCCGTATTCGCGCCACATCAGGCCCTGGGTGATGCCCGCCACCCACATCGACGAAGCGTAGAAGACGATTCCGAGCATCGCCAACCAGAAGTGCCAGTTGACCATGCGCAGCGAATAGAGCCGCTCGCGCTTCCACAGCCGCGGGGTCAGGTAATAGACCGCGGCGAACGTGATGAGCCCGTTCCAGCCGAGCGCGCCGGCATGCACGTGGCCGACGGTCCAGTCGGTATAGTGCGACAGCGAGTTGACTGCCTTGATGCTGAGCATCGGGCCCTCGAACGTCGCCATGCCGTAGAAGGCGAGCGCGGCGACCATCATGCGGATGATGGGGTCCGTGCGAACTTTGTCCCAGGCGCCGTTGAGCGTCATCAGGCCGTTGATCATGCCGCCCCAGCTCGGCATCCACAGGATCACCGAGAACACCATGCCTAACGTCTGCGCCCAGTCGGGCAGTGCGGTGTAGTGCAGGTGGTGCGGCCCGGCCCAGATGTAGAGGAAGATCAGCGACCAGAAATGCAGGATCGACAGCCGGTAGCTGTAGATCGGCCGCTCTGCCTGCTTGGGCACGAAGTAATACATCATCGCCAGGAACGGCACGGTCAGGAAGAACGCGACCGCGTTGTGCCCGTACCACCACTGCACCAGAGCATCCTGCACGCCCGCGAAGGCCGAGTAGGACCGCGAGCCGAGGAAGGACACCGGCACCGCCAGGTTGTTGACGATGTGCAGCATCGCGATGGTGATGATGAACGACAGGTAGAACCAGTTCGCGACGTAGATGTGCGGTTCCGACCGCCTCAGGAGGGTGCCGACGAACACCACCAGGTAGGCCACCCAGACGATCGTCAGCCACAGGTCGACGTACCACTCGGGTTCCGCATACTCGCGGCTCTGCGTGATGCCGAGCACATAGCCGCTCGCGGCCAGCACGATGAACAGCTGGTACCCCCAGAACACGAAACGAGCGAGCGCGGGGAACGCGAGCCGGGCGCGGCAGGTCCGCTGTACGACATAGAACGATGTGGCGATGAGCGCGGTCCCGCCGAACGCGAAGATGACGGCCGACGTGTGGAGCGGGCGCAACCGGCCGAAGGTCGTGTACTCGGTGCCGAGATTCAGCTCGGGAAAGCGAAGCTGCAAGGCGATGAAGACGCCGGCGAAGAAGCCGACGACCGCCCAGAACACGGTTGCGATCACGCCCCACCGGATGGTTTCATCGTCGTACCGACTGGGGTCCGTGGGCGTTTTCAGGATGCCTTGCGCGACCGCCTGGTAATCGACCCGGGCAACGCTCGCCCACAAGCCGATCCCGGCCACACCGGCAACGATCCACATATGAGTGGCGAAACCGGTATCCTGCGCGCCCGCTACGGCGACAATCGCAATAACCAGCAGCGTAAACCACATGCCCGCGCGGGCAACCACTGTGTCCATGGAGACTCTCTTGTCTGGGATTCGCCCGCGCCCGTGCGCCCGTCCTAGCCGCAAGACATTGACCTGAATCAATGCATCGAGCGACGCTCGAGTCGGAGAACCCAATTATTTCCTAGCAGCCAGCGCTTTAGGACCATCGCTGTGACGGCCGCCTTAGCCGACGTAAGCCGATGGGCCAAGTATGGATGATCCGGTCCTAAGAGGCGCTAAGTATTTGTCCGAGTGGCGAGGTGCGATTCGGCGAGAGCAAGGTATTTCGCGGTTTGGAGCCGCATCTGCTCGAGCTGGGCAGGCGCGAGATCGCACATGTAGCGCGCCGGGCGACCGGCCCAGAGTTGCGCTGGAGGAATCACCTTCCCGGGCGCAAGGAGCGCGCCCGCCGCGAGCATCCCGCTCTGCTCGATGCGCGCCGCGTCCATGACCACCGACCCCATCCCGACGAAAGCGCGGTCCTCGACGATGCAGCCATGCAGGATGGCCATGTGGCCGACGAGGGCATCCTCGCCGATCAGTGTGGGCAGCCCGGGGTCACCGCCCAGCCCGTCCTCCACGTGGATCACGGTACCGTCCTGCACATTGCTTCGCGCACCGACGACGATGCGGTTGAGGTCGCCCCGCAGCACACAATTGTACCAGATGCTGGCACGCGGTCCGACCTCGACGTCTCCGATCAATCGCGCGCCTGGCGCAATGAAGGCGGTTTCGTGGATACGCGGCGTCTTGCCGCCATGGGCAAGGATCGTCGCGCCAGCATGACTGATCATGGCGCCAAGCCTAACGCCCCGGGCGCCCGGGTGTAACGCCGATAAGAGCGCTTTGCGGCCGATCTCCCGTTCGAGGAAACTATTGCTGCCGCGACGGTCAATTGAAGGCATCGACGGCGCTTCGGTGCCGCCCCTCGCGGTGTACAAGGCGGATCGAAACGGCAGGGTCGGAGGGTGGCATGATCGAATTCGGGTATCCGCCCCGAAAGGCGGAAGGTCTCCTCGGGACATGGGTCAAGATCCCGTCGCTCGAAACCGTCGAGATACTCGGACATGCCGGCTTCGACTTCGTGGTCGTCGATCTCGAGCACGCACCGCTCGACATGGAGACGACCTATCGCCTGATCGTGGGGGCCCAGGCGGCAGGCATGGCGGCGCTCGTGCGCGTGTCCGACCGTTCGGGCGCGCAAACTCAACGCTTGCTCGACAGCGGCGCTGACGGGCTGCTCGTGCCGCATGTCGCCAGCCTGGAGATGGCCGAGCAAATCACCCGCGCGATGGTTTTCGCGCCGCGCGGTACGCGGGGTCTCGGCGCCACTTCGCGCGCTGGCAAATGGGGTCTCTTGCCCGTCGCCGACTACGTGCAGCGCGGAGACAGTTGCTTACGGATGGTCCAGCTCGAAAGCTGGGACGTGCTCCAGGAAGCCGCCGATTACCTCGCACTCGAGACGGTTTCAGGCGTGTTTGTGGGGCTCGGCGACCTGTTCCTGTCGAGCGGGCGCCGGCCCGAGGAGCCGGAGACGCGGGCCCTGGTGCGCGAGATCGCGAACGCCGCCCGCGACGCCGGCAAGGCCAGCGGTATTGCCGCCTCCAACGTCGATGAAGCGCGCGAGTATCTGGCGCTCGGCTACTCTCTGGTGATGGTCAGCAACGACGCCACGCTGTTCGGCAAAGCCGCGCTGGCGATTTGCGAGCAGGCGCGGGCCTGACGGCGTTGCGCTCACTTGCACGGGCCGGAAGCGAATGTTTCCCGCTGCGGCAATTCGGGCGGATGCAAATTGCCCGCGCCGCGTTGCGGCCATAGCGCTGGATTGAAAGCCGAGCGTGCCGAGGGAGGGAACGCAATGAACGCAAAGAATGGATGGCAGCTTGGCCGCCGCGCCGTTCTGCTGACGGGCGGAGCCGTCGCGATCGCGGCCTGCACGCCGGCGCTGACCTTCGCTCAAGAGGATGTTGCCGACGCAGGCGTACTCACCGCGCGCCTGCAAGACCTTCGCTCGATCCGCGAGATCAAGCGGTTGCAGCACATCTGGGGTCACCATGCCGAAGCCGGGCGATGGGCGGACATGGCGGAGTTGTTCGCCGCCGGTGGAAGCTGGACCGACGGCTCGCGCACCATCGAAGGACAATCCGCCCTTCGCGATTTCCTGCGCGCCTCGATGGGCTCCGGCAACGAGCCTCTGGCGCCGGGCCAACTGAATCTGCGCCTGTTCCTCACACCCGTCATCACGCTCGCCGACGATGGACGGAGCGCTCGCGGCCGCTGGCACGAAGTCGCGATGACCGGGCAGACGGGCAAATCGGCCGACTGGGCGGGCGGCATCCACGTGATCGACTATGTCCGCGAAGGCTCGAACTGGAAGATCGCACGGATGCACTACCATCCGCAATATGCCGGCCCCTACGTCGACGGTTGGCGCAGCGTTGCGCCGCTCGTCGGGAAAGTGGCCTACCATTATACGCCCGATCAGGCGGGCACTCCCGTCCCGCGCGCGCGCAGCACGACGGCCTTGCCAGCACCCGAGCTTTCAGCCGGAGCCGACCTCGTGCTTGCGTCGAGCATGGTCCAGAATCTCGTCGCCGCCTATGGCTTCTATCTCGATCGGCAGATGCACGAAGACATCGCCGACCTCTTCACGCCCGAAGGTGCGCTCGCGATTGCCGGGACGGGCAACTGGACGGGACGGGAAGGCATCCTCGCCGGGCTGCGCACTTTCGGCGATCCGGGCCTCGACACGGGCGAGCTGAACGACCGGCCGCAACTGATGCCGGTGGTCACGGTGGCCGCCGACGGGCGCAGCGCCACGCTCCGCAACATCGAGATCGGCATGACTGGCCGCCACGGAGGCGAGACATTCTGGTCGGCGACGGTGCAGGAGTTCGATCTGGCGCGCGGCGATGACGCCCAGTGGCGCATCGCCGCTCTGCGGCGCCATCCGCGCATGCGGGCCGCCTATACCGAGGGCTGGGCTACCCAGGGAGCGATCGACGACTCGACTCCCCCTCCCCTCGAAGCGGGGCCCGCGCTTCATCCGACGCCCGTTTTCGCTGGCAGCGGAAACGCCGCGACGTTGCTGGCTCGCGCCGAAGCTTTCGACGGGGCCGAGAACATCTCGAACGCCTACGGCTATTACATCGATGAATTCGACTGGGACGGCACCGCCGACCTGTTCTCCACCGACGGGTGGAAGGAACTTTCGTACATCGGCACATACATCGGGCGCGAGCGCGTCCGCGGCTCGCTCTTCAACCGCTACGGCAATCGCGGCCGAACCGGGCCGACAATGGCCATCCACCAGAAGACCCAGCCCTACGTGACGCCTTCGGCCGACGGCACGCGCGCCAATATCCGCCTGCGTCTGTTCCAGTTCAACTCCGCGTACGAGACGCCCGGATCGTGGATCTCGGGCGTCTACGAGAACCAGGCGGTCCTGGAGAACGGCGTCTGGAAGATCCATGGCATGGATCTCGATTACGTCTGGCTCGGCGATTACACCAAGGGCTGGGCCGGGATCGATCCCGCGGCCAGCGCGCGCTTTGCGCCCAAGCCGGAAGACGTCGCCAAGTTTCCGCCCGACGCGCCCTTGCGAGGGGTGACCTTCGCCCCCTTCCCCGAGGTCGCCCCGATGGGGTTCCATTTTGCCAACCCGGTCAGCGGAAGACGGCCGGCTACATTCCTCGCGTGGTCCGATGGCCACCGCGCTACGGCCACGGAGTAAACAGACGTGTACGAATCCGACGACCCCCGCTCACGCCTTGCCACGGCGGGACGCGGCAGCGGCCCCGCCACTGCCTTCGGCAGTTCGACCTACGCGCGCTTCCACGAGAGCGAGCCGCAGGAAGCCGGCGCGGGGCATCGCACCTGGTACACCCGGGGGCAGAATTTCGTGGTCTGCTATTCCGATGCGGAGGAAGGCGCGGTGTTCGAGCGCGAGGGGCAAGTGGACGAGTACGTCCTCCTGCTGCCCGATGAGAACACAAGCGTCGAAGTGAGCGCCGATGGCGAAACCCGGGGGATCGACGGGTTTTCGATAACGATGATCCCGCCCGGCGACAGCCGCGTTGTCGTGAAAGGGGCTGGCCGGGTGATCCGCCTCATCTCGACCCGGTCGGCCGACGTGGCCGCGAAGGCGTCAAACGCCGCGGTCTATGCCGGGCCGCATCCGCAAGTGCCGCCCTACGAGGCCTGGCCCACTCCGCCCGGCGGGCATCGCATCCGCAGCTATAGCCTCGACGCGCCCGACCAAGAAGGTCGCTTCGGCAAGATTTTCCGCTGCACCACGTTCATGGTCAACGTGTTCCCGCCTCAGCACGGTCCGCGCGATCCGGCCAAGCTGAGCCCGCATCACCACGACGACTTCGAGCAGTGCTCGCTGGCGATCGGCGGGGTCTACGAGCATCATTTGCGCTGGCCCTGGACCGCCAACAAGGCCGATTGGCGGGACGACGAGCACGAAGTCTGCGGCACCCCGTCCGTCTGCGTCATTCCACCGCGCGTCATCCATACTTCGGCTGCGATCGACTCCGGGGTGAATCTCCTCGTGGACATCTTCGCGCCGCCGCGGGCGGATTTCTCGGACATGCCGGGCTGGGTTCTCAATGCCGACGATTACCCGCGGTAAGGCACGGCACCCGTCATGAGCACGCCTCCTGGAGCCAGCGAACCGGTCACCGGCCCCTTGGTCGACTGCCACACCCACATCTTCCTGCCCGACATGCCGGTGGCTTACGGGGCCTGGATACAACCGGACTATGCGTTCACGGCCGGCGACTTGTTGGCCCAGATGGATCGGCACGGTGTGCACTTCGCGGTGATCTCGGGGCTCAGCATTACCGGCTACTATAACGACTACATGATCGCCCAGTTGCGCCGGAACCCACGGCTGCGAGGAACGGCGATCGTCCCGCCGACGGTCGAGCGCTACTCGCTGGAGCGAATGCAGTCAGAGGGTGTCGTCGGGATCAGGCTGCAGCTTGCCCGCCGCGAGCGGATGCCGGACTTCCGCAGCGATGAATACCGTCTCCTGTTTCGCCGCGTGCGCGACCTGGGCTGGCACGTACACGTGGCGATCGAAGGCCAGCAACTCCGGCCCGTCCTCGAGGCGCTGCTCGAAAGCGGTGTCGACATCGTGATCGATCACTTCGGTCATCCCGACCCCGCGGACCCGCTCAACTGCGATGGGTTCAAGGCCATGCTTCAGGCCGTCGAGGGGGGGCGGACCTGGATCAAGCTGTCGGGGGGCTTCCGCCTGGCCGGCACCGCAGCGTGGCGCGAAAATCCCGACGGAGACCTCGAAACGCTCGCCCAGACCGTGGCGGCCGAGTTGCTCGACAAGGTCGGGACGGACCGCCTGCTGTGGGGCAGCGATGCGCCTTTCGTCGGCTACGAAAAGCGCATTGGCTATGCCGATGTCCTCGGGAGCTACCGGCGCTGGATTCCGGATCCGGCCAAGCGCGCGGAGATCGACCGGACGGCGCTGCGGCTCTATTTCGCCTGATTGGCCAGGGTGCCGGACCCTTTGCCGATTTCGGTAATAACTAGGGCCTTCCGGTGAAAGTATCCGCCCCGCCCCGCTGCCAATCACCCTGCGACGCCCCCGTGCACGATCCGCCCGACTGAGCGCGGATGGCAGGCCGTGGCGCTCGATAGGGAGGAATCCGATGCACCGCACTCAAGACAAGAACAGCCGAGCGCGCGCGCTTCTCGGTAGCGCCGCGACGGCACTGGCGCTGCTTTGCCTGAATACGCCCGCGCTCGCTCAAGATGCCGCGCCGGCCGATGCCCAGGCGGCTGATGGAAGCGAGAACGCGATCATCGTCACCGGCAGCCGCATCCAACGCGACAGCGGGTTTGACCAGCCTACACCGGCTACGGTCATCGGCGGCGACCTGATGGAGAACCTGGGCCAGGTGAATATCAGCGAGGCGCTGAACCTGATCCCCCAGCAGTCCAACTTTCAGTCCGACGCCGTTTCGGGCATTACGGCCGGGGCTAATGTCGGCGCTTCCTATGCCAACCTGCGCGGCCTTAACCCATCCAACGGCACCAGGACTCTCACCTTGGTCAACAGCCGGCGCTTCATCCCCACTTCGGATGGGGGCGCGATCGATCTCAACGTCATACCGGCCGCGATGATCGAGCGGGTTGAGACCGTTACCGGCGGCGCCTCGGCCGCCTATGGCTCGGACGCGATCACGGGGGTGGTCAACATCCTGCTCGAGACGCGGTTCGAGGGCATCAAGGCGCAGGCCGACTACGGCCAGACATTTCGCGGCGACGGCAAGAGCTATCACGCCTCCCTGATGGGCGGCACGGGCTTCGCCGGCGGCCGCGGCCATGTCACGGTCGGCGGCGAATACCAGAAGAACGAGGGGATCGGCGACTGCGCGAAGGTTCGCGTCTGGTGCGCGGAAAGCTGGGACGTCTTCACCAATGCCAACAACGTTCTGCTCGGCGGTGGACAGTCGGGCTACAACATTCCCGGCTCACCGGGTTACGGCCTGCCGCACTACGTGATCGGGCCGGATTCGAAGCAGGCTAACAACGATCCGCGCGGTGTGGTGCGAGACCGCGCGCCGGCCGCACTTGCCGCGCGGAACAAGCGCTTCACCGACGATGGCATGCACGTCGTGGACTACGATCCGGGTCGCTTCCTCAACTCGTTCCAGTTCGGGTCACGCCAAGGTGGCGACGGCGCCTCGACTTATGACGATTCCGACCTCCAGACGCCGATGGAGCGCTGGGTCGGATATCTCTATGGCGAGTATGAGCTGACGGACGCGATCACCGTTCAGACCGAGTTGACTTATGCCGATCGCTCCGCGTCGAATACCAGCTACGTGGTCGGTCCGCGTTCAACCTTCTTTGTCAACAACGACAACCCGTTCATTCCCGACGACCTTCGTGTCTTGCTGGACGGGACGAATTTCAGCCTCGGCAAGGACCTCGATCACATCCTGACCTCGGTAAACCAGGCCGACACCAAGGTATTCCGCGGCCTGCTTGGCCTTTCGGGCGAACTGTTCGGCGATTGGACCTGGGACGCCTACTATCAGTATGGGCGCAACAAGCGACACCAGGAGCGCAGCAACAACCGCGTGAATTCCGCCTTCCAGTTCGCCCTGGAAGCCGTTGACGAAGGGCAGTTTCTGAACGGCACGCCAAACGGCAACGTGGTCTGCAAGGAGTTACTACGGCCGGACCCCGACCCCATCGCCGAGGGCTGCCTTCCGATGAACCTGTTCGGCCTCAATCAGGTCGACCCGGATGCGCTGGCGTACGTCTATCGCGACGTTCAGGAGGATTTCAAATACAGCCAGCACGTCCTCGCCGGGGCGGTCCAGGGCACCGTTCACAAAGGTTGGGGAGCGGGCCCGATTTCGGCTGCTGCCGGTGTCGATTACCGCTCAGAGGGTGGCGATGTCACCCATGGCGACATCCCTTTCTATAACGACTTCGCCTTCACCTTCGGCCTCGACTATTCGGGCGATATCACCGTTATCGAAGGGTTCACCGAGCTCAACGTCCCCGTATTCGCGGATTCCCCGATCGGTGACTTGTTCGAACTGAACGGTGCGGTGCGCTACACGCGCAATCACGCCGTCAACAACGACACCGACGAGGAGAAGACGTCCAACGCGGTGAGTTGGAAGGTTTCCGGCATCTACGACATCACGGATGGCTTGCGCTTGCGCGGATCGCGTTCGCGCGACATCCGGGCCGCCGGCTTCCGCGAATTGTTCCTTCGCAACGTGCCGACCGAGTCCGGTTCGACCAGTGGCATCGTCGAGAACCCCTGGCTGCCTGGAACGCCCCCGATCGGCGACGACCCAACGCCGATCCTCAACGGGGGCAGCTTCGCGCTTACGCCCGAGAAAGCGGACACGACGACCGCCGGTATCGTGCTGCAACCCTCCTTCATCCCGGGCCTGCGCCTCTCGGCTGACTGGTACCAGATCGAGGTGAAGGACGCGGTATCGACGCTCGGCGGCAACCGCATCGTCGAGTTCTGCAACGATTTCGACCTGTTCTGCGATCGGATCACCTTTGCCGCGGCGGACCGGATGGACATCACGTTCATCGACGCACGCCAGGTCAACCTGGCCAAGATGGAAGTACGCGGCTTCGATTTCGAGGCAGCCTACTCGATGCGTTTGGCGGATATCGCTGCTAATCTGGACGGCTCGCTCAACGCGCGCCTGCTGGTCAACCATCAGTATGACTTCATCGTCCAGGCCAACCCGGCTGCGGACCCGCTCGATTACGCCGGCCAGTCGGGCCCCGTGGCCGATGGCGGGGACTTCAACCCGAGCCCGCCATGGGTCTGGAACGCCTTCCTCGCCTATGACAACGGCGGCTTCAACGTCACCGCCTCCTGGCGCCACCTGAGCAAGGGCATCTACCGGATCGACCGCATCGGCCCCGAAGATCCGGGATATGCTCCGACCCTCGAGGATTCGATCACCACGAACCGAGTGGACGCGGTGAGCTACTACGGGCTTCCGATGTCCTACCAGATCCCGGTCGGCGGAGCCGGCGACAGGTATGTCGAGCTGTTTGGCTCGATCAACAACATCTTCGATACCGATCCGCCCGTTGCGCCGGGCGGCGGTGGCGGCGGCGGATCGAACTATCCGACCAACCCGGTCTATTTCGACACCTTCGGCTCGCGCTTCCGGGCGGGCATCCGGGTCCGCTACTAGCGGCTCCTCGCCTTAGATAAGAGGAAAGGGCGGGTCCGCGAGGACCCGCCCGTTCCATTGCACGCAACCGCCCGGGT
>JAEZCZ010000083.1 GCA_023433305.1 Pseudomonadota bacterium | reverse complement strand
TCCCTGGCGAGATCGTTCGCGCGGCGCAGCGACAGCCAGGCGAGCTGCGCGCCGGCCGTGTCGGGCTGGCCGGGCCGGTACTGTTCGCTCGCCTCGCCCCACACCGGCACCCCGCGTGCGAAGCTCGCGGTCGCTTCGCGCGGCTGCTCGATCCGGACGATGGGGCAGTCGAGCCCGAGGCGGGCCGCCGCCTCCCGAAGCAGTTCCGCGCCTTCGACGACGAGGAACGGCGGGAGGCGCTCCGCTTCGCGGGCCAGCCAGGCCTTGAGGATGAGCTCGGGACCGACTCCCGCCGGATCGCCCAGCGACACGGCGAGAGGCGGCAGCATCGGCTCAGTTATAATCGATCACCGCGTCGCGGCGGAGGTCGCGAAGGTAGCGCTGGGCACGCTTGTTGATGCGGTCGTCCTCGATCTGCGACAGGATCGCCTCCCGGTCGGGACCGGCGGCTGCGGGCGCCGGATCGTCGCGGCCGCACATCATCAGGACGCGCACCCCTTCGGAGATCGAGCCGAACGGCGGCGTCGACTGGCCGAGGTTGAGCTCGAGGATCGTGCTCTGCAGGGCTTCGGGGAGGGACCGCACCGCGATCTCGTTGCTGACGACTTGCGCGCCGAAAGCGGCGGCGGCGCTATCGGCTTCGCCGCAGCCGCGAATCTGCTGCACGGCTTGCGAGAAGCTTGCGACACGCTGGCGCGCGACCTCTTCGGTGGTGCCCTGCGGGAACTCGATCGAGATCTGCTTGAGGCTGACCACCGCGTCGCGCGGATCGGCCATGCCGATCTGGCGCTTGTCGATGAGGTAGAGGATCGAGAAACCGCCCGGGATCTCGACCGGGCCGACAAGCTGGCCGGGGGTGAGCTCGCGAGCAACCTGCTCGAGCTGCGGGTTCTGCAACTGCTCGATGCGAATCCAGCCCAGGTCGCCGCCGACCGCCGCGGTCGAGGCTTCGGAGAACTGGCGGGCATAGGCGACGAAGCTGCCGCCTTCGCGCAACTGCTCGACGATGCGGCGCGCGTTTTCGGCCACGGCGTCGCGATTGGCGGGCGTGGCCGACAAGTAGATTTCGCCGATCCGGTATTCCTGGGTGCCGACCGAGCTCTGCATACGCTCGTAAAGCTCGTTCACTTCGCTCGCCGAAACCTGCACGAACGGCTGGACGTTGCGGCGCAACAGCCGATCCCACGCCAACTCGCCTTCGATCTGGCGCTTGAGCGACGCGGGCGAGGAGCCGATCGACAGCAGGTAATTGTCGAGAGCCTCGGGCGAGCGGTTGAATCGCTCCGCCGCGAGGCGCGCATAAGTCTGGTTCACTTCTTCCTGGGAGACCGCGAATTCGAGCGCGGCGGCTTCCTGGATCTGGAGCGTTTCGTCGATCAGGTTGCGGAACACCTGCAAGCGCAGGCGCTGGAGCTCTTCGGGCGAGGGCTCGGCTTCGTTCGCCGCGAGGATGAGCGCGACGCGCTGATCGACATCGGTTCCGGTGATGATGGTTCCGTTGACCTTGACCGTCGCCTTGCGAAGGTTGGGATCGCTCGGGCCGAGGATCGAGACATCCTCCGGAATGTTGAACGAATCGGCGGAGCTGGCCGCTTCCTGGCCGTTCGCGCCGGCCGCGAGGAGGCCGGCGAGCAACGCTCCGGAGCCGATCCACCCGAATGTCTTCGTCAAGGTTTTCACTCGCAAGTTCCTGTCGCCACAGCGCCCGTCGCGCCGCTTTTCGAGCTGCCGCTTGCCGGAAAGCGGCTTAACCCTGGCTGAGTGGCGCGGATAGCGCGTTTGCCAAGGCCTGCCAACGGCGTCAGCGGAAGCCGAGGTTCTTGAGCGAGAAATAGAGCCTGAAACTGTTGCCGTCCTCGACATCGGCGACCTGCACGTAGTCGCGCCGCCAGGTGAAGCCGAACTCGAGGCAATCGTCGGCATAGGCGATGCCGAGCCGCGTGCGGAGCGGCTTGAAGCCGTCGGACGTGAAGCTGGGATCTTCCTCGCGGTCGGTCAGGTTGACGACCGCGGAACCGAACACCGACCAATACCGCGCGAACGCGACGCGCCCCGCCGCGCGCAGCTCCTCGCGGTCCTGCAGATCCTCGAAGGTCAGGTCCACGTCGCGGTTGAGGCGCAGGTAGCCCAACTCGAGGTAGGTCGAATCGGAGCCGATCGCGGTGTCGATCTCGTTGCGGCGGACCGCGAAGTTGTCCTTGTCGACGCGGTAGCGGTGCGTGAAGCGGATGAAATCCCGATAGCGGACCTCGGTCCGCCCGACCCAGTCGGAGAACTGCTCGGTCAGGCCGGTGCCGTCGGGGAACAGGGTACGCTTGTCGGTCAGCCGGTATGACTGCCCGAACGTCGCCTTGACGCGCCAGCCGGGCCAGTCGACCTGCCAGTCGGCGCCGTAGGTCACCCGCGCGCCGTCCTCGACCCGGTCGTAGCCGGCGAAGCGGTTGAGCGCGAAAAGGTTGCTGTCCTCGAGGTCGATCGAGCGCGAATCCTCGTTGGGAATGGCGAGGTTGCGGATCGAGGGGCTGGCGACGAGCTGCACGCGCGGGGTGAGGACTTGCGTCCCGCCCAGGAAGCTGCCGACCAAGGGCCATTTCACGTCGACCGCGCCGATGGCGAGACCGCGCGTCTCCCACCCCATGTTGCCGCGATAGGACGGTGTGACGGTGAGGTGGTTCTCGTCCGAATGATAGACGTCGCCGCGCAGCAGCGCGGTGACGGTGACTTCCTGGCCGAGGCCGGTGATGCGGCGCAGGCTCCACTGCGCGCGGGCGAAGGCGCGCTGCGTGTCCTGGCCGGAGGTGCGGGTGATGGCGAGCGAGTTGGCCTGTAGCTCGACCTGGCCGCCGAGCACCGGGTCCGTCAGGCGGCGGCGGTAATCGATCACCGGCAGCGCGATCGGCACGAGGCCCTGCGGCGTGGGAACGAGCGTGGCCTGGGTTACCCAGCCGGCGACCGAGAAATAGCTGTCGTCGTCGATCCGCTCGAGATTGATGGTCGAGCGCAGGCGATCGTCGCGGCTGATGTCGTATCGGCGCAGGAAGGTGCGGTCGGACGCGTAGCGGAGTGATCCGGTCACGCTCCAGTTGGGGTCGAGCTGGAAGCGGCCGTTCGCGAACACGTAGCCGCGCAGGTCCTTTTCCTCGACCGGGACATCCGAATTGAGCGGCACGCGCGAGCCGTAGGTAACGTAGCCGGTGACCTGGTAGGCGCCGTCTTCGAGCAGCGCGCGGTATTGGGCCGAGGCCATCGGTGCGGTTTCGGTGTAGAGGTAGGCGGTGAGCAGCAGGTCGCGGTTTTCGGCAAGCCGCGAGTAATAGCTGCCCGTGATCTCGACGCCGTTCGATGCGGTGAGACCGATGTCGGGGACGAGGAAACCGGACGTCGCGGCCCCGTCAGAGCGCAGCGCGAGGCCGGGCAACGGCAGGACTCTCTGGCCGAACAGCTCGAGGAATGCGCCCTCGAAGCGAATCCGCTTGGTTTCGGCGTCGTAGAAGACGCGCCGCGCGGTGACGCGCCAGCTCGGCGTCTTGGGGCAGCCGTCCTCTCCGACCACCGCGCAGGCGGAATAGGCGGCGCGCTCCAGCTCGATGTCGCCGGCCTCGTTGCGCTGCCCCTGGACGGCCGCGAGCCGCCCGCCGGCACGGAATGCGAGCAGCAAGTTGCTCATCGCGCCGGCCTTGAGCTCGTCGGTCAGCTCGAGCCGGTCGGTGAAAAGCTGGTTGCCGTCCTCGTCGACGAAGCGGATGTCGCCGGTCGCGACGATCTGCCCGGTCATCCGGTTCCAGCTGACGTTGTCGGCGCGCACCGACTGGTCTCCCGAGCGCAGGATCACGTCGCCGGTGGCGGTGACGACGTCGGTGTCGCTGTTGTATTCGAGCCCGTCGGCCTCGAAATCGATTTCGCGCTCGCCGTCGGTCGGCGCGGCTGGCGGGGGTTCCGGCGCGGGCGGAGGGGTCGGAGCCGGGGTTTCGACGCCGAGAACACGCTCCCGGAAATCGTTGTTGTCGACCGTGGCCGGAGCTTCGGGCGCCTCCTGGTCCTGGGCGGAGGCGACCGGCGCCCAAGCCAGCAATGACAGCCCGATGGCGGCGCCTTGGCCTAGCCGCTGCAAGCGTCGCGACGGGGTCTTGGGGCCGGGGGGCATCCCTTGCCTATGTCACCGGTCGACTCTAACTGCAACGCCAGCCAATTCGAACCGCGGCATGCCGCCGCACCTCGCACACGTTCGAGCGGAGAGAAAATGCAAGTCAGCTTCAACAGTGCCGCCGATCCTGCCGGCGCGCGCCTGATCGCGCGCGTGGTCGATCAAGACAAGCTTCCCGACGACCTCGAGCGTCCTCTGTTGGAAGGCGCGCGCACGGCGCGGTTCACGGGCAAGGCGGGCCAGTTGTTCGAGGGTTTCGTGGAGCGCGGCGGCGCGGTGGTGCGCGTGGCGTTGGTCGGCGCCGGCAAGGCGGACGAGAGCCGCTCGGCTTCGCTCGAGCGTGCCGGGGCGGCGCTGGCGGCGCGCTACCTGACCTCGGGCGAGACGCAAGTCACGCTCGACGCGACGGGGCTCGATGCGGCGGCGCTCGCCTCGGTGCTGACGGGCCTCCGGCTGCGCGCATGGCGGCATGACGCCTATCGCACCAAGCTCAAGGACGAGCAGAAGCGCACGCTCGAGAAAGTCGCGGTGATCGGCGCGCCCGAGGGGGCCGAGGCGGCCTGGCAGGTCGAGCAGGCGCTTGCCCAAGGCGTCGAGTTCACCCGCGAACTGGTCGCCGAGCCGGCGAATGTCATCTATCCGGAGAGCTTCGTCGAGCGCTGCCAGAAGCGCTTCGAAGGGACCGGCGCGGAGCTTTCGTTCCTGACCGAAGCCGAGATGGCGGAATTGGGGATGGGAGCGCTGGTCGGCGTCTCGCTCGGCTCGCAGCGCGATGCGCGGCTGCTGGTCATCAAGTGGAACGGCGGCGAGGCGAAAGCCGCGCCGACCGTTTTTGTGGGCAAAGGCGTGACCTTCGACACCGGCGGCATCTCGATCAAGCCCGCCGCCGGCATGGAAGACATGAAGTGGGACATGGGCGGCGCGGGCGCGGTGGCGGGCGCGATGCTCTCGCTGGCGCTGCGCAAGGCGAAAGCCAACGTCAGCGGCGTGTGCGGCTTGGGGGAGAACATGCCCGACGGCAAGGCCCAGCGACCGGGCGACGTGGTCACGACGCTGTCGGGCCAGACGGTCGAGGTCATCAATACCGACGCCGAAGGGCGTCTGGTCTTGTGCGACGCGCTTACCTGGGCGCAGCGCGAGTTCAAGCCGGCAGCGATCGTCGATCTCGCCACGCTGACCGGCGCGATGATTATCTCGCTCGGCCACGAACATGGCGGGCTGTTCTCGAACAACGACGGCCTCGCGGACAAGCTGCTCGCGGCGGGGAAGGCGAGCGGGGACAAGCTGTGGCGCTTCCCGCTCTCGCCGGCTTACGACAAGCTGCTCGATTCGCAGATCGCCGACATGAAGAACGTGGGCCCGCGCTGGGCGGGATCGATCACCGCGGCGCAATACCTGCAGCGCTTCATCGACGAAGGCACGCCGTGGGCGCACCTCGACATCGCGGGCATGGTCTGGGCCGACAAGCCGGGACAGACCTGGGACAAGGGCGCGACGGGCTTCGGTGTGCGCCTGATCGACCGCTTCGTTCGCGACACGCTGGAAAGTTAGACCCCAGTGTCGTCATTGCGAGGAGCGCACAGTCGAATCAGTCCGGGGCGGTGCAAGGCGGCCCTGGATTGCTTCGCTTCGCTCGCAATGACGAAGGAGGGGTGATGCCCCGGCCTCAAGTAGCGAAGCGGTAGGCGGGACTTGGAGCGCCTCGGTTTCTACCTGTCGGGCGCGCAGCCGGTCGAGCGCGTGCTGCCGCTGATCGCGCGCGCCGCCAAAGGGCAGGGGCAGCGGATGCTGGTCGTCGCCGAGGACCGCGAGATACTGGACCGCCTCGACAAGGCCCTGTGGGAGTTCTCGCCCGAGGACTTCCTCGCTCACGGCCGCGCCGATGCGCCGCATGCCGAACGCCAGCCGCTGCTGCTGTCGACGGACTGCGCGGCCCCGAATGGCGCGACGCTCATTGCGCTCGCCGACGGACGATGGCGCGAGGACGCCGAGCGTTTCGACCGCGCGCTGCTGTTCTTCGACGAAACGGGCCGGGCTGAAGCGCGCCAAACCTGGCGCCGGTTCGACGGGCGCGAGGACATTGCGCGCGAGTTCCACGAGCTCGAAGGCGGCAAATGGGTCCGCAAGGCTTGAGCCTTGCGCACGGCGAAGGCGCCAGCTAACGGCGCGCGCAAATCCCGGCACAATTCGAAGGACCTTTGCCATGGCGGCCACCCGCACCTTTTCGATCATCAAGCCCGACGCCACCCGCCGTAACCTGACCGGTGCGGTCACCAAGATGCTGGAAGACGCCGGCCTGCGCGTCGTCGCCTCGAAGCGCATCCACATGACCCGCGAGCAGGCCGAGGGCTTCTATGCCGTCCACAAGGAGCGCCCCTTCTTCGGCGACCTCGTCAGCTTCATGACCAGCGGCCCGGTCGTGGTGCAGGTGCTCGAGGGTGACGACGCCGTGAAGCGCAACCGCGAAGTCATGGGTGCGACCAACCCGGCCGACGCCGCCGAGGGTACGATCCGCAAGACTTTCGCCGAGAGCATCGAGGCCAACTCGGTCCACGGCTCGGACAGCGACGAGAACGCCAAGATCGAGATCGACTACTTCTTCAAGCCCGAAGAAATCGTCGGCTGATCTCTCCGAGCTTTCCACGCACGAGGCCGCCGGAGCGATCCGGCGGCTTTTTTTGCGTTGAGGACGGCGTTGAAGGTCCGCTTCCCACCCATCGCTGACACGGCGAGCCGGCGCGCTAACCTTGTCTGCCTCAGGCCAACCCGACCCAGCCGCGCCACGTGAAGGCGGCGTAGAAGAGTTCGACGTCGCGGAAGCCGGCTTGGCGGATGAGCTCGGCATCGGCTTCGGGATCGAGCAGGTCCAGATTGGCGGCGACCGCCTGGCCGGCTCCTCGCGCCTGAGCGGGGTCGGCTCCCTTGGCGATCGCGAAATCGGTATAGCGGCGCAGCCAGATTTCCCGCTCGCCCGATGCTTGCGGGAAGCTCGAATGCGCCGCGACGAAGGGTGCGCCGGGAGCGAGGCGGGCGCGGATTTCGCGTAGCGTGCGCAGCCGCTCGGGCGCGGGAAGGAAGTGTAGCGTGAGCAGGCAGGCGGCTCCGTCGAATGGGCCCGCTGGCGCATCGTCGATGTAGCCTTCAACCCACTCGGCGCGCGCTTCGTCCGGACCGAGCGTGGCGCGGGCCAGCTTCAGCATCTCGGGCGCCGGATCGACGCCGACAAAGCGCCAATGCGGCTGCATCTCGGCGAAAACTTTCATCTCAAGCCCGCCGCCAGCGCCGAGGACGAGGAGGGTGCCATCATCGGGCATGTGCTCGGCGAGCAGGATCGCGGCCATCCGCTGGACGTCCGCATAGCCGGGCATGTAGCGCGGCGGGTTCTCGGCGTAGCGCGACGGCGGCGGGATCTTCGAAGCCCTTGAGGAAATCGCTCATGCCCACTTTATGGGGGATGATACAACATTACACAAGAGCTTGACGCGGGCCATGGAACCCGGGCGGCGCGCTACCGTTCGCGAGCCATGTTTTTCTTCTTCAACAACCGGCTCGGCTGCGCAGGCTCGCTGCTGATCTCCGCGGCGATAACCCTGCTGCTGCTCGTTCTGCTCGGCTGGATTCGGCTCTAGAACTGGTCCGCTATGTCCTGCAGCCGCGTGAGGCGGGCGGGGGCGACCGCTCGCCAGCTGCGTTGCAGCCACTCGGCGACATGGTCCCAGTCGGTGCCCGGCCGGTTGAGCGCGATGCCGACCCATCCCGAAGCGCCGTAGTAGGCGGGCCGGTAATAGGTCTCCGGATCGCGCTCGACCAAGGCGGTGAGCTCGTCGAGGCCGTCGGTCTTGACGATCAGACCGATCTCGTCGGCACCATGATGGCGATCCGCGAAATAGGCGAAGAACTTGCCGCTCTTGCCCGCGGTGCGCCAGCCGGGAGAGCCGTGGCTGTCCCGCTCTTCGGCTTCTGGAAGGGCGAGGGCGAGTTCGCGCACCCGTTCCAGCAGCCAGTCGGCGCGATAAGGGCGGCTGACGTAGTCGGAGAGCATCCGCGGATAGAGCTGGTATTCGGCCATGATCACGCGGCGATTGAGGGTGTCTGGCGTGTCGTCCGCGAGGATGCGGACCGCGATCTGCCCGAGCAGCGGGCCCCCGTCGAGTTCGGGTGTGACGACATGGACCGAGCAGCCCCCGTGGCTCTCGCCGGCCTCGATGGCGCGTTCGTGCGTGTGCAGGCCCTTGAACTTGGGCAGCAGCGAGGGATGGGTGTTGACCATCCGGCCCGCCCATTTCCCGACGAAGCTCTCGGTCAGGACGCGCATGTAGCCGGCGAGAGCGATGTATTCGGCGCCGGCTTCGCGCAGGGCGCGGTCCATGATCTCTTCGTGCGCCTCGCGCTCCAGGCCCTTGTGGCTGTGCGCGAAAGTGGGAATGCCTTCCGCCTCGGCGATCCGCAGGCCGAGGGCCTCGGGCACGTTGCTGGCGACGAGCACGATCTCGTACGGGCAGTCGGGCAGCCGCGAATGGAACAGCAACGAGGACATCGTCGTCCCCGTGCCCGAGAGAAGGACGGCGACTTTGGCCTTCTCAGGCAAGGTGCTGCGCTTCCCACGCGTCGCGCGCGCCCCACGCGCCAGCCGCGCCGCGCACGATGCAGCCGCGCGGCCCCTCGACCACCTCGCCGATCCGGACCACGTCCTCGCCCGCGGTTTCGAGCTCGGCCGCGACTTCGCGCGCGAGTTCGGCCTGCACAGCCAGCACCATGCCGACGCCGCAATTGAAGGTACGCGCCATCTCGCCCGGCTCGATGTTGCCCTGCGTCTGGAGGAAGGCCATCAGTGCCGGCTGCTCCCAGGCATCGGCATCGACCACCGCGAGCGCGCCTTCGGGCAGCACGCGGGGTATGTTCTCGAGCAGTCCTCCGCCGGTGATGTGGGCCAGCGCATCGATCTTGCCCGCGCGGACGATGGGCAGCAGGCTCTGCACGTAGATCCGCGTCGGTTCGATGAGCGCCTCGATAAGCAGACGGTCTGGGTCAAAAGATGCCGGCTGGTCCATCTGCCAACCGAGGTCCTCGGCCAGACGGCGGACGAGCGAAAAGCCGTTCGAGTGCACGCCTGAGCTGGCCAGCCCGAGCAGGACGTGCCCGGGCGCAACCCGATCGCCGGTCAACTGCTCCCCGCGCTCGACCGCGCCCACGCAGAATCCGGCGAGATCGTAATCGCCCGCCGCGTACATGCCCGGCATCTCGGCGGTCTCGCCTCCGATCAGCGCGCAACCCGCGATCGTGCAGCCGCGCGCGATGCCCGCGATCACGCGCTCCGCCACGCCCGTGTCGAGCTTGCCGGTGGCGAAGTAGTCGAGGAAGAAGAGCGGCTCTGCCCCCTGCACGATGAGGTCGTTGGCGCACATCGCCACCAGGTCGATCCCGACGGTGTCGTGGCGGCCGGTGTCGATCGCCAGCTTGAGCTTGGTGCCCACGCCGTCGTTCGCGGCGACCAGCAGCGGGTCGGTATATCCGGCCGCCTTGGGGTCGAAGAAGCCGCCGAACCCGCCGATTTCGGCGTCCGCGCCCGGGCGGCGAGTCGCCTTAACGAGCGGCCCGATCGCCTTGACCAGCGCGTTCCCGGCATCGATCGAAACGCCGGCCTTGGCGTATGTGTAGCTGTCATTGGAAGCCATAAGCTTCGCGCTTTAGTCTTTCGCGCTTGGATTTCCACTCGCCTTTGGGCAAAAGGCCGGCGATTTCCCCGATGCCGAGCCTCACCCTCCCCACAGCCCCGACCGTGCGCCGCCCCTGGGCCCTCATCGCGGTGGCGCTTGCGCTGGTCGCGGCAGCGGCGCTCGTGGCGCAGGTGGGGGGCGACCGCGGCATCATCCCAGTCGCCAGCAGCGAGGACATCGAAGTTCGCGACATCGAGGTCGACGTCACCGGAAAGAACCCGGAGGACGCGCGACTCAATGGCTGGCGCGAGGCGCAGAAGCTCGCGTGGAAAAAGCTCGGCGGTCCGGCGATTCCGGACTCGCAGCTCGAAGGTCTCGTGTCCGCGATCGTCGTGCAGCAGGAACAGCTCGGGCCCCGCCGCTACATCGCCACCCTCGGCGTCGTGTTCGACCGGGCGCGCGCCGGCGGCCTGCTCGGCGGAGAAGGCGAGCGCGCCCGGTCGGCGCCCATGCTGACGCTGCCGGTGCTGATCAGCGGCGGCACGCAGACGATGTTCGAGGTGCGTAATCCGTGGCAGCGGGCCTGGGCGGAGACGCAGTTCGGCTCCAGCGCTATCGATTACGTCCGCCCGTCGGGGGCGGGCGGGGAATCGCTGCTCCTGACGTTCGGCCAGACCGGGCGACGCAGCCGTGTGTGGTGGAACGACATCCTCGACCAGTTCGGCGCGGCGGACGTGCTGATCCCGATCGCGAACTTGCGCTACAGCTATCCCGGCGGGCCGGTGGAAGGGCGTTTCACCGGGCGGTACGGCCCGGACAACCGCTGGCTCGGCGAGTTCACCTTGCGCGTGCAGAGCGCCGACCAGATTCCGGCGATGATGAACCGCGCGGTGCAGCGCTTCGACCAGATGTTCACGCGCGCGCTGGCGGAGGGCAAGCTGCGGCCGGACCCGACGCTTTCGCTGGGCGCGGCCGAGATCCGCCCCGAGATTCGAGCGCTGATCGAAGCCGCTCGCCGGGCCGAGGAGGTCGCGGCCGGCGCCCGCGAGGTCGTTCCGAGCGAAACGGATGCGGGGGTACCTGCAGCCACGCCGACCGAGGACACACCCGTGGCGTTGGGGACGTATACGGTCCAAGTGGCGACGCCCGACGCGCGCTCGGTCGATGCCTCGCTCGCTTCGGTGCGCGGCGCTTCCGGCGTGCGCTCGGTGGCGACGAGCAGCGTGGCGATCGGTGGGACCTCCGTGTTGCGGGTGACTTATCTCGGCGATCTCAATGGTTTAGCCAACGCTCTGCGCGCGGCCGGCTGGCAGGTTACCGTGGGCAGCAACGCGCTCGCCATCACGCGCTGAGGCGCGGAAGGCGGGCATGTCGCAGATCGCGCTTCCGCTGGCTCGGGGATCGGGCGGGCCTTCGCGGATCGTGATCGGGGCGGCCAACGCGCAGGTCGCCGAGGCGCTTAAACGACCGAAATCGTGGCCTTTTCTCACAGCGGTGCTGACCGGCCCGCCGCGCTCGGGCAAGTCGCTGTTCGCCCGCTGGTTCGTCGAAAGCGGTGGCGAAGCTGTCGATGAAGCGCTTCATCTGGACGAAACAGCGCTGTTCCATCGCTGGAACAGTGCCCAGGAACGCGGGAAACCGCTGCTGATCGTTGCCGGGGAGCCGCCATGGGAGATCGCGCTGCCCGATCTCCGCTCGCGCCTGGGAGCCGCGCTCCAGCTCGAGATCGGCACGCCGGACGATGCGATGGCCGAAGAATTGCTTCACGCGCTTGCGGCGGAGCGCGGCCTGCCGCTCGGAGCCGAAGCGGCGGCCTATCTCCTGCCCCGCGCGGGGCGATCGTGGGCGGATATCGAAAGGCTGGTCGCCGCAATCGACCGGCTCAGCCTTGAACGCAAGGTCCCGGCCACCCAATCTATCTGGAGAGCGGCGCTCGAGGCCGTCCACGGTCCGGAAGAGCCGCGCTTGCTTTAGGGCACGTTTTGGGAGAATCTCTCAGCATGTTCGATCGGCTGATCGCCTATCTGGACTCCGTTCGTGCCCGCGACCCCGCGCCGCGCTCGCGAGCGGAAATCCTGCTCTACCCCGGCGTCTGGGCGCTCGCGTTCCATCGCGTGGCGCACTGGCTGTTCGAAGGCGAGCTGTTCTTCCTCGCGCGCTTCGTCAACCATCTGGCGCGCTGGCTCACCGCGATCGACATCCATCCGGGCGCGAAGATCGGCCGCAACCTGTTCATCGACCACGGGTTCACGGTGATCGGCGAGACCGCGGAGATCGGCAACAACGTGACGATCTATCAGTGCGTCACCCTTGGCGGCACGAACCCTACCAACGGCATCGCCGGCAAGCGCCACCCGACGCTCGAGGACGACGTGATCATCGGTTCGGGCGCGCAGATCATCGGGCCGATCACGGTGGGCAAGCGCGCGCGCGTGGGCGCCAACGCCGTCGTCACCGACGAGGTGCCCGAGGGCGCGACGATGATCGGCCTCAAGGCGCGTTCGACGCTCGTTCCCGCCGAGACGTGGCTGCGCGAGTTCATCCCCTACGGCACGCCGTGCGACGAGCCCTGCGAGCAGAGCGGCGGCAACGGCGGCGGCAACGGCGCGCGCGTCGAAGCGCTCGAACAGGAGCTGGCGGCGCTGCGCGCCGAAATTGCCGCGCTGCGCGACGAGCGGGCACCCGCCGAACGGCCGGCACGCAAGAGCAGGGCCAAAGCCTGATGCAGCCAGGCACTCTGGCGGGCGCCAATATCGTTCCCTTGCCCGTTCGCGTCGACAGCGCTCGCCATCCGCAGCAAGTCGCCTTCGAGCGCGCCGAGCTGATGCGGATCCTCGACCTCTACGGCCGGATGGTCGCCGCCGGTGAATGGCGCGACTACGCGATGAGCTTCACCCGCGACTTCGCCAGCTTCGCCGCTTTCCGCCGGACCGCCGAGCATCCGCAGATGCGCGTCGAGAAGCGCCCGTCGCTGCGCGGGCGGCAGGGAATGTGGGCGCTGTTCGGCGAGCATGGCCAAGTGCTCAAGCGCGGGCACGAGCTGGCCGGCGTGCTGGCGCCGGTCGAGCGGCGACTGTTGAAGGTGGTGAGCGGGTAACGCCGGGGCCGCCGGCAGCGGCCTCGCGACATGCTTAGCGCGTTGTTAACCATCCGCCCTTAAGGGTCCTCGCCATTGGGGGGTACAACGGTGAAGGCACAGGGCTTCGGCTGCCGTCAGGCGCCGAGATTGCGGCTGGCGATGCGGGCGCGGCTGATCACGCCCGACCGCACCGTGCCGGTCATTCTCGACGACCTCTCCGACCGCGGGGCGAAGATCACGCTGCCGGAGCCGCACGACTTCGTCGTCGCGGTGCTGCGCTGGATGGATGTCCACGCCTTTGCCGACGTGCGCTGGCGCGAAGGCCTCGCGATCGGGCTGGAATTCGCGACGCCGCTGGAACCGGCAGTGATCGAGCGCACGCGTCTTTATGCGCCCGAACTCGTCCCGCAGCTCGACTCCGCAGCCGCGAATATCCGTTACTGCTGAGCGTCGCCGAGCTCAGAGCCGCTCGAGGGCGTCGATCAGCTCGTCGTAGTGGTCGATCACGGCATCGGCGCCCAGCTCGGCGGCCGGGAGATCGTTGTAGCCGAAGCTGAGCGCGACGACCGGCACGCCTGCGTTCTTCGCGGCGCGCACGTCGTAGCTGCTGTCGCCGACCATCGCGAAGCGGCCGCCGGTGTCGCGGGCGCCGCCCATCAGGATCGCGGTGTCGATCATGTCGGGCGCCGGCTTGGCGCGGCCGGGGCCGAGCGTGTCTCCGCCGAGCACGATATCGAAGCGCGATATCATCTCGAGCGCCTCGAGCAGCTTGCGCGCGTAGGCCTCGATCTTGTTGGTGACGACCGCGAGCGTGCAGCCGCGCGCGGCGAGCACGTCGAGCGCCTCGAGGCAGCCGGGATACGGGATCGTGTGGTCGGCGATGTGCGCTTCGTAATAGAGCAGCAGCTCGCCCAGGATGGCCTGGAACTCGTCTTCCGGCACCGGCCCGCCGGTGAGCGCGAGCGCGCGGGTCAGCAGCATCGCGGTTCCCCCGCCGCCGAAGCTCCGCACCGCCTCGGGCGGGACCGGTGGCCGCCCCGCGGCGACGAGAGCGTGATTGAGCGCCGGAGCGAGGTCGCGGTTCGAATCGACGAGCGTGCCGTCGAGGTCGAAGCCGACGATCTGGAAGGGGAATTGGGCCATTGGGGAAGCCTTGGCGCAGGCATATGGAAACGGCAACCGAATGGTGGCATGGCGCGCGCACATGACGGATAAGCCTGAACAATCGAGCCGACCGGTCGCCGCCATCGTCCTCGCCGCGGGCAAGGGCACGCGGATGAAGAGCCAGGTCCACAAGGTCCTGCACCCGATCGCCGGCCGGCCCATGATCGAGCACCTGCTCGCCGCGCTGTCCGAGCTTTCGCCCGAGCGCACCGTGGTCGTGGTCGGCGAGGGCCGCGAGCAGCTCGAGGCCGCGCTGGCGGGTCGGGCGCAGTTCGCGGTGCAGGAGCCGCAGCTCGGCACCGGGCATGCGGTGCAACAGGCGCAAGGCGCGCTCGAGGGCTTCGAGGGCGACGTGCTGGTGCTGTACGGCGACGTCCCCTTCGTTCGTGCCGAGACGATGCGTGAGATGATCGAGCGCTTGCGCGCACCCGACGAGCCGGCCGCGGTGGTCCTGGCGTTCGAGCCGGAGGATGCGCTGAACTATGGCCGGGTGATCGTGACCGGCGATCGCGTGACCTGGATGGTCGAGCACAAGGACGCGAACGACGACCAGCGGGCCTGCCGGCTGTGCAACTCCGGCCTGCTGGCGGCGCGCGGCGAGATGCTGTTCGAGCTGCTCGGCAAAGTCGGCAACGACAACGCCCAAGGCGAATATTACCTGCCCGACGCGGTCAACATCGCGATCTCGGAAGGCCTCCACTGCGGGGTCGTGATCACCGAACACCCCGACGAAGTGGCCGGCATCAACTCGCGCGCCGAGCTGGCGGTGGCGGAAGCGCGCTGGCAGCAGGCGCGGCGGGCGCGCGCGATGGCCGAAGGCGCGAGCCTGGTGGCGCCCGAAACGGTGTTTTTCAGTTGGGACACGCAAGTGGGCCGCGATGTCACCATCGAGCCGAACGTGGTGTTCGGGCCGGGCGTCGAGGTGGCCGACGGGGTGACGATCCATGCGTTCAGCCACCTCGAAGGGGCGCGGCTTGCCAGCGGAGTCTCGGTCGGTCCCTACGCCAGGCTGCGGCCAGGGGCGGTTCTCGAGGAAGGGGCCAAGATCGGCAACTTCGTCGAGATGAAGAACGCGGTGCTCGGCCCCGGCGCCAAGGCCAATCACCTGACCTATCTCGGCGACGCGACCGTGGGCGCGGGCGCGAACATCGGGGCGGGCACGATCACGTGCAACTATGACGGCTATTTCAAGCACCGGACCGAAATCGGCCCGCGCGCGTTCATCGGGTCCAACAGCGCGCTGATCGCGCCGGTTCGCATCGGAGCGGACGCGATCGTCGGCGCCGGCAGCGCGGTCAGCCGCGACGTGGCCGACGGAGAGCTTCGCATGGTACGAGCGGAGCAACTCGTGAAACCGGGCTGGGCCGACCGCTTCCACGATGCGATGAAAAAGAAGAAGGCGGAGAGCGGGAAGGCTTGACATGATATCTTGAACAGATATCACGATATCGCTGTGCCGCGAATCCTAGCCGACCTTCCCGAAAACGACATCGCCTGGCTTGACGGCCTTGCCGCGCAGACGGGCCGCTCGCGCGCGGCGCTCCTGCGCGAAGCCGTCACCGCGCTGCGCGCCGCCAATACCGACTGGCTCGAGCATGGCTTCGGCCTCTGGACCATGCACGGCGCCGGGCGCGACGGAGACGAGTTCGAGGAAACCGTAAGGGGGCGCTGGTCGACGCTCGACGCGGGCGAGCCCGGCGCGTGAGCGACATCTATTTCGACAGCGGCGTGGTGGTCGATGCGCTCTCGGGCCATCCCAAGGCGATCGGCGAATTGCGGCGCGCGCGCCGGCCATGGATTTCCCGTTTGAGCTGGCTCGAGATCCTCGGCGAAGCACCCGCCGGCGCGCGCGAGGAGACCGAGAAGTTCCTCTCCAACTTCGCCATTCGCGAAATATCCTCCGAGATCGCCCGCCGCGCCGCCAACCTGCGTTACGAAAAGCCGCGCATCGGGCTGGGCGCGGCGCTGGTGTTCGCCACCGCGCAAGAGCACGGCGGCATTCTCGTGACCCGTAATATCAAGGACTTCCCGGCCGCGACGCCGGGCATTCGCATCCCTTACCTCGTCTGATCAGGAAACGAAGTCACCATGTGCGGAATCATCGGCATTGCCGGCAAGGATGCGGTTGCAGACCGGCTCGTCGATGGCCTTCGGCGGATGGAGTATCGCGGCTATGACAGCGCCGGCGTGTGCACGCTGCACGACGGCGAGCTCGTGCGCCGCCGCGCCGAGGGCAAGCTCGCCAACCTCGTGCTCGAGCTGGAGCGCAATCCGGCACCTGGAACCGTCGGCATCGCCCATACGCGCTGGGCCACTCATGGCGCTCCGACCGCACACAACGCCCATCCCCACGCTACCGGCGAAGTGGCGCTGGTCCACAACGGCATCATCGAGAACTTCAAGCCGCTTCGCGAAGGGCTGATCGCGCGTGGGCGGCGCTTCGAGAGCGAGACCGACACCGAAATCGTCGCGCATCTCGTGTCGGAGCAGATCGAGGCGGGCAAGACCCCGCAAGATGCGGTTCGCGAGGTCCTGCCGCAACTGCGCGGTGCTTTCGCGCTCGCGATCGCCTTCCGCGCCCATCCCGACATGCTGATCGGCGCGCGGCTCGGCTCGCCACTGGTGGTTGGATACGGCGACGGCGAGACCTACCTCGGCTCGGACGCGCTCGCGCTCGCCCCCCTGACGCAGCGCATCGCCTATCTCGACGAGGGCGACTGGGTCGTCATCACCCGTGACGGCGCGACGATCTTCGACAGCGAGAACAATCGCGTCGAGCGCGAGATCACGACGTCGGGCGCGTCGGCGACGGCGATCGAGAAGGGCAATTACCGCCACTTCATGCAGAAGGAGATCTTCGAGCAGCCGACCGTCGTCGCGCAGACGCTCCGCTCCTACCTGCGCCCGGTCGAGCAGCAGGTGGCGCTGCCCCAGATCGACTTCGACATATCGGCCATCGACCGCGTGACGATCGTGGCGTGCGGGACCAGTTATTACGCCGGAATGGTCGCGAAATACTGGTTCGAGCAGTTCGCGCGGGTGCCCGTGGACATCGATTACGCCAGCGAGTTCCGCTATCGCGACCCCGTGTTGCAGCCCGGCGGGCTGGCACTGTTCATCTCGCAGAGCGGCGAGACGGCCGACACGCTGGCGGCGCTGCGGCACTGCAAGGCCGAGGGGCAGACGATAGCCGTTGTGGTTAACGTGCCCACGAGCTCGATGGCGCGCGAGGCGGACCTGCTCCTGCCGACCCATGCCGGCCCGGAAATCGGCGTCGCCTCGACCAAGGCATTCACGTGCCAATTGGCGGTGCTCGCGGCGCTGGCGGCGCATTTCGCGGTCAAGAAGGGGCGCCTGACGCGCGAGGAGGAGGCGGAGATCGTGCGGCATCTTCTCGAAGCGCCGGCCTGCCTCAACGCCGCGCTCGATCACGACGACGAGATTGCCGCGATGGCACACCTGATCGCGCCGGCGCGCGACGTGCTCTACCTCGGGCGCGGGCCGGACTTTCCGCTCGCGCTCGAGGGGGCGCTGAAGCTCAAGGAAATCAGCTATATCCATGCCGAGGGGTATGCGTCGGGCGAGATGAAGCACGGGCCGATCGCGCTGATCGACGAGGCCGTGCCGGTGATCGTGCTCGCCCCATCGGGCCCGCTGTTCGAGAAGACCGTTTCGAACATGCACGAGGTGCGCGCTCGCGGCGGCAAGATCGTGCTCATCTCCGACAAGGCGGGTTTGGCGGAGGCGGGCGAGGGGTGCCTGGCGACGATCGAGATGCCCCGGGTGCATCCGCTGATCGCGCCGCTGGTCTATGCCGTGCCGGTGCAACTGCTCGCCTATCACACCGCCTGCGTGAAGGGCACCGACGTCGACCAGCCGCGAAACCTCGCGAAATCGGTAACGGTCGAGTAACCATAACGGTTTACCAGCCGGCTCGTCCGCACTTTACCGGGCCATAACCATTCGCGCGCTACGCGGGCGCGGTGCCGGGAAATCATTCCAACCTTCCGAAGCTGCCGCTGCGCCTGTCGCCGCTGCAGATTCTCGGGCTGCAGGAACCCGCGGAGGGTGACTGGGGGCGTTTGCGAGCGCTGCAGTATGCGCAGCTCCACCGAACGTCGCTGACGCGGCTCCTCGCTCATGCGCTCGCGGCGTTGCTGACCGTCGCCCTGTTTGCGGACAAGGTCCCGCTGTGGTTGCTCGGGGCCTGGCTTGCGGGCCTGGCCCTGACGGTGGGCC
Organism: Pseudomonadota bacterium; assembly: GCA_023433305.1. Lineage (GTDB taxonomy): Bacteria > Pseudomonadota > Alphaproteobacteria > Sphingomonadales > Sphingomonadaceae > Croceibacterium_A. The sequence continues at coordinate 7,778 of JAEZCZ010000083.1, read as the reverse complement.
ATGCGACGCGGATCGATCGGAGCCTCGCGCACAGCGACCCGTCCTCGATGTCGCGAGTGGATTATCGACGGCAGGCCCGGGGTGTCGCGGGCTGCGCGCTGGCCTGGGCCTTTGCGATCGGAGCTTTCGTGCCGTTCGCTTCGAACGAGCAGCTCCTGGAGCTGTGGACGCTGGTGGTGATGCTGATCGCCATCTCGGCCGTCACGATGTCGGCGGCGCCGCTGGCGACCGTGGTCTTCTCGGCGATAACCGGTGCCGCGGCGATCGCCATGTTCGTGATCGGCGGCAACTACGGGTTCGGAGCGGTCACCTCCGTATTGTTGCTGATCGCTATCGTCGGCGCGACCGAGATCGGGCGCGTCTTCCTGTCGGCGCGCATCGCCGAGGCGGGCGTGGCGGAGAAGGACGAGGTCGTTTCGCTGCTGCTGCGCGAGTTCCAGGAGAACGCGGCGGACTGGTTGTGGCAGATCGACACCAATCGCCGCGTCCGCGCGGCCAGCCCGCGCTTCGCCTATGCGCTGGGCCGCGATCCCGGCGCGTTAGACGGCACCAGCTTCATCCAGCTCATCGCCGGCGACGCCTGGCAGAGCGGGCAGTTCCCGCCGAGCCTCCACGACCTCGCCGAGCGCCTGAAGCGGCGCGAGAGCTTCTCCAACCTGCTCGTCCAGGTGCAGGTCGACGGCGGCCACCGCTGGTGGGAGCTGTCGGGCACGCCGACGCTCGACGACCAGGGCAATTTCCTCGGCTTTCGCGGGGTCGGTTCGGACGTGACGGAGCAGCGGGAGTCGGACGAGAAGATCGCCTACCTCGCGCGCTACGACACGCTGACCGGTCTACCGAACCGGCTGATGCTGACCGAAGCCCTCGGCGAGGCGATGCGCTATGCGGAGCAGTGGAAGAGCCAGTGCGCCTTCCTGATGATCGATCTCGACCGGTTCAAGTCGGTCAACGATTCGCTCGGGCACCACGTCGGCGACCTGCTGTTGGCGCAAGTCTCGCAGCGGCTGATGGCGGTCGTCGGCGAGGGCGAACAGTGCGGCCGGCTCGGCGGCGACGAGTTCGCCATCGTGATCCGCGACGCTGCCGAGATTGGGTGCGTGGCGCGGATCGCCAGCGCGGTGATCGACGTGCTGTCGCAGCCGTACGACGTCGATCACCACAAGCTCTACATCGGCGCCAGCGTCGGCTCGGCGGTGTGCCCGAAGGACGGCAATTCGGTCGAGGCGCTGATGCGCAATGCCGATCTCGCGCTCTACCGCGCCAAGGACGAGGGCGGCGGTCTGCATTGTGCCTACGAGCCCTCGCTCCATGCCAATGCCGAAGAGCGGCGGCAGCTCGAGCATTCCTTGCGGCACGCGATCGGAAAGAAGGAGTTCCGGCTCAATTTCCAGCCGGTGGTCGATGCGAACAGCGAGGCGCTGGTCAGCTTCGAGGCGCTCCTGCGCTGGCACAGCGAGGAACATGGCTTCGTCAGCCCGGGCAAGTTCATCCCGCTCGCCGAGGATACGCGGCTGATCGTGCCGATCGGCAACTGGGTGCTCCACGAGGCGTGCCGTCAGGCGGCGCAGTGGGAGGGCGAGCTCAAGGTGGCGGTCAATGTCTCGGGCGAGCAATTGCTGGAGCCGGGCTTCGCCAGCCACGTCGTCCGCGCGCTGGGCGACAGCGGACTGCCGGCGCAGCGGCTCGAAGTCGAGGTGACCGAGAGCATCTTCCTGCGCGACGCGCGCACCGCGCGGCAGGCCCTCGAGGAGATCATGGCGCTCGGCTGCTCAGTCGCGCTCGACGACTTCGGAACCGGCTATTCCTCGCTCGGCTATATCCGGGCGCTCAAATTCTCGACCATCAAGGTTGACCGGACATTCGTGCAGGGCGCCGCGCAGGGCAGCCCCGAGAGCCTCGCGATCATCCGCGCGGTCGTCGCGATGGCGCAAAGCCTCGAGATGACCACGACGGCGGAAGGCACCGAGACGGTCGAGGAAGTCGAGCTCATCCGGCAGCTCGGCTGCGACAAGATCCAGGGTTTCTACTTCGGGCGCCCCATGGAGGCGAAGGATGCCCTCAATCTGACCCGGCGTTCGCCCAGCAAGGCGGTCGCTTGAGCCTCAGGCGTCGGCCAGGCTCCGCACGGCGCTCTCGAACAGCGCACGGCCATCGGTCGAGCCATGTTCGGGTTCGATCGCGCGCTCGGGGTGCGGCATCATACCGAGGACGTTGCCTGCCTCGTTGAGCACGCCCGCGATGTCGCGGCGCGAACCGTTGCACGTCTGCGCGTAGCGGAACGCCACACGGCCTTCCCCCTCGATCCGGTCGAGCGTATCTTCGTCGGCGAAGTAGTTGCCGTCATGGTGGGCGACGGGAACGCGGATCGTCTGTCCGGCCTCGTACGCGGACGTGAACAGCGACTGGCTCGTCTCGACCTTGAGCGGGACTTCGCGGCAGATGAACGTCTGCACCGCATTGCGCATCAGCGCGCCAGGGAGCAGGCCGGCCTCCGTCAGCACCTGGAAGCCGTTGCACACGCCCAGCACAGGCACCCCGCGTTCGGCCGCACGGACCACCGCCTGCATGATCGGGCTGCGCGCTGCCATGGCGCCCGAGCGCAAGTAATCGCCGTAGGAAAAACCGCCGGGCAGGGCGATGAAGTCGAGCCGTTCGGGTAAGTCGGTGTCGCGATGCCAGACGCGGTAGGGCGCGACGCCCGAAACCTGTTCGAGCGCCACCGCCATGTCGCGGTCGCAATTGGACCCCGGGAACGTGATGACGGCCGATCGGAAGCTCATCGAACGGGTTCCGGTTTCTCGATGCGGTAGTTCTCGATCACCATGTTTGCGAGCAGCTTGCGGCACATCTCGTCGAGCTGCGCGTCGCTGGTGCCGTCGGCGACATCGAGCTCGATCAGGCGGCCCATGCGGACGTCATGGATGCCTTCGAAACCGAGGCCTTCGAGCGCGTGGTGCACGGCACGGCCCTGCGGATCGAGCACGCCGGGCTTGAGGCTGACCCGAATCTCTACTTTCATGGGATGCGGACCTTCATCGGGCGGGGCCTTCTGCTGCGGGAGACTCGCCGGAGCCTATGGCGATTGCCGGGCGCGGGGACAAGGGGGCGGGGGTGGCCTTGTTGCGCTCGAGGCAGGCCTCTATCGAGGGCGCGTCGCCTCGGGAAGCCGCAGCTCCAGGCGCAGTCAAGCCGAGGCCCTTTTGACCGCGCAGCCCCAATCCCTTCCCGCCGTTACCCTGTCCGAGCGTCTGCGCGCCGGATTGGGGCCGCGCGCGACCGGGATCGTGGTGGCCCTGCTGCTCGAAGGGCTGCTGCTCTTGTTGTTGCTCTCGCTGGGCCGGGTGGGACCGTCGGGCAAGGACGAGATCACTTTCGTCGACTTCAAGGCCATCGAAGCTTCGGATGAGGCGGCGACCGACCCCTCGGCGGAACCAGAACCACGCGCCGAACCCGAGCAAGTGATCGAGCGCGCGGCTCCGCGCGAGACGGAGGAAGCGGCGGTGCCTGCGCCGCGACCCGCCGAAGCGCCGCGGATGCCGGTCGTGACGCCGCCGACTGCTCCGACCGCGCGCCAGCCCGATCCGCGTTACGGTGTGGGGCCGCGGCCGATCCAGAATCCGCCTCCCGCCGGGCCAGCGTTCGGGCCGGCGAACAGCGGCAGCGCGCAAGGCGACTCGGCGCGGGTCGGCACGGCGCCGAATGGCGAGCCGATGTACGCGGCCGCATGGTATCGCAAGCCTTACGACGACGAGCTGCGCGGCTATCTCTCGACCGCGACGGGGCCGGGCTGGGGGCTGATCGCCTGCCGCACCGCGCCCGATTACCGCGTCGAGGACTGCGTCGGGCTGGAGGAATACCCGCGCGGCTCGATGATCGTGCGCTCGATCCTGGCGGCGGCCTGGCAATTCAAAGTGCGCCCGCCGCGCATCGGCGGTCGGCCACAGATCGGTGAATGGGTCCGAATCCGGATCGATTACGACTTGCGGCCGGCTGGCTAGGGTGCCTCGCTAGTCCGCCGGCCTTGGCAGGACCACGATCTCGAGGCGCTCTTCCGGGTTGAGGTACTTCTCGGCGGTGGCGCGGACGTCTTCGGGGGAGATTTCGCCGAGGATCCGGATGGCGCTGGTGAACCGTTCGAGGCGGTGCGGTTCGGACTGGGCGCGGTCGACGAGATTCATCCAGCCGGCGTTCGTCTTGAGGGCGTTCTCGTAGCTTTCGACCATCGGTCGGCGAGCGCGCAGCAGCGTGTCTTCGTCGACTGGGGCGGCGATCAGCCCCTGGACGGTTTCGAGCATGGCCTCGCGCGCGGCTTCGACCTGGGCGGCATCGATAGGCGCCGCGATCGTGAAGTAGCCGAAGCCCGGATAGACCGCCGACTGGCTGGCGTTCGAAGAGGGCGTGTAGGTCTGTCCCAGCTCTTCGCGCACCTTGTCGAGCAACTGCAAGCGCATGACACGTTCGAGCACCTCCAATTTGAGGACTTCGGTGAAGTCGCGATCGTCGGTGGTCGGCCAGTCCATGCGAACGATCGCCTGGTCGGGCGCGCCGTCGTGGAAGACCGTGCGCGGCGCGCGGTCGGCGGTGAAAGTGCGGTTGCGGTTCTCGTGGTAGGGCCGGAACTCGGCTTCGCGCGGCGGAAGCGCGCCGAGCGTGCGGGCGACGAAATCAATCGCTTGCTGCTCGTCGAAATCGCCGACCAAGGCCAATTCCAGGGCCCCATTGTCGAGTCGGTTACCGATGTCGTTGCGCAACTCGGCAAAGGAGAGCGCGAGGTACGCGTCCTTCGGCTGCAGGGTGTAGCGCGGGTCGTTATCCGAGATGATCCCGCCAAGCGCATTGCCCAGCGCGTTCTGCGGCGTGGCGGTGAGCTGGGCGAACAGGTTCTCGATGCTGCGGCGGTATTGCGCCTCGCCTTGCGGACGAAAGCCCGGGTCGGAGATACCGGCGGCGATCATCTGGAGCTGGAGTTCGAGATCGCGCGACGTGGTGTTGGCCACGGCCACGAACGTCTCGCCGCCCGCAGCGAAATTGAATCCGACGGTGCGGCCGGCAAGGATGGATTGGATCTCGTCACGCGTGTGTTTGCCGAGACCGCCTACCTCGAGCGCGCTGGCCATTTGCGTGGCGAGCGGATCCTCGAGCGTATTGACCAGGTGGCCGCCGTCGACGTTGAGCTGGATCGAGATTCGATCGCGCTGGACGTCGGTCTTCTTCAGGTTGAGCCGTAAGCCGTTGGCGAAGCGGATCGTGCGGATGCCGAGCAGCGGCTCGACGGTGTCGGACACGACTTCCCCCGCGGGCCCGAAGTCGGTGTAGCCCCATTCTGCCAGCTCGCCCGCTTCCCCGGCGGCGATTTCGGAGGCTGCGCCTTCATTCCAGGCTTCGCGCAACGCCTCGGCGCCGCCTTCGGGCGGGGTGCGTCCTTCGAAGCGGATCAGCGGGTTGTCGAGCGGGACGAGCTCTTCCTTGAGCGCTTCGAGCACCGATTCCGGAGTGATGCCGGGCAAATGTTCGAGGAAGCGTGCGAGTCCGCTTTCGGGCGTGGTCGGGACCTGGCCATCTTGCAGCAGCGTGATGGCGCCCGTGACAAAGCTGCTGTTCGACCGCGTCGCGGCGCCGGCGACGTTGTTCTCCAGGCTCGCGCGCAAGTTGGCGACCTGCTCGGCAACCTCGGCTTCGGTGAAGCCGAATTCCAGCGCGCGGCGATATTCGGCCTGCGCCGCGGCAAGCGCGCGACGCCATTCGCTGTCACCCGCGTTGATCACGAGGTTGGTGGTTCGGCCGGAATCGAACACTTCGGCAGTGCCGAGCCCGGCGCCGCGGAACGGCGGATCGTCGATGCGGGTGAGCCGCTGGAGCCGGCGATTGACGATATTGTATCCGAGCTGGCGGCGAACGTTCTTCTCGCGGAACGCCTTAGTGTCGGTGCGGTCGAGCGCGGGGCCGGTGCGCGAGACCGTGATTTGCTCGGCAAGTGCGGGATCGATGTAAATATCGGTCTCACCCTGGTGATCGAATGCGATCGGGCCGGGATCGACCGCCGGAACGATGGGCGCGGGCTGCCAGCTTTCGAAGTGTTTGCGGATGGTCGCCTCGACGAGTTCTGGATCGAAATCGCCGACGACGATCACCGCGGTGTTCTCGGGTCGATACAACCGCTCGTACAGCGCACGCAGTTTGTCGGCAGTAGCGGCCTGGAGCGACTCGGCGGTGCCGATCGGCAGGCGGTCGGCGAAGCGCGCGCCGGGATAGAGGAAGGCGAGGCCGTCGACGAGGTTGCGCAACTGGAAGGTATCACGAACGCGGCGCTCGCTGAGCAGAATCCCCTTTTCGCGCTCGACAGCCTCGGGGCTGATTGTCAGCTCGCTAGCCGTCTCGCGCATCAGCATGAGGGCGGTGTCGAGGAGCGCGGCATCGTTGCGCGGCAGATCGAGCTTGTAGAGCGTGACGTCGAAGTTGGTCGAAGCGTTGGTATCGGCGCCGAAGGCAAGCCCCTCGCGCTCGAGCAGCTTGACCATCTCGCCCTCGGGCACCCGGGTCGAGCCGTTGAACGCCATATGCTCAATGAAGTGCGCGTAGCCGCGTTCTTCTTCGGTCTCCGCAATCGAGCCGCTGTCGACCCAGAATTGCACCATGCCCTGGCCGGCGGGGGTGCTGTTGGGCCGGATAATGTAACGCATGCCGTTGTCGAGCCGGCCGAAACGATAGGCCGGATCGGGCGGGAGGTCGCTTTCCTCGAACGGCCATTCATGCCGTTCCGCCACCGGGGCCGGCTGGGCCAGGGCGGGAACGGCTAAGATGAGAAGAAGGGCTGAGAGCAGGAAGCGACGGATCATCGCCTCCGGTTGTGCCGGAGGAGCGATGAACGAGCAATGATTGTGAACCGCCCTCCCCCACATGGAGGAGGGGGACTTGCCTATTTCTTCGGCTTCGGGGTGCCGCGGAGCTTGGTGCGGTGGGCGGATAGGTCGAAGACTTCGCCGGGCCCCGAGTCCTCGTTGAGGAGGCCAAGGCGGCGGGCGACTTCCTGATAAGCCTCTTCCTCGCCGCCGAGATCGCGGCGGAAGCGGTCCTTGTCGAGCCTCTCGTTGGTCGTGATATCCCACAGGCGGCAGTTGTCGGGGCTGATCTCGTCGGCCAGGATCACGCGGGCGTAGTCACCATCCCAGATGCGGCCGAACTCGAGCTTGAAGTCGATCAGGCGGATGCCGATGGCGGCGAACATCCCGCACATGAAATCGTTCACGCGGATCGCCATCGCGGCGATGTCCTGCATTTCCTCGTTGTTCGCCCAGCCGAAGCAGGCGATGTGCTCTTCGGCGACCATCGGGTCCTGCAACTCGTCGGACTTGAGGTAGTACTCGATCAGCGTGTGCGGGAGCGGCTCACCTTCCTCGATGCCGAGACGTTTCGAGATCGAGCCGGCGGCGACATTGCGCACGACCACCTCGAGCGGAATGATCTCCACCTGGCGGACGAGCTGTTCGCGCATGTTGAGGCGGCGGATGAAGTGCGTCGGGATGCCGATGTGGGCGAGGCGCAGGAAGACGTGCTCGGAGATGCGATTGTTGATCACCCCCTTGCCGTTGATCGTGCCCTTCTTCTGCGCGTTGAAGGCGGTGGCGTCATCCTTGAAATACTGGATGATCGTGCCGGGCTCGGGGCCTTCGTAGAGGATCTAGGCCTTGCCTTCGTAAAGCTGGCGACGGCGGGACATGGGCTGCACCTTGCTGCGTTCAAAAACAATCGCCCCGGCGACACGAAGCAGTGGCTTCGTT
>JAEZCZ010000008.1 GCA_023433305.1 Pseudomonadota bacterium | reverse complement strand
TGTCTTCGCCCAGCCAGCGGCCGTGCTGGAAAGGGTGGCTCGGCGGATAGACGGTGTCCATGTGGCCGGTGAGCAGGAAGCGGCGCTGGGCCCGCGGGCGCACGCGCAGCACCAGGTGGCGGCCGTGCGCGAGCTCGAACTCGCGACCCTCGGCATCGACCGAGGAGACCGGGGCAGGGTCGTGCAGCGCCATCTCGCCGGGCAGGGCGGAGAACGCGTCGGCGAGCTCCTCGGCCTGGCGTTGCAGGCCGGCGAGGTTGCCGGTGCCGCTGTTGATCGCGCTCCACCGCTCGGTGCGCGCCAGCATCGCGGCCTGGTCGATCGGCTCGATGAGCCCGCGTTCCTCGTCGGCAAGTTTCATTCGTAACGAAGCCTAGTTTCCCGCCGCGTCCTGTCAAACAGTCCCTCGCGTTGTGGCGCATGGATGCCTAGGGGGAAAGCGGGTTAGGAGATGCGCATGGCTGGCGAACGGGTCGAGAGAAGCGGGCTGCAGGTCGACGCGGCGCTGGCGGAGTTTATCGAGAGCGAGATCCTCGCCGCGCTCGGGCGCGACGCGGGGGCGTTCTGGGAGGGGTTTGCCGAGCTGCTCGGGCGCTTCGTGCCGCGCAACCTGGCGCTGCTCGAGACGCGCGATGCGCTCCAGGCGCGGATCGACCGCTGGCATGCCGAGCGGCGTGGCCAGCCGCACGATGCGGCCGCCTATCGCGATTTTCTCGAGGAGATCGGCTACCTCGTGCCCGAGCCGGAGCCGTTCGAGATAGGTACCTGCAACGTCGATCCCGAAATCGCGGTGATGGCGGGGCCGCAGCTCGTGGTGCCGGCGCTGAATGCCCGCTTCCTGCTCAATGCCGCGAACGCGCGCTGGGGCAGCCTCTACGACGCCTATTACGGCACCGACGCGCTGCCGCACGCGCCGGTCGCGGCAGGGCCGGGCTACGATGCCGCGCGCGGGACCGCGGTGATCGAAGCGGGGCGCGCTTTCCTCGACATCGCGCTCCCGCTTGCCGAGGGGAGTTGGTGCGATATCGGCGGGCCGGACGAGATCGTGCTGTGCGAGCCCGACGACCATCTCGGGTGCACCGAGCGCGGACAGATGTTCTGCCACAACGGCCTGCACATCGAGGTCGTGTTCGACCGCGCGCATCCGATCGGTCGCGGCGACGCCGCCGGGATCGCGGACATTCGCCTGGAAGCGGCGATCACGACGATCGTCGACCTGGAGGATTCGGTCGCCGCGGTTGATGCCGAGGACAAGCTGCTCGGTTACCGCAACTGGCTCGGCGTGATCCGCGGCGACCTCGAAGCCGAGTTCGAAAAGGGCGGCAAGTCGTTGACGCGCAAGCTCGCGGACGACGTGAAAGTCACCTGCACGGATGAGAGCGAGCTGACGCTATCCGGCCGCAGCCTGCTGTTCGTGCGCAATGTCGGCCACCTGATGACCAACCCCGCGGTCCTGCTGCCCGGCGGGGCGGAGATACCCGAGGGAATCCTCGACGCCGTGGTCACCGGCGCGATCGGGGCGCTCGACGCCACCGGCCAGACCGCGCGGCCGAACAGCGGCTGCGCCAGCATCTACATCGTCAAGCCGAAGATGCACGGGCCCGACGAGTGCGCTTTCACCAACGACCTGTTCGACGCGGTCGAGGACCTGCTCGGGCTCGAACGGCACACGATCAAGGTCGGCGTGATGGACGAGGAGCGCCGTACGAGCGCCAACCTCGCGGCCTGCATTCACGCGGTGAAGGATCGCATCGTGTTCATCAACACGGGCTTCCTCGATCGCACGGGGGACGAAATCCACACCTCGATGCGCGCGGGCCCCATGATCCGCAAGGGCGACATGAAGCGGTCGGAGTGGATCGACGCCTACGAGAAGCGCAACGTCGCGATCGGTCTCGAATGCGGGCTGTCGGGCAAGGCGCAGATCGGCAAGGGCATGTGGGCCGCGCCAGACCGGATGCACGCGATGCTGGAGGAGAAGGGCGCGCACCTCGAAGCGGGCGCGAACACGGCGTGGGTGCCATCGCCGACGGCGGCCGTGCTCCACGCGCTGCATTACCACGCGAGCGACGTGTTCGAGGCGCGGGCGTTGGCGGGGGAGGCGCCGGGCCTCGATGCGCTGCTGACGATACCGCTGGCCGAAGGGACGAACTGGAGCGAGGCGGAGATTGCCGAGGAGCTCGACAACAATTGCCAGGGGCTGCTCGGCTATGTGGTGCGCTGGATCGATCAGGGCATCGGCTGCTCGAAAGTCCCCGACATCAATGACATAGGGCTGATGGAGGACCGCGCGACGCTGCGCATTTCGAGCCAGCACATCGCCAACTGGCTGCTCCACGGGGTGGTAAGCCAGGAGCAGGTCGTGGCTTCGCTGAAGCGCATGGCGGCCAAGGTGGACGGGCAGAATGCCGGCGATCCGGCCTACCGGCCCATGGATGGGCAATGGGGCAGCCATCCCGCGTTCCTTGCCGCGCAAGACCTCGTCTTCAAAGGATTAGAGCAGCCGAATGGCTATACCGAGCCTTTGCTCCACGCCTGGCGCAAGAAGGTGAAGCAGGGCAGCTAGCAGAACCTCAACGGCACCTGGTCCACGCTGAGAGCCACCGGCAAGGTGTCGACGACGTCGCCATCGGCCTGGACGGGCAGGGGGTGGTCGGCCGAAGCTTCCAGCCGGGTGCATGTGACGATCTCGACGTTCGCCAGCCGGGCTACGTCGCCGCCATTCACCAGCGTCCAGACGAAGCGGGCGTAATCGCGCCGGCGGGCCGTGCGGAGCGCGACGACGTGGAGCAGCGGATCATCGACGCGCGCGTGCGGTGCAAAGCTCCAGCGGCCGGCGTAGTAGCGGCCCTTGGCGACGTAGAAAGCCTCGCACGCGATCGCGCGGTCGTCGATCGTCAGGGTGATGGGGTGGCGAGGCCAGGCGAGGAGCAGCCGTGCGAAGGCGACGCCATAGGCAAGGCGGCCGATCATCCGCTTCAAGCGCGACGAGACGCCGGCGACGGCGAGACTGTCCGGCCCGACGCCGGCGCAGGCGAAGAAGTAGCCGTCGCCGAGCGTGACGGGATAGTGCTTGCGGGCCGGTTCGCCGGCGAGAACGAGACGCGCGAATTCCTCGGGCCGGCTCGGATAACCGGCTTCCATCGCGAGCAGGTTGATGGTGCCCGCCGGGTAGATGCTGAGCGAAACGGGATGGCGGCCGCGGGCGATCATCCCGGCGACGTGTCGCACAGTGCCGTCCCCGGCGGCGATGCAGACGTGCGTGGCGTCTTCGCGGACCGCGGGCGGCTGGGCGGCGCACTCGGTATAGTGGACCGTGGCGCCGAGCCGCTCGAACGCGGCGGCGAGCTCGCGGATGCGACGGACCTTGTGGCGGCCCGCGCGCGGATTGGCGATGAGCTGGACGACCTGGCTCAAGACAGCTCCCGCGCGAGCGCGACGAACTCGGCCACGCTCAGGGTCTCGGCGCGACGCTGCGGATCGATGCCGAGGCGGTCGAGGGCGTCGATCGCCCCGGGCAGGCCCTTCAGGCTCTGCCGCAGCATCTTGCGGCGCTGGCCGAAAGCGGCCTCGGTGACCTTTTCGAGCGTGCGCGGCGAGACGCCTTCCGGCTGAGCGGCCGGTTCGACATGGACCACCGCGCTCATTACCTTGGGCGGGGGCGTGAAGGCGCTGCGATGGACCTTCATCGCCAGCCTGGCGGTCGAGCGCCACTGGGCAAGGATCGCGAGCCTTCCGTAGGCGCTCGTCCCCGGAGCGGCGACGATGCGCTGGGCGACCTCCTGCTGGAACATCAGCGTCAGGCTCGTCCAGCGCGGCGGCCACACGCCTTCCCGGGCTTTCGAGCCGGAGAGCCAGCCGGTGAACAGCGCCGTGCCGACGTTGTAGGGGAGGTTGGCGCAGACGGCGAAAGGCTCCCCCATCAGCTCGGCATGGTCGATGCCGGTGGCATCGCCTTCGACGATCCGGAGGCGGCCGGGGAAGGCTTCGGACAGCTCGGCAAGTGCGGGGAGGCAGCGTCGGTCCATCTCAATCGCGGTCACACGGGCGCCGGCGCGCAGCAACGCGCGGGTCAGGCCACCGGGGCCGGGGCCGATCTCCAGCACCGCGCGATCGGTGAGGTCGCCCGGGATCCGCGCGATGCGGTCGAGGAGTTGCTCGTCGAGCAGGAAGTTCTGCCCGAGCGCCTTCGAGGCGCTGAGCCCGTGCGCGGCGATGACCTCGCGCAGCGGGGGAAGCGTCACGCGGCCGCCCGCCGCGCCACCATCTCGCCCGCCATGCGGATCGCCGCGATCATCGCGCCCGGATCGGCGATGCCCTTGCCGGCGATGTCGAACGCGGTGCCGTGATCGGGCGAAGTACGCACGATCGGCAGGCCGAGGGTGACGTTGACGCCGCGATCGAAGTCGAGCGTCTTGAGCGGCACGAGCGCCTGATCGTGATACATCGCAATGGCGACGTCGTAGGAGCCGCGCTTGCGCGGCGCGAACAATGTATCGGCGGGATGCGGACCGGTCGCATCGACGCCCTCGGCTTGCAGCGCGGCGATGGCGGGCGCGATAATCTCGATTTCCTCGCGCCCCATGCGGCCTTCCTCGCCGGCGTGCGGGTTGAGCCCGCAGATCGCGAGGCGGGGCCGTTCGATGCCGAAGTCCTGGCGGAGCGCCCGCTCGACGATGCGACCGCGGCCGGCGATCAGCTCGACGGTGAGCCGACCGGGGACTTCGGACAGGGCGCAATGGACCGTCATCGGCACGGTTCGCAGGCTCGGCCCGGCCAGCATCATCACGGCATCCTCGCGCGCCATGCCGCAGCTGTCGGCGAGCGCTTCGGTCTGGCCGACGAAGCCGGGGGCGACGCCGCCGATGGCGGCTTTCGACACCGGGGCCGTGAC
>JAEZCZ010000079.1 GCA_023433305.1 Pseudomonadota bacterium | reverse complement strand
GAGCTCGCCGCGCCGGTCGCGCACATCTGGTTCCTGAAGAGCCTGCCCTCGCGCATCGGCCTGCTGCTCGACATGCAGCTCAAGCAGCTCGAGCGCGTGCTCTACTTCGAGAGCTACATCGTGACCGAGCCGGGCCTGACGCCGCTCGAGAAGTTCCAGCTCCTCACCGAGGATGAGCTGCTCGACGCGCAGGACGAGTACGGCGAGGACGCCTTCACCGCCGGCATCGGCGCCGAGGCGGTCAAGATCATGCTGATGGATCTCGACCTCGCGCAGGAGAAGGAAGACCTCCTCAAGGAACTGGCCGAGACCAAGTCCACGCTCAAGCCGAAGAAGATCATCAAGCGGCTGAAGGTGGTCGAGAGCTTCATCGATTCGGGCAATCGTCCCGAGTGGATGATCCTCGACGTCGTGCCGGTCATCCCGCCCGAGCTGCGCCCGCTGGTGCCGCTCGACGGTGGCCGCTTCGCGACTTCGGACCTCAACGACCTCTATCGCCGCGTGATCAACCGCAACAACCGCCTCAAGCGGCTGATGGAGCTGCGCGCGCCGGACATCATCGTCCGCAACGAAAAGCGCATGCTGCAGGAAGCGGTCGACGCGCTGTTCGACAACGGCCGCCGCGGCCGCGTCATCACCGGCGCCAACAAGCGTCCGCTGAAGTCGCTGTCCGACATGCTCAAGGGCAAGCAGGGTCGCTTCCGCCAGAACCTGCTCGGCAAGCGCGTCGACTACTCGGGCCGCTCGGTCATCGTGACCGGGCCTGAGCTCAAGCTGCACCAGTGCGGCCTGCCCAAGAAGATGGCGCTCGAGCTGTTCAAGCCGTTCATCTACGCGCGCCTCGACGCCAAGGGTCTGTCGATGACCTTGAAGCAGGCCAAGAAGTGGGTCGAGAAGGAGCGCAAGGAAGTCTGGGACATCCTCGATGAAGTCATTCGCGAGCACCCGGTCCTCCTCAACCGCGCGCCGACGCTCCACCGTCTGGGCATCCAGGCGTTCGAGCCGGTGCTGATCGAGGGCAAGGCGATCCAGCTTCACCCGCTGGTCTGCTCGGCGTTCAACGCCGATTTCGACGGCGACCAGATGGCCGTGCACGTCCCGCTGAGCCTCGAGGCGCAGCTGGAAGCGCGCGTGCTGATGATGTCGACCAACAACATCCTCAGCCCCGCCAACGGCAAGCCGATCATCGTTCCCTCGCAGGACATGGTGCTGGGCATTTACTACCTGTCGATGGACCGCGCGGGCGAGCCCGGCGAGGGCATGGTGCTGGCGGACATCGCCGAGGTGCACCAGGCGCTCCATGTCGGCGCCGTCACGTTGCACTCCAAGATCATCAGCCGCGTCCCGCAAGTGGGCGAGGACGGCAAGGAGTACATGAAGCGCGTCGAGACCACGCCGGGCCGCATGCTGCTCGGCGAAACGCTGCCGCAATCGCACAAGGTGCCGTTCGAGATCGTCAACCGCCTCCTCACCAAGAAGGAGATCGGCGACGTCATCGACCAAGTCTATCGTCACACCGGCCAGAAGGACACGGTGCTGTTCGCCGACGCGATCATGGCGCTGGGCTTCCGGCACGCGTTCAAGGCGGGCATCTCGTTCGGCAAGGATGACATGATCATCCCGGATTCGAAGACCGAGCTGGTCGAGCAGACCAAGGCGCTGGTGGCCGATTACGAGCAGCAGTACCAGGACGGCTTCATCACCCAGCAGGAAAAGTACAACAAGGTGATCGACGCCTGGAGCCGTTGCGGCGACCAGGTGGCGAACGCCATGATGGACGAGATCCGGGCCGAGCCGGTCGACGAAGACACCGGCCGTCTCAAGCCGATCAACTCGATTTACATGATGAGCCACTCGGGCGCGCGCGGTAGCCCGGCGCAGATGAAGCAGCTCGCCGGTATGCGCGGCCTCATGGCCAAGCCGTCGGGCGAGATCATCGAGACCCCGATCATCTCGAACTTCAAGGAAGGCCTGACCGTTCTCGAGTACTTCAACTCGACCCACGGCGCCCGCAAGGGCCTGGCCGACACCGCTCTCAAGACGGCGAACTCGGGTTACCTGACCCGCCGCCTGGTCGACGTGTCGCAGGACTGCGTGGTGATCGTGGACGACTGCGGCACCGATCGCGCGCTGGAAATGCGCGCGATCATCCAGGGCGGCTCGGTCATCGCGTCGCTCGGTGAGCGCATCCTCGGCCGCACCACCGCGGAAGACTTGGTCAACGCCAAGACCAACGAGGTCATCGTCAAGGCGGGCACGCTGCTCGATGAGCCGATGGTCAAGGCGATCGAGGAAGCCGAAGTGCAGTCGGCGAAGATTCGCAGCCCGCTGGTCTGCGAGGCCGAACAGGGCGTGTGCGGCAAGTGCTACGGGCGCGATCTCGCGCGCGGCACGCCGGTCAACATCGGGGAGGCGGTCGGCGTGATCGCGGCGCAGTCGATCGGTGAGCCGGGCACGCAGCTGACGATGCGGACCTTCCACATCGGCGGCGCGGCGCAGGTCAACGAGACCAGCCACCTCGAATCGATCTCGGACGGCAAGGTCGAATACCGCGACATGCCGACGATCGTCGACAAGCGCGGCCGGCGCCTGTCGCTCGCCCGCACCGGCGAGATGGCGGTGATCGACGCGGAAGGCCGCGAGCGCGCGATCCATCGCGTGCCCTACGGCACCGTGCTGATGTTCGAGGACGGCGCCTCGGTGAAGGAAGGCGATCGCCTGGCCGAATGGGACCCGTTCAGCTTGCCGATCATCACCGAGCAGTCGGGCACCGTCCGCTTCCAGGACCTGGTCGACGGTAAGACGATGGAAGAGCGCGTGGACGAGGCCACCGGCATCGCCCAGCGTGTCGTCACCGAGTATCGCGCCACGGGCCGCTCCAAGAAGGAGGACCTGCGTCCGCGCCTGACCCTGCTCGGCGAGGAAGCCGGCAAGAAGGGCGAGGAAACCGAGGCGGCGCGTTACATGCTCGCCCCGGGCACGGCGCTCTCGGTCGAGGACGGCCAGCAGGTCGAGGCGGGTGACATCCTCGCCCGTGCCTCGCGCGAGGCCGCCAAGACGCGCGACATCACCGGCGGTCTGCCGCGTGTTGCCGAGCTGTTCGAGGCGCGCATGCCGAAAGACGTGGCCACGATCGCCAAGATCAACGGCCGCATCGAGTTCGTCCGCGACTACAAGGCCAAGCGCAAGATCGCGATTGTCCCGGAAGAGGGGGATCCGGTCGAATACCTGGTGCCGAAGACCAAGGTCATCGACGTCCAGGAAGGCGACTTCGTCAAGAAGGGCGACACGCTGATCTCGGGCAGCCCGAACCCGCACGACATCCTCGAGGTCATGGGGGTCGAGGCGCTGGCCGAGTACCTCGTGAGCGAGATCCAGGAAGTCTACCGGCTCCAGGGCGTGAAGATCAACGACAAGCACATCGAGGTAATCGTTCGCCAGATGCTGCAGAAGGTCGAGATCACCGACGGCGGCGACACCACGCTGCTGCCGGGCGAGCAGCTCGATCGCGAGGAGATGGACGAGGTCAACGCCAAGCTGTCCAAGGGCCAGCAGCCCGCGGTCGGCACTCCGGTGTTGCTCGGCATCACCAAGGCGAGCCTGCAGACGCGTTCGTTCATCTCGGCGGCTTCGTTCCAGGAGACCACCCGCGTGCTCACCCAGGCCGCGGTCGAGGGCAAGAAGGACACCCTCATCGGCCTCAAGGAGAACGTGATCGTCGGCCGTCTCATCCCCGCGGGCACCGGCGCGGGCATGAACCGGATGCGCGTGACGGCGAACAGCCGCGACGCCGCGATCCGTGCGCAGTGGAAGAAGGCGCAGGAGCACCTCATCATGGCCAACTCGGCCGCCGAGGAGCACGCCGCCGAGCTCGAACAGGGCCCGGAAGCGGCGATCGGTGACGATCCGCTGGCCCGGATGGAGGGCGAGACTCACGGCACCGACGCCGATGCGGGCGAGTACCTGCAGCAGGCCGAGGAGACGCTCGAGGCTCCCGAAGTGGCTGCGGAAGAAGGCGCCGCCGAAGAGGAGTAATTCTCGGCTCGGTCGGCCCCACGAAAGCCCTGCCGGATCGCTCCGGCGGGGCTTTTCTTTGGCACGCTCGCGTGTAGCGTGGGCGCCATGATCAAGCGCCCAGCCATCGTTTTGATGCCCTGCCTCGTCATGGCCGCGGCGCTAACCGCCTGCCAGCCTTCGACTAACGCTCCGCCTACTGTCGACGAACGCCCGCCACGCCTGCCAGCCCCGCCACGGAGCCGACGGGCTCTCCGGCCGGCGATGAGCCCGTCGTCGGAGCCATCGTTTCGGCCGCGGAGCTGGTCGGCGAGTACCGTATTCCCGGCGTCGACGGGCAGGACATCGACCTGCCGCACGGCATCTCGGCCACGATCGACGACACGACGATCCGCGTCTCGGCCGATTGCGTGAAGTTCGCCTGGAGCTACCGCTTCGAGGGCGTCCGCCTCGTCACCGAGACCGCGCCCGTCGTCACTTGCGAGCGCGGCCTCCTCCCCGAAGAAGAAGCGGTTCAAGCAGCGTTCGAGGCTGCCGAAGCGGTGCGGCGCTTGCCGTCGAACGGGATCGAATTCTCGGGCGGCGGCCGAAGCGTGATCCTGTTCAGCCAGTGACGGGGTTTTCTTTGCGCTCTGAAAGTGCGCTTGATGCCTCGCCAGCGGAACCCAGATAGCCCGCAAGCCATAACCTGCGGAGCTTTCATGACCGACACCGCCACTCTGTTCGAACCGTTCCAATCGCCGAAACTGTCGCTTCCGAACCGGATCGTCATGGCGCCGATGACGCGCAACATGGCGCCTGACGGCATCCCGCGGCAGGCCAATGCGGCCTATTACGCCCGCCGCGCCGCAGGCGGCGTGGGTCTGATCCTGTCCGAGGGAACGGTGGTTCGCCGGCCCGCCTCGCGCAACCTGCCGCACATTCCTTTCTTCCACGACGAGGAGCCGCTCGGCGGTTGGCAGGGCGTGATCGATGCGGTGCACGCGGCGGGTGGCAAGATGGGGCCGCAGATCTGGCACACCGGTGGCACGCCCTCGAGCGAGGCTGACTTCGAACGCGCGGCGCTCGACACACCTTCGGGCCTCAACGCGCCCGGCCAGCCGGTCGGCGAACCGATGAGCGAGGAGGCGGTCGCCGACACCATCGCTGCGTTCGCCCGCGCCGCCGCCGATGCCAAGGCGCTCGGTTTCGACACGCTCGAGATCCACGGTGCGCATGGATACCTGATCGACCAGTTTTTCTGGTCCGCCACGAACCAGCGGCAGGATCGCTGGGGCGGCGCGACGATTGGCGAACGCTCGCGCTTCGCCGCCGAGGTCGTCGCGGCGATGCGCGAAGCCGTCGGGCCGGACTATCCGA
Organism: Pseudomonadota bacterium; assembly: GCA_023433305.1. Lineage (GTDB taxonomy): Bacteria > Pseudomonadota > Alphaproteobacteria > Sphingomonadales > Sphingomonadaceae > Croceibacterium_A. The sequence goes on along the minus strand of JAEZCZ010000079.1, from coordinate 29,444 downwards.
TCCTGCTCCGCCTCAGCCAGTGGAAACAGCAGGACTATACCGCGCGCCTTGCCGCGACCCCGCGCGAGATGGAACAATGGCTCGTTCCGCTGGTCGAGGCCGGCGTCGATATCCTGCACTGCTCGCAGCGCCGCTTCTGGGAAGCCGAGTTTCCCGAAGTGGACGGGGAGCGGGGGCTCAATTTCGCCGGCTGGGCCAAGAAGATCACCGGCGTGCCGACCATCAGCGTCGGCTCGGTAGGACTGTCCGGCGACTTCTTCGGCGCGTTCCGGGGTCAAAGCTCCCAGGTTGCCAGCCTCGACGGGCTGGTGGAGCGGATGGAGCGCGGCGAGTTCGACCTGATCGCAGTCGGCCGTGCGCTGCTCGCCGATCCCGACTGGGTGGAGAAAGTCCGCCACGGCGCGGACGTCGCCGATTTCGACCCGGCAGCCCTCGCCGTGCTGGCCTGACGCGGCAGCGACTTCCCCGAGCCGCGAAATGGCTTATGGGAGCGCCATGACCGTCACCACCCGCTTCGCGCCGTCGCCAACCGGTCGGCTGCACGTCGGCAACATTCGCACCGCGTTGCACAACTGGCTGCTGGCGCGGAAACAGGGCGGGCGGTTCCTGCTGCGGATCGACGACACCGACGCCGAGCGGAGCCGCGAGGCGTTCGTCGAGTCGATCCGCGAGGATCTCGCATGGCTGGGCCTCGCGCCCGATGGCGAGGAACGTCAGTCCGCGCGGCTCTCGCTTTATGAGGCTGCGTTGGGCAAGCTCCAGGCCTCGGGGCGCGTCTACCCCTGTTATGAGACGGCGCAGGAGCTCGACCTCAAGCGCAAGATCGCGCTCGGTCGCGGCTTGCCGCCGATTTACGACCGCGCCGCGCTCGAACTGACCGACGAGGAGCGCGCCGCGAAGGAAGCGGAAGGCCTTGCGCCGCACTGGCGCTTCAAGCTCGAGCGCGCTGAACCGATCGAATGGCATGACGGCATCCGCGGCCCGCAACACTTCGACCCTGCGCAGCTCAGCGACCCCGTGGTCCGCCGCGCCGACGGCTCGTGGCTCTACATGCTGCCAAGCGCGGTCGACGACATCGAGATGGGCGTGACCGACGTGCTGCGCGGCGAGGACCACGTCTCCAACACCGCGGTGCAGTTGCAGATGTTCACCGCGCTGGGTGCCGAGCCGCCCCGCTTCGCGCACGAGGCGCTGCTGGTCGGCACCGAGGGCAAGCTGTCCAAGCGCCTCGGCTCGCTCGGCTGCGACGCCTTGCGTGAGGCCGGGATCGAGCCCGAGGCGGTTATCGCGCTGCTCGCGCGGCTCGGCACGTCGCTGCCGGTCGAGCCGATCGCCGATCGCGCGGTGCTGGTGGAGACGTTCGACCTCGCGCATTTCGGCCGCGCCCCCGCGCGCTTCGACGAAGCCGAGCTCGCCCGCCTCAACGCCGCCATCCTTCACCACCTGCCTTTCGAGCACGTCGCTCCGCGCCTGCCCGAAGGCATGGGGCCCGAGGCTTGGGAGGCGATCCGCCCGAACCTGGAGCGCGTCGCCGATGCCGGGGACTGGTGGCAAGTCGTCACCGGCCCCATCGAAGTCCCGCGGCTCGATGCGGAAACCCGCGCCTACCTCGCCGAAGCCGCGCGCCTGTTCACCTGGGGCGAGGACCCTTGGAGCGCGCTCACCTCGGCGCTCAAGGCCGCGACCGGACGCAAGGGCAAGGCGCTGTTCCACCCGCTGCGCCAGGCGCTGACCGGCCGCGATTCGGGCCCCGACATGCACGCACTGCTCCCGCTCATCGGCGAGACCGAAGCGCGGGCGCGGCTCGAGCGGGCCTCCGCCTAGACTTCCTCGTAGTGGAACGGGGCGATCACCGGCTCCGGGAAGGCCTCGTATTCGAAGCTCGGCGGCCGGTCGGGGGCCAGCCCTTCGATCGAGCGTAGCAGCTTCACCCCGCCGCGGTGCCAGCCTTCGTCGTACTCGCAGTAGAAATTGATGATCCCGTGCAGCTTGGCGATGCGCCAGCGGCCCTCTTCGCGCACGTAGGCGTTCTCGTAGGTCGCCTCGCCCCAGCGGCCTTCCTTGCCCAGCCAGCCGACCATCATCAGCGTCCGCCAGCGGCCTTTCGCGGTGCCGGCCTCGCTGTCGATGTGGAGCACCGGCTGCAACTGCATGTGGTTGTACAGCGTGCCGCGCTCGTAAGGCGGCAGGTGCCTGAGATACGCGCGCACCCGCTCGCGCCCGACATAGACGCCGCGCCCGGCGATCTCGAGCGTGCCGTCACGCGCGAACAGGTCGGCCGCCTTGTCCCACAGCCCCTTGTCCACGTAATACCCGTAGGCGCCCTGCAAGTTGACCAGTTCGCGGTAGTCCTCCGCCGCCTGCGCCTTGCGCTCGAGCGTCTCGATGCGCTCGAGCAGCGCTGCGATATCCGTCATCTTCCCCTCCCGCCTGGTCTTAGAACCAGCGACGCTTCGGCCTCGAATCGGGCACACCGTCACCGTCGACGTCGGTCACCACGGCTCGCGGCCCCGTCATCGCGCCTTCCGCTTTGCCCTCGGCGCGCGCGGCGCGCAACTCGGCGTCGTAGGTCCGCCGGCGTTCGCGCATGTAGTCGTAGCTGCCGCGCATCTGGCCATAGGCGAAGACCATCAGCAGCCCGCCGATGATCGCCACGTTCTTGAGCGCCAGGATGCCCTGGATCGGGTCGGTGAAGTCGTGATGGAAGAAGAAGATCGTCAGCGCCACGAACACGGCGAGGACGATCGCCGTCAGCCGCGTCATCAGCCCGATCGCGAGCAGGATGCCGGCGACGACTTCGAACACACCGGTGGGCATTGCCAGGTTCGCCGGCAGGTTGGTGGCCGAGAGCATCTGGGCGGTCGGCGTCGGATCGGCGATCTTTTGCAGCCCCGAAACGATGAACATCGCGGCCAGCAGCACGCGCCCGATGATCGCGGCAATCAAGGACATGGCATCTCTCCCCGGCGTCGGCCCGTCCAGCCGCGCCCGCCATCAACGCATGGCGGGCTGATCCGTGCCGATCAGAGCTTGGGGAGGGTCACGCCGCGCTGGCCCATGTACTTGCCCGAGCGCTCTGCATAGCTGACCTGGCACGGCTCGTTGCCCTTGAGGAAAAGGAACTGGCAGGCGCCCTCGTTGGCGTAGATCTTGGCCGGCAGCGGCGTGGTGTTCGAGAATTCGAGTGTCACGTGGCCTTCCCATTCGGGTTCCAGCGGGGTGACGTTCACGATGATGCCGCAGCGGGCATACGTGCTCTTGCCCAAGCAGATCACCAGCACGTCGCGCGGGATGCGAAAGTACTCGACCGTGCGCGCGAGCACAAAGCTGTTGGGCGGGATCACGCAGACATCGGTCTTGCGGTCGACGAACGAGTTGGAGGAGAAATTCTTCGGGTCGACAACCGCGTTGTCGACGTTGGTGAAGATCTTGAACTCGTCCGCCACCCGCGCGTCGTAACCGTACGAGGAAAGGCCGTAGCTGATGCAGCCTTCGCGCTGCTGATGCTCGACGAACGGCTCGATCATGCCGCTGTGGCGGGCTTCGTTGCGAATCCAGCGGTCTGAGAGAATGGCCATGGGCAAGGGATTCCGGAGCGCGCGGGGCGGGGCAAGGGAACGACGTGACTTATCCCCCTCCCGCTTGCGGGAGGGGTTAGGGGTGGGTCTGCGTGGCACCCGCGAACTCGCCCACCCCCGGCCCCTCCCGCAAGCGGGAGGGGAGATCACCCGCCCGCAAGCAGGCTCGCATTTCCCCCCGCGGCGGTGGTGTCGATCGTGGTGACGCGCTCGGTGGCGAAGCGGATCACGTAGTTCGGGCCGCCGGCCTTGGGCCCGGTGCCCGAAAGTCCCTCGCCGCCGAACGGCTGGCTGCCGACCACCGCCCCGATCTGGTTGCGGTTGACGTAGAAGTTGCCCGCATGGGCACGGCTTTCGACCAGCCGACGGGTTGCGTCGATGCGGCTGTGGAGGCCGAGCGTCAGTCCGTAGCCGGTCGCGTTGATCGCCTCGATGACGCGGTCGAGCCCGTCGGCGGGGAAGCGCGCGACGTGCAGGACCGGGCCAAAGTTCTCGCGTTGCAGGTCGGTGATCGAGCCGACCTCGACGATCGTGGGGGCAACGAAAGTGCCGCGTGCGCAAACACCCTCCAGCTCGCGCTGCCAGACACGGCGGCCGCTCGCGCGCATCGCCGCGATGTGATCGTCGAGCGCGGCCTTGGCCTCGGCGTCGATGACCGGGCCGACGTCGGTGGCCAGCTCCGCCGGGTCGCCGATCTCGAGCGCTTCGAACGCGCCGCGGATCATCGCCAGCGCGGAATCGGCGATGTCGTCCTGCAGGTAAAGCACGCGCAGCGCCGAGCAGCGCTGGCCGGCGCTCTGGAAGGCCGAGCTCATCACGTCGCGCGTGACTTGCTCGGGCAGGGCGGAGCTGTCGACGATCAGCGCGTTCTGGCCTCCGGTCTCGGCGATGAGGGTGGCGATCGGCGCGTCGCGGGCGGCGAGCGCGCGGTTGATCGCGCGCGCGGTCTCGGTCGAGCCGGGGAAGGCGACGCCCGCGATGCGCGGGTCGGAAGTGAGCGCCGCGCCGACCTTGCCGTCGCCGGGGGCGAGCTGGAGCACGTCGTCGGGAATGCCCGCCTCGTGGCAGAGCCGAACCGCCAGCGCGGCGATCAGCGGGGTCTGCTCGGCAGGCTTGGCGATGACCGTGTTACCCGCGGCGAGCGCCGCGGTGGCCATCCCGCTGAAGATCGCCAGCGGGAAGTTCCACGGACTGATCGTCGCGAAGACGCCGCGCCCATGGAGCCGCAGCAGGTTCTGCTCGCCGGTCGGCCCGGGCAGCGGCTGCGGCGCGGAGAACAACATGCGCGCTTCGCAGGCGTAATAGCGCAGGAAGTCGACCGCCTCGCGCAGCTCGAGCACGCTGTCCATCAGCGTCTTGCCCGCCTCGCGCTGGCACAGCGAAATGATCTCGGCGGCATGGGCTTCGAACAGGTCCGACGCGTTGATGAGCAGCCGCGCCCGCTCGGCGCCGCCGAGCGCGTCCCAAGCCGGCTGGGCCGTCTCGGCCCGGGCAAGCATGAGGTCGATGTCGGCCGAGGTGGCATGGAGCGCCTGGCCGACGACCGCGCGGTTGTCGTGGGGCGAGCGGACGTCCTCAGTGGCCCCCCGGTTGCCTGCGATCGCGGTCGGAACCGCCGCCCATGCCCGGCCGTCGAGCTCGCGTAGCTCCGCCAGCAGCGGTTCCCGGACCAGCGGATCGGCCAAGTCGATGCCGGCGCTGTTGCGGCGGTTGGGGTAGATGTCGGCCGGCAGCGGGATCGCCGGGTTGCGGCGGGGCTGCAGCGCGGCGAGGTCGGCGGCGGGATCGGTGGCGAGCTCGGCGGCCGGCACGTCGGCATCGGCCATGCGGTTGACGAAGCTGCTGTTCGCGCCGTTCTCGAGCAGGCGGCGGACGAGGTAGGCGAGCAGGTCCTTGTGCCCGCCGACCGGCGCATAGATCCGCACCCGGGTCGGATGATCGCCTTCTTCCTCGGCGAGCGTCTCGTAAACCTGCTCGCCCATGCCGTGCAGGCGCTGGAATTCCAGTTCACGACCCGCAGCGAGCTTCTTGATCGCGGCGATCGTATAGGCGTTGTGCGTGGCGAACGCCGGGTAGATCACGTCGGCGGCGGAAAGCAGCTTGTTGGCGCAGGCGAGGTAGGAAACGTCGGTCGCGAGCTTGCGGGTGAAGACAGGATAGTCTGTGTATCCGCCGACCTGGCTGAGCTTGATCTCGGCGTCCCAGTAGGCGCCCTTGACGAGGCGGACCATGAGCCGGCGATTGTGGCGGCGGGCCAGCGCGGCGATCCAGTCGCACAGCGCGACCGCGCGCTTCTGATAGGCCTGGATCGCCAGACCGAAACCTTCCCAGCCGTTCGCGAACAGCGCCTCGTCCTCGACCAGCGCCTCGATCACGTCGAGCGACAGCTCGAGCCGCTCGGCCTCTTCGGCGTCGATCGTGAAGTGGATGTCGGCCCGGCTCGCGGCCAGCGCCAGCTCGCGAACGATCGGCACCAGGGCGGCCTTGGCCGCTTCGGCGTGGAAGAAGTCGTAGCGCGGATAGAGCGCCGAGAGCTTGACCGAGATGCCGGGGCTCGCGCGCATTCCACCTCTGGCTTCGCGGGCCAGCCGGGCGATCGCGGCGGCATAGGACTGGCGATAGCGCTCGGCGTCGGCGAACGTCATCGCCGCCTCGCCGAGCATGTCGAAGCTGTGCGTCAAACCCTGCTTGCGTTCGGGCGCGGCGCGCTTGAGCGCTTCGTCGATGGTGCGGCCGAACACGAATTGCCCGCCCAAGATGCGCATCGCCTGGAGCGTCGCCTGGCGGATGACCGGCTCGCCCAGTCGCCCGACCGCGCGGCGCAGCGCATTGGCGAACCCCGCGTCGGGCTTCGCGCCGCTGCGCAGCACTTCGCCGGTCAGCATCAGCGAGAACGTTGCGGCGTTGACGAACGTGGAGCTGGAATCGCCGAGGTGCTCGGACCAGTCGATGCCCGCGAGCTTGTCGTGGATCAGCGCGTCGGCGGTTTCGGTATCGGGCACGCGCAGCAGCGCCTCGGCGAGGCACATCAGCGCGATGCCCTCTTCGGTGCCGAGCCCGTAGGCGGCCAGGAAGGCATCGAGCCCGCCCGCCTTGCGGGCGCGCGCGCCCTCGATGAGGCGGATGGCCAGCGCCGAGGCTTCGGGATGGAGGGCCGTGGCAGGCGCCGCCTGGCGTAGCCGCTCCCCGATGCAGGTTTCCTCGTCCTGGCGGTAGGCGGCGCGAAGCGCGGAACGGTCGATGGCCATGGCCGAGCCCTGCACCCGGTTTCAGTTGCAATCAATCCATTCGTACCGGAACGCATCGCCGTCGCGCTTGACGTGGCCGGCCGAGGTCCGGCGGAAGTGCGCCGGGAAGCAGAGCGTGTCGCTGTCGGCGAGCCGCTCCATTGTCGCCTTGCGGACCGTGCAGGCCATGTCGCCGTCGGCATCGTAGGCGAACGGCAGGTCGTGGCGGATCAACTGCACGGGGTGGTGGATCACGTCGCCCCAGAACACGCCCGGTGGGCCGTCCGCTTGCGCGTTGATGGTGCAGCATCCGGGCGAATGGCCGAACGCCGGCTCGAGCCAGACCCCGTTGCCGATCTCGCGGTGCGCGATCGCATCCTCGTCGACCAAGTCGCCCTGGCCGGCTTCCATCACCGGCACGATCGAATCGAGGAATGCCGCGTTGTGCAGCTCCTCACCTTCGGGATTGGCCTTGAAGTACTCGAAGTCGCGCTTCCCGAAGACATAGCGCGCGTTCGGAAAAGTCGGCACCCAGCGGCCATTCTCCAACTTCGTGTTCCAGCCGATGTGGTCGAAGTGCAGGTGCGTGCACATCACCATGTCGATGTCTTCAGGGGCGAAGCCTGCCCGGCGCAAGTTGCCCAGGTAATCGGTATCGAGACGGTGCACTTCGGGGAGCGCGCGGTCCTTGTCGTTGCCGCAGCAGGAATCGACCAGGATCGTCCGTCCGTCGATCTCGATCACCCACGAATGGACCGAAAAGGTCATGAAGCTCGTCTCGGGATCGGCGGTGATCTCGTCGGGCTGGTCGTACCAGGTCCGCAGGCGCTTCAGGTCGTCGGCGGTGGTGCCGGGGAGCTGGCTCAGCAGCGGAACCGGGCTGTCCATCTCGTGCACCTTGTGCACCCGCATCCGCCCCAGCTCGATCGGCTTCATTGCTCTCTCCCGCCGGCTGTTCTAGCCGCTGGCGGGCATCTTGGGAGATACGATGAGACAGGGCAACGGACTTGCGGACCAGCCGGTTCACGCCAACGGCACGGTCGCCGATGCGATCGCCGCCGTGCTGAAGCGCGAGGGGGTCGACATCGTGTTCGGCTATCCGCGCAACCAGATCCTCGAGGCGGCGGCGCGGATCGACATCCGCACCGTGATCGTCCGGCAGGAGCGGACCGGGTTGCACATGGCCGATGCGCTCAGCCGCCTCAGCAAGGGCGCCCGAATGGGCGTCTTCGTGATGCAGCAGGGCCCGGGGGCCGAGAATGCGTTCGGCGGCGTCGCGCAGGCCTTCGCCGACAGCGTGCCTGTGCTGGTGATGCCGCAAGGCTATGCGCTGAGCGAGGCCTATGTCCCGTACAACTTCAATTCGGTGCGCTCGATGGCGAGCGTGGCGAAACACGCCGAGCCGCTGACGAGCCCGGCCGACGTCGCGCCGGTGCTGCGGCGCGCGTTCTCGATGCTGCGCAACGGGCGCCCGCAGCCCGTTGTCATCGAGCTTCCTTATGACGTGCTGGAAATGCCGTTCGAGGGCGAGCTCGACTATTCCCCGGGCAAGGTCGCCCGATCGCAGCCGGCGCAGGACGATATCGACGCGGCCGCCGAGGCGCTGATCGGCGCGAAGAATCCCGCGATCTATGCCGGCCAAGGCGTGCATTGGTCCGAAGCCTATGACGAGCTGAAGGCGCTTGCCGAGCACCTCGCGATACCGGTCATGACCAGCCTGCCCGGCAAGAGCTGCTTCGACGAAACCCACCCGCTCTCGCTCGGCTCCGGCGGCAACGGCATCAGCGGACCGGTCCGCAAGTGGCTGGACCAATGCGACCTGCTGTTCGGCGTCGGATGCAGCTTTACCCGAACATCGTTCGGGCTGTTCATCCCCCCGATGAAGCGCTTGATTCACGCCACTCTCGACCCGCTTGACATCGACAAGTCGGTGCCGAGCGAGGTGGCGCTGGTGGGCGACGCCCGGCTGACCTTGGCCGCGCTGCTCGAGGCGATCAGGCACAGGGTTCCGGAAAAGCGCGATATTTCAGCGGTTTCCGAGCGTATCAAGGCGGTCGAGGCGGAGTGGTTCGCACAGTGGCGCGCCAAATGCACCCAGGAAACCAGTCCGCTCTCCCCCTACCGTGTGCTCTGGGACCTCCAGCAAACCGTCGATGTCCCCAACACCATCATCACCCACGACGCAGGCAGCCCGCGCGACCAGCTCGTGCCGTTCTGGAAGTCGATTACCCCGCACAGCTACGTCGGCTGGGGCAAGTCGACCCAGCTCGGCTACGGTCTCGGCCTGGCGATGGGCGCCAAGCTCGCGTGCCCGGACAAGCTGTGCATCAACGTCTGGGGCGACGCGGCGATCGGTTTCACGGGCACCGACCTCGAGACCGCCGCGCGCGAGCGCATCCCGATCCTGTCGATCCTGCTCAACAACGAGGCCATGGCGATCGAGCTGCCGATCATGCCGGTCGCGACCGACAAATATCGCGCCACCGACATCACCGGCGATTACGCCGCCTTCGCCCGCTCGCTCGGCTGCCACGGCGAACGCGTCACCGAGGCAGCCGAAATCGTGCCCGCCCTGAAGCGCGCGATCGCCGCCATCGAGGCCGGCCGGCCCGCGCTGGTGGAATTCATCACCGAAAAGGAAACCGTCATCTCGCGCGGCTGAGTGGCACGGGCTCACCCGTAACGCGCTCTTAACCACATCACCTCCATAGCGGGCCCAGAGTTTGGGGACGGTGTTATGGACGACCTGCTGGCGGAATTCGTCGCCGAGACGCGTGAGATGCTCGCCGCTCTGGCGGGCGAGATCGTCGCGTGGGAAGCCGACCCGACCGAGCGCTCGCGGCTCGATACGATCTTCCGCTTCGTCCACACCGTCAAAGGCAACTGCGGCTTCTTCGATTTCCCTAAGCTCGAGGCGCTGAGCCACGCGGCCGAGGATGCGCTGTCCGACGTGCGCGCCGGACGGCGCGTGCCCGACCGCCGGCTGGTCGATGCGGTGCTTGCCGTCATCGACCGTATCGGCGTCATGATCGAGGAGATCGAGCGCGGCGAAGCGCTGTCGGAAGCCAACGACGAAATACTGATCGCCGCGCTGAAGGGCGAGCTCGAGGAAGCGGAGATTCCGCTCAGCCCGGGGGCTACGCGCCGTTCCTTCTCGGCTGCCGAGCAACGTACGATTCGCCTGCCGGTCGAATTGATCGACCAGGTCATGAGCGGCGTTTCGGAAATGGTCCTGGCGCGCAACGACATTGCGCGTCGGCTGCAGACCGGTGGCATCGAAACCGGGATCGAAGCTCCGTTCTCGCGGCTTTCGGCGCTGATCACCGAAGTCCGCGACGCGATCACGCGCACGCGCATGCGCCGTATCGAAGGGCTGTTCGCCACGTTCCCGCGCCTCGTCCGCGATCTTTCCGCGGAACTCGGCAAGCAGGTCTTCATCGAGCTGGAAAACGGCGAGGTCGAGCTCGACCGCGAGATGAACGAGCTGATCCGCGATCCGCTGCTCCACATCCTGCGCAACGCGGTTGACCACGGGATCGAATCCCCGGCGGACCGCTTGGCCGCGGGCAAGCGCGAAGCCGGCATGCTGACCGTCTCGGCGCGTCAGACGGGCAACACGATCCACATCGGCATCATGGACGACGGGCGGGGCATCGATTGCGACGGGCTCGCCGCCAAGGCGATCGAAGCGGGCATCGTGTCCGCCGAGACGGTCGCCGAGATGAGCCGGACCGAGAAGATCGAGCTGATCTTCGAACCGGGCCTTTCGACGGCGCATCGCGTGACCTCGATCTCGGGCCGGGGCGTCGGCATGGACGTGGTCCGCTCCAACATCGAGAAGTTCGGCGGCACGCTGGAGATCGAATCGCTGCCGGGGGAGGGCACGCGCTTCCTGATCTGCGTACCGCTGACGCTGAGCATCCTGCCGAGCTTGACCGTCGAATCCGGTGGCCAGACCTTCGCGATCCCGCGCTCCTACGTCGAGGAGATCGTGAGCGCTTCCGGAGGCGAGCTGGAGTTCGCGGAAATCGGCGAACGCCGTTACCTCACGTTCCGCGACCGGCGCCTTGCCTGCGTGTCGCTCGATTCCGCCCTCGGTCTGGGCGAGCGTGAAGCCGATGCGTCGCTGTTCGTCATCCTCCGCCTCGGCTGGGGAGACCTCTATGCGCTCGCGGTGGACCGGATTTTCGACCACCAGGAATTGGTCATCAAGCCGCTCTCGCCCGGCATCATGCAGAGCGGGCTGTTCGTCGGCTGCACCCAGCTCGACGACGGGACGCCGGTCCTAGTGCTCGATGTGACGGCGATCGGACACGGCGCCGGCATCCCGCGCGAACTGCAGCGGCCGACCGCTGCCGTCGCGCACACGACCGCCGCCGCTGCCGAGCGCGAAGGCCTGCGCGTGATCCTGTTCCGCGCCTTGTGCGGCGAACGCCGGGCGATCGCGATGAGCGTGGTCGAGCAAGTCGAACGTGTCGACGCCGGCTGTGTCCGTAATCCAGGGCCTGATGCGCAGATCGTTCTCGGCGAGGAAATTCTGCCGCTCGTCGGTGTGGCGCAAGGCGAAGAGCTTCCGGAGCGCCTCACGGTTCTGCGCCTTGGCGACGGCGGCGAGCCGATTGCCTATGCCGCACGCGAGGTGCTCGACATTTCGATGCTGTCGGGAGAGCTCAAGCCGGTGAAGGGAAAGCCGGCCGTGGCCGGCGTCACGCTGATCGACGGCGAGACGGCCGAGCTAGTCGACTGCCACGCCCTGTTCGCAAGCAATGGCGCACCGCGCGCCGCCAACCACGCCCTCACGTGCCGGCTTGCCGGGTCGGACGGATGGATGCGCAACTTCCTGGGTCCGATCATCGAGGCCGCGGGCTACCGCATCGTGGATGGCGACGAGCCGGCCGACGTCGCGTTCGTGGAACCGAACGGCGCGGAAGGCGATTTCGACGCGCGCATGGCCATCCGCCTGCGCAACGAACCGGGCAGCGGCGGCGGGCCGGACACCATTTATCGCTACGACCGCGCAGCTTTGATGAGCGCGCTGTTGCGCGCCGGTGAGGAGCTCGCGGCATGAACGACATGTTGCTCTTGGTCACGCTGGCCGGTCGCCGCGCGGCGATGCCCGCCGCCGATGTGAACTCGGTGATCGAGTTGTCGGAAGTCACCCCTGTGCCGCGCAGCGCGGCGCATGTCGCCGGGCTCGCCGCGCTCCGCAGCCGCCCGCTCACCGTGATCGACTGCGCGGCCGCGCTCGGCCTCGCCACCGGTGACGCCGACTGGCGCCGGCAGCGTGCGGTTGTCGTCGAACATGAAGGCCACCTCTACGGTCTGCTCGTCGATGGAGCGGACGATATCGTCGCCGCGCGCGAAGATGTCGCCCCTCTTGGAGCGGATCCCGGGCCCGGCTGGCAGATCGCGGCCCTCGGTCGCGTGGAAACCGAAGCCGGCGCGGTTCTGCTCCTCGATGTCGGCGCCTTGATTGCCGGACACGGAGAAAGCCTGGCGGCTTAAGTCAAAGGTTACTCTTTTCGGGTTATGACCTGCAAAACAACGGGAATGGCGCATGAAACACTGCCTGATCGTCGATGACTCGCGAGTGATCCGCAAGGTCTCGCGGCACATCGTCGAAAGCTTCGAATTCGAAGTCAGCGAAGCCGAGAACGGCCGGGATGCGCTCGCCAAGTGCGAGGAGGCCATGCCCGACCTGATCCTGCTCGACTGGAACATGCCCGTCATGAACGGGATCGAATTCATCTGCGAGCTGCGCCGTCTCAACGGCGGCGGGCAGCCCAAGGTCGTGTTCTGCACCACCGAGAACGACGTCGCGCATATTCGCGAGGCGATCGAGGCGGGCGCCGACGAATACGTCATGAAGCCGTTCGATCACGATACCTTGCAGATGAAGCTGCAGCTCATCGGCGCAGCCTGAGGCTTCCGCACGATGGGCGCCGCGCATGAGATCGCGGTTCGCGACAGGTTCGGCCACGGGGTCGATCCCGTGCGCGTCCTGGTGGTTGACGATTCGCCGACCGTCCGAGCAGTCTTCACGCGGTTGATCGGCGCGGAGCGCGACCTCGAGATCGCCGCCGCGGAAGACAGCGCAGAAGGCGCGCTCTCCCGAATTCTCCAGAGCGCGCCGGACGTCATCGTGCTCGACCTCGACATGCCCGGGATGGGCGGGCTCGACGCCATTCCCCAATTCATCGAACTTGCCGCGCCGGCGCGCGTGCTGGTGGTCTCCTCGCTGACCGTTCGCGGTGCCGAGCATACGCTCGCGGCGCTCTCGCTCGGCGCTGCGGACACCCTCGCCAAGCCGCAGCCAGGCAAGTTCGACAAGGAATATCGCGGGACGCTGCTGCGCAAGATTCGCCTGCTTGGGCGCGTTGCCAAGCGCGCGCGGATGAAGTCGGCGGCGCCGGCGCAGCCGCTTCGCCCTGCCGCCAAGGTCGCCCCGCATCTCCTCGCCATCGGCGCCTCGACCGGCGGGATTCACGCGCTCGGGCAGCTGTTCGGCTCGATCCCCGACAGGGTGGACCTGCCGATCCTCGTGACCCAGCACCTGCCCAACTCTTTCATGGAGCCCTTCGTGCGCCAGTTGCGGGCCGCCTCCGGGCGCGGCGCGCTGGTGGCGCAAGAGGGCATGATGGTACTGCCGGGCCAGATCGTCGTGGCCCCCGGCGATGCCCACCTTACCGTCGCCGCGAGCGCGCGCGGCGGCGTGGTCGTCAGGCTCGACGACAGCCCCGCGGCGAGCGGCTGCCGGCCCTCTGTAGACCCGATGTTCGCCAGTTGCGCCGCTGTCTATGGGCCGCATGCCATGGGCATCGTGCTGTCGGGCATGGGCCGCGACGGAGCCGATGGCGCCGCCAAGATCGTGGCGGCCGGAGGGACGATCTTCGCGCAGGACGCCGGCACCTCGGCGGTCTGGGGCATGCCGGGCGCCGTCGCCTCGGCGGGGCTTGCCGCGGCCGTCCTTCCCCCGGAACAGATCGCCGCGCGCGTCGCGGCAGCCATGAGCGCGGCATGACGGACCATAGCGAAAACGCGCTCGGCATCGTCGCCGGCCTGCTCGAGGCGCGCACCGGGCAGAAGCTCACGTCGGACCGCTTGTGGCGCGTCGGCACCGCGCTCGCGGGCGTGTTGCGGCAGAACCAGCTGGCTTCGCTGGAAGCGCTCGCGGACCGGCTCGGCCAACCGAACCAGTCCGCCCTGGCCCAGCAGGTCGTCGAAGCGCTCCTCAATAACGAGACCTACTTCTTCCGCGATCGGGCGATGTTCGACCAGCTCGGCGCAATGGTGCTTCCCGATCTCGCCCGCAAGCGCGAGCGCACTCGGCGATTGTCGATCTGGTCGGTCGGATGCTCGACCGGGCAGGAGGCTTACTCGCTCGCGATGTTGATCGCGGGGCAGCCGGGCCGCTGGCGCGGCTGGACCATCGAAATCATCGGGACCGACGTCGCGCGTTCGGTGGTCATGGCCGCGCGCGAGGCGAACTTCTCGCAGTTTCAGATCCAGCGCGGGCTCGGCGTCGCGGAGATGGTCAGCTTCTTCGAGGAAACGCGGACCGGCTGGCGTGCCAAGGATACGCTGCGCGGGATGGTCCGGTTCGAGACCCACAACCTGCTCGACAAGCCGCCGGAGCCCGGACGCTTCGATCTGATCCTCTGCCGCAACGTGTTGCTCTATTTCGATCGCGGCACGCGCGAGAGGGCGTTCGTAAGGCTGGCGTCGGCGCTCGCGCCCGATGGCCTCGTCATGCTCGGGGCGGGCGAGACGACGGTCGGCCAGACCGAGGCACTTGCCCCGCAAAAGGGTAGCACCGGCTTCCACCAGCTCGCGCTCGGGCTGCCGCCGCGTGCGTCGATCATTCCTCCGCCGCTCGGACGGCTCGGCCTGATGCCCTCAAGGTAAATCCCGAGTTACTCAAACTTAAGCAGTTTGCACTAAGCCGGTGTCGGGTTTTCCGACGGGAGGGGTTTCCCAGGTGTTGCAAGCGATTGGCCTGAAGCAGGTTAGTCCGGCGGTGCTCGTCATCGCGCCGGTCGCCGTGCTGACGCTAATCTCGGCGACGATCCTGGCGACCCTGCTCAATCGTGTCGGGTCGGATGTCGAATCGGCTGGTACGATCCTGTTGGCGGGTGGCAGCGCCTATGCCGTCGCGGTGATCCTGCTGGTCCGTTTCGGACTGTCGAACATAGCGCAACTCGAGGACCTTGGCCTTACCGACAGCTTGGCCGCGATGCCGAACCGGCGCGCCCTTCACCTCGATTACGCGCGCGCAGCGCCCGGCGCGGAGAAGGCGCTGGCGCTGCTGGATCTCGACGGCTTCAAGACCGTCAACGACCAATACGGCCATTTTGTCGGCGACCGGCTGATCAAGGAATGCGCGCGGATTCTTTCCGAGGTCTGCGGCAGCGAAGCCCGCTCCTATCGCCTCGGCGGCGACGAGTTCGCAATCTTCGTGGTCGGCCCGATCGCGGGCAACATCCTCGAAGGCATCTGCCACACGATCCTCGCGCGGCTCGCAGAGCCGATCGTCATCGACGATCGCAAGCTCACTATCGGGGCCAGCATTGGCCTGTCGCGGTCGAGCCGGCGTGACGAGCTGTCCTCGTCCGAGCTGCTGCGCCGCTCGGACATGGCGATGTATGTCTCGAAGGAAGGCGGCAAGCACCGCTGCACGTGGTTCAGCGACGACTTCGATCGGAACCGCGATCTCACCCAGCAGGTCGAGGCCGACTTGCGAGAGGCGCTGAGGCTGCAAGAATTCAGGCTCGCCTACCAGCCCCTCGTGGACGCGCAGACCGGCGACATCGTCGCGGTAGAGGCGCTGCTGCGCTGGCAGCGCTCCGACGGCACGATGGTCAGCCCGGGCGTCTTCGTGCCGATCGCCGAGAAATGCGGCCTGATCTATCCGATCGGCCTCTGGGTCTTGCGCAAGGCTTGCCGCGAGGCGCTCAATTGGGACGGCATCAAGCTTTCGATCAACGTTTCGCCCGCGCAATTGCGCAACCCGGAGTTTCCAATCGAGCTCGGCCATATCCTCGAGGAAACTGGCTTCCCGCCCGCGCGTCTCGAGCTTGAGGTAACCGAGACGTACCTCGTCACCGATCCACTCGTCGCCAACCGCAATCTCGACGTAATCCGCAAATTCGGCGTCGGCATTGCGCTCGACGATTTCGGCACCGGTTACGCCTCCATCGGGTTCTTGCGTAACTTCAAGTTCGAGAAACTTAAGCTCGACAGGACGATGGTGGTCGATGCCGGCCTGGACAACGGCTCGCTGGCGATGATGGCCTCCTCGATCGCCGTGGCCCGGGCAATGGACATGTCGGTGACCGCCGAAGGGGTCGAGACCGAAGCACAGGCCGATCTGGTTCGGACCGCCGGGTGCGACCAGATCCAGGGTTGGTACTATTACAAAGCCATCACCGCCCCGGAAATCCGGGCGCATCTCGATGAGCTGAACCGCCGAAACAGCAACCGAAACACCGCAGAACGTATTGGGGAACGCCATGGACATGTCGGATAATCTGGTCGAACGGCCGATTGACGAGCTTGAGCAGGACCGCGCGCTGCGTCGCGCTGAGCCGCAGGGCTTGCTCGCAAAGCGTGCGGCGATGTTCAACTCGGGCTCGATCGGCCATCGCATGCGAGTGTTGTTCGGCACGGCCGCCGGGCTGGCGATCGGTATTGCTGCGTTCGGCCTGATTGCGTTGATTCTGGTCCACGGTCGCCTGCAGACGAGCGCCGGGATCTCGCACGCGACGCGCACGGTCGCCCAGATCGACGGAGAAATCTACAACGCCGCGCAAATGTACACAGCCTACTTCGAGAGCCGAGAGTCGGTGGCGCTCAGCGAAGCCGAGGCAACTCTGAAGACGGCGCGAGACTATACCGCCGAACTGCGCAGCCAACTTGAAGAAATCGCCGTGATCGAGCCGTCCGAGGCGACCAAGCTCGATACGGCGATCGCCGATCTCGGATCGGCCTATACCGGTATCGTGGCGGTGCAGGGACAAGATCCGATGGGACCGGCTGCGATGGCAGCCGGCACGAAGCTGATGGAAGCGAGCACAGCGTCCGCCGACCAGACCAAGAAGATGATGAGTTTGCTGGGCGATGAGGCGGCCCGGATCGAGGCGCAAGGACTCTCCATCATCGGCTGGCTCACCGCGTTGATGGCGCTGCTCGCCGGCGCGGCATTCGCTCTGTCATACTTCGCTCAGCGAATGGTTCGCAAAGAGATCATCCGCCCCTTGGAGGATGTGAGCGCCAGCGCCATCGCGCTCGCTGAAGGGAATCACGACGTCGCAGTGCAGCACTTCGATCGCGACGACGAGATCGGGCACGTCGCCCGCGCGCTGGCGACCATCAAGAAGGCCGCGTTCAAGTTCCGCCAGCTCCGCGACGAGCGTGAGGTGGAGCGCAGCACGCATCTCGAGATGCTGCGCGACCTGTCCGATCGCTTCGAGAAGACCGTAGGCGAGATCGTCAGCGGTGTGGCGGCAGCGTCCACGCAGTTGCAGGCGACCGCCAGCTCGATGGCCTCGGCCGCCGAGCAGGCCGCAATGCAGACCGGCGACGTCTCGGGCAGCCTCAACGAGGCTTCGGCAGGAGTGACCGCCGCTGCGGCCGCCAGCGATGAGTTCGCCATGTCGATCGGCGAGATCAGCCGCCAGGCATCGACTTCCGCCGAGCTCGCCCGCAAGGCTTCCACGGCCGCCGAGGAGGCCGACACCACGATCTCCGCGCTCACGCAGTCGGCCAGCCAGGTCGGCGATATCGTCGAGATGATCTCGACCATCGCACAACGCACCAATCTCTTGGCGCTCAATGCCTCGATCGAAGCGGCGCGCGGCGGCGAGGCGGGCCGCGGCTTCGCGGTTGTCGCGGCTGAGGTGAAGGAGCTTGCCACCCAGACCGGTAAGGCCACCGAGGAAGTCGCCGGTCAGATTCGCGCGATCCAGGAAACGACCGGGGCGAGCGTCGACGCACTGCGAGCGATCGCCGCGCAGATCGCGCAACTAGAAGCGACATCGGTGTCAATCGCCGCGGCGGTCGACCAGCAGTCGGTCGCGGGCCAGGATCTCGCGCGCAGCATCGACCTCGCGGCACGCAATACCGAGGATGTCTCGACCAACATCGGCCAGCTGCGCGAAACTTCGCTCGCCACGGGCGCGGCCGCGAGCCAGGTGCTCACCAGTTCGACCGAGCTGGAGCAGCAGGCCTCGGTGCTGAAGAGCCAGGTCGACGAGTTCCTCAGCCACGTCCGCGCCGCCTGAGGGCTGGCGGACTCGATGTTAGTTCGGGACCTTCGTGCCTTGATCTGACCGTTCGTTCCTTTGCCACACCCCCGTGGCGCAAGAGAGGAATGCACGATGGCAGATCAAGGCAACAGACAGGGCCAGCCCGGCGGTGAGAATCGCCAGCAGAACCAGCAGGGCGGCGCGGCCGGCCAGCAGGGCGAGAGCGGCCAGAACCGCCAGCAGAACCAGGAAGGCCAGAACCAATCCGGCCGCCAGGGCGCACAGGACCAGCAAGAAGGGCAACAAGGCCAGCAGCAGGACCAGCAAGGCCAGCAACGGCCCGGCGACGATAACCGGTCCAACCAGCAGAATCAGCAGAGCGGCCAGCAAGGGCAGCCCGGCAATGACAGCGACCGTCGCGAGCAGGGCGATCAGGGCGGCAACCGCTGACGCCGATGGAGCCGCTTTCGGGCGGCTCCATTCGCTTCCTTAGGCGCCCACCGCCTCCGCCTTGGCCTCTGCGAACTCCCGCTCGGCCAGGAACCGCTCCGCGTCGAGCGCGGCCATGCAGCCGGTGCCGGCCGCGGTCACGGCCTGACGGTATGTATGGTCCATCACGTCGCCGCAGGCGAACACGCCAGGGACAGAGGTCTTGGGCGTGCCGGGCTCGACCACGAGATAGCCGCTCTCGTCCATCTCGAGCTTGCCCTTGAACAGCTCGGTTGCGGGAGCATGACCAATCGCTACGAAGGCGCCTTCACAGGCGAATTCGCTGGTTTCGCCGGTCTCGGTGTCGGTGAGCTTGAGCCCGGTCAGCCCGCCCTGGAGCGGCTGGCCGAGGAATTCGTCGACGCGCTTGTTCCACAGCACGGTGATCTTGGGGTGGGCGAAGAGGCGATCCTGCAGGATCTTCTCCGCGCGCAATTCGCCGCGGCGGTGGATTAGGGTCACGTCATCCGAATGGTTGGTGAGATAGAGGGCTTCCTCGACCGCGGTGTTGCCGCCGCCGATCACCGCAACCTTCTTGCCGCGATAGAAGAATCCGTCGCAGGTGGCGCAGGCCGAGACCCCCTTGCCGCTGAGCAGTTCCTCGCCCGGGACGCCGAGCCACTTGGCCTGCGCGCCGGTGGCGATGACCAACACGTCGCCGATGTATTCATCGCCGCTGTCACCGATCGCGCGGAACGGCGAGCCGCCGGCTATGTCGACCTCGACGATCGTGTCCCACATCGTGCGCGTGCCGACATGCTCGGCCTGGGCCTGCATTTCCTGCATCAGCCACGGGCCCTGGATCACGTCGCGGAAACCCGGATAGTTCTCGACGTCGGTGGTGATGGTCAGCTGCCCGCCGGGCTGGAGGCCCTGGACCACGATCGGCTCCATGCCGGCGCGCGCGCCATAGATCGCGGCGGTGTAGCCGGCGGGGCCCGAGCCGATGATGAGCATCTTGGTTTCGTGCGTGGCCATTATTCCGTCCTGTCTGACCCCCGCTCCATAAGTATGCAGCCGGGGCAACACCTTCAATTCCTCGTCATTGCGAGGGACCGGAGGTCCCGCGGCAATCCAGAGCGGCTTAATAGGGTCCGGGATTGCTTCGCTTCGCTCGCAATGACGAACCTTAGATGGGCATGCCTCTCACGCTCACGATTCGCGAATCAGGTCCGCCGCCTTTTCCCCGATCATGATGCTCGCGGCGTTGGTGTTGCCGCCGACGATGCGCGGCATGACGCTGGCATCGACGATACGCAGGCCGTCGATTCCGCGCACGCGGAGGCGCGCGTCGCAGACCGCCTCTGGACCGGTGCCCATCGCGCAGGAGCCGACCGGATGCATCGCGGTGCTGATGACTTGACGCACCCAGGCGTCCATCTCTTCGGCTGAGTTCACGTTCGGGCCGGGCAGCATCTCGCTGGTCACCACGTCGGCGAGCGGCGCGGTGGCGAGGATCTCGCGGATCTGCGGGATCACGCGGCGGAAGAACGCGCGGTCGTTCTCGGTCGACAGGACGTTCGAGAGGATGCGCGGCTTGGCGGTGGGATCGGCGCTCGCCAGTTTGACCCAGCCGCGGCCTTCTGGCCGCAGCAGCACACAGGCCATCGCGATCACGTCGGCTGCGGGCTTCTTGACCCCGGGAAACCAGGGCCGTGCGAGGATGCTCGTCGGCTGGAACAGGCACTGGGCATCCGGGCGCTCGAGATCGGGCCGCGTCTTGATGAAGCCATTCGCGGTAACCGGCATGTTGGCGATGCGGCCCTTGCCGGTCAGAGCCCATTCGAGCACCGAGCGAGTGAGACGGTCGAAGCGCAGCTCGTTGGTCAGTGTGACCTCGCGCTCGGCGTTCCACACCATCGCGATCGAGGGATGGTCCTGCAGGTTTCGGCCGACACCGGGCAAATCGTGCACCACCGGAATACCGAGTGCACGCAGTTCGTCCGCCGGTCCGATGCCGGAGAGCAGCAAGAGTTGCGGCGTGTTGTAGGTGCCGCCCGAAAGGACGATCTCACGCGCCGCCTCGAGCCGGTTTAGCTGTCCGTCCTTCCGGTAGTTCAGCGCGACTGCGCGCCCGTTCCGCACCTCGACTTCGGTCGCCAGCGCGCCGGTCACCACCTTGAGGTTCGGCCGTTTCATCGCGGGCACCAGGAACCGCGCCGACGTGCTGCCGCGGCGACCCCGGTGGATCGAGATGTCGGGGCTGCCCCAGCCCTCCTGGTCGGGGCCGTGGTGGTCGATCTGGGTTTTGTAACCGAGCTTGTTCACCGCCTCCATGAAGCGCGGATAGAGCCGCGTATCGGGGACATGCTTGGTGATCGACAGCGGGCCGCCCTTGCCGTGATAGCGATCCTCCGCGCCCCAGTGGTTCTCGCTTTTCTTGAAATACGGGAGCACGTCCTCGTAGCTCCACCCTTCGAGGCCGAGCTGGCGCCATTCGTCGTAGTCGCGCGCATGGCCGCGGGCGTAGAGCATGCCGTTGATCAGCGACGACCCGCCGAGCCCCTTGCCGCGCGGTTGGCGCAGGCGGCGGTCGTTGGCAAACGGCTCGGGCTCGCCCTCGTAGCCCCAGTTGAAGCGCTTATCGAGCATGACCATCGGGAAGGCGATCGGCATCGCGAGCAGCGGATGGCGCTCATGACGGCCCGCCTCGATCAGCGTGACGGTGACACTGGGGTCTTCGGAAAGGCGGGCGGCCACGACCGCTCCCGCCGAGCCTGCGCCGACGACGATGTAATCGGTGGAGTGGATCATTTGCTGGAAAAGCGCCCCGAGAGGATTTTGACGATTTTGCCGTCGGCGGTCTTGTACATGTTGATGCTCTCGACCACACGCACGTCGCCCTTCATCGTCGGCCACAGCTCGAAGTCCGGCCAGTCCTTGATCGTGGTGAACTTCGTCCGGCTGTGGAGGGCGGCGCCGTCGGGGGCGACGATCAGGTCGAGGATCTCGAGCTCCTCGGCGATGTGCTCGAACACGCCGGTGTAGAAGTCGACGATGCCCCGCGCGCCGACGATCTGCTTGCGATCGCCGAGGTTGAACTCGACGTTTTCGGCGTAATACTTCGAGAATCCCTCGAAATCGCGAGCGTTGAAAGCCGCGATGTAGGCGCGGAAATCAGCTTCGGTCATGCGGCTTCCTTTTCTACCGGCGGGAGCGAGCGGCCGCGAATGAGGTCGCTGGCTTTCTCGGCGATCATGATGGTCGGGCCGTTGGTGTTGCCGCCGGGCACGTCGGGCATGACCGAGGCGTCGACCACGCGCAGGCCGGCGATCCCGTGAACGCGCAACTCGGGGTCCACCACCGGGCCGATCGCGCAAGTGCCGACCGGATGCTGGGTGGTGCCGGCGGTGGCGCGGACGTGGGCGTCGATCTCGGCATCGCTTTGCACTGCGGCCCCCGGCACGCTCTCGCGCGCGATTAACCCCGCCATCGGCTCGGTGCCGTAGATCGTCCGCGCGAGCCTGAGACCGGCGCGCGCGGTGGCGAAGTCGGCTTCGTTGTCGAACAGGTTGAGGCGGATCGCCGGCAGCTCGCGCGGGTCGGGCGATTTCAGCGTGACCCAGCCACGCGCCTGCGGGTGGAGCAGGATCACATCGGCGCTGAAGGCGTGCTCGGGGCTCTTCACGAAGCCGGGAAACCACAAGTGCGCGGAGAGCTTCACCGGGTTCGAGAACAGCTGGATGTCGGGCTGCGCGAGCCGCGGGTCTGTGCGCAGCATCGGGTTGGCGCTGTTGAGCTGGCGCGCGAAGGGGCCGGTGCCGAACAGGTACCATTGCGCCACCGCTCGCGCGGCGCGGTCGAAGCGGAGCTGGTTGACGAAGGTGACCGGACCACTGGCCGCGAATTCCAGGGGTACGCGCGGGTGTTCCTGGAGGTTGCGCCCGACGCCGGGCAGGTCGTGCCTCACGGGGATGCCCATCTCGGTCAGGTGCTCGGCGGGGCCGATGCCCGACAGCATCAGTAGCTGCGGCGAGTTGTAGGTGCCGCCGGAGAGAATCACTTCGCCGGCCTTTGCGGTGCGAACCTCGCCGCCCACTTCGTATTCGACGCCGGTCGCGCGTCCGTCTTCGATTACGACTTTGCGCGTCAGGGCGTTCGTCACCACGGCCAGGTTCGGCCGCTTCATCGCCGGCTTGAGGTAAGCCTCGTAGGTCGAGGCGCGGCGCCCCTTCTCGTCGATCGTCAGCTCGACGAAGCTGGCGCCTTCCTCCTCGCCGGCATGGATGTCCTCGGTGCACGGGTAGCCGGCGTTCGCGATCGCCTGCATCAGCTCGTCGTGGAGCAGGTACTGCGTGTTGTTCTTAGTGATCGGCAGCGGGCCGTCGCGGCCGTAATCGTCGGTGCCGCGCCACGAGCGCTCCATGCGCCGGAAGTACGGCAGCACTTCCGCATGGCTCCAGCCGCGCGCGCCCTTCTGCGCCCAGCGGTCGTAGTCGGCCGAATGGCCGCGCATGTAGACCATGCCGTTGATCGAGCTCGACCCGCCGAGCAGCCGCCCGCGCGGCAGAAACAGGCGGCGGCCGTCCAGCGTCGGCTCGGGCTCGGTCATCATCCGCCACGTCAGCTCGGGCTTGAGCATTGCTTTCATCATGCCGAGCGGCATGCGGATCAGGAACTTGTCGGCGCCGCCGCCCGCTTCGAGCAGCAGCACGCGTGTGTTCGGATCCTCGGTCAGTCGCGCGGCGAGCACGCACCCGGCCGATCCCGCACCGACAATCACATAGTCGAAATCGCCTTGCAGCGTCCGTCTCCCTCGCGACATATGGTAAGTATCGCTTACAATCTTTATGCGCTGACGGAGCGCCGACAACAAGCCGTGGAGAGCACCTCATGAACGCCCAGACCCCGATCGATACCCGCCTCGAAGCCTTCCGCGAGCGCTGGAGCGGCAAGGTCGGCAAGATGCTGATCGGGGGCGAGTGGCGCGAGGCGGCGAGCGGGGAGACGTTCGCGAGCGAGGACCCGGCGACCGGCGAGAAGCTGGCCGATGTCGCCAGTGCCGGGCAGGCCGATGTCGATGCTGCGGTCGCTGCGGCGCGCGGCGCGTTCGAGGGCCCGTGGAGCAAGGTGAAGCCAGACGAGCGAGCGCGGCTGATCAATAAGCTCGCCGACATGATCGAAGCCAATGGCGAGGAACTGGCTCTGACCGAGACGCTCGACGTCGGCCGGCCGATCCAGTTCAGCCGCATCGCCGACGTCGGCGGCGCGGTTGGGCAGCTCCGCTACCAGGCCGGCTGGGCGACCAAGATTCAGGGCGAGACCAATGAGATTTCGACGCCGGGCGAGTGGCTCAGCTACGTGCTGCGCGAGCCGGTCGGCGTCGTCGGCCAGATCGTGCCGTGGAACTTCCCGCTGGCGATGGCGGCCGCCAAGCGTGGGCCGGCGCTGGCGGCGGGCTGCACCGTGGTGCTCAAGCCTGCGGAGCAGACGCCGCTTTCGACCATTCGCCTCGGCGAGCTGGCGCTCGAAGCCGGCATTCCCGAAGGCGTGGTCAACGTCGTGACCGGCTATGGCCGCACCGCCGGGGCGATGCTGGCGAGCCACATGGACGTCGACAAGATCGCCTTCACCGGCTCGACCCAGACCGGGCGCGCGATCATCGAGGCGTCGAAGAGCAACTTCAAGCGCATCAGCCTCGAATTGGGGGGCAAGTCGCCGACTTTCATCTTCGCCGACGCCGACCTCAAGAAGGCGACCCCTGCCGCGGCGATGGGCATCTTCTTCAACGCCGGGCAGGTCTGTGCCGCCGGCAGCCGCCTGTTCGTGGCCGAGGAAGTCGCCGACCAGGTGCTTGAGGGCATTGCCGGCATGGCCAAGATGCTGCGCGTCGGCCACACGCTCGACCCCGAGACGATCATCGGCCCGCTGGTCAGCGAAGTGCAGCTCGACCGCGTCACCGGCTACATCGAAAGCGGCCGCCAGGAAGGCGCCACGGTGCTGGTCGGCGGCGGGCGCAAGGAAGGCCCCGGCTGGTTCGTCGAGCCGACCGTTCTGGTCGATACCGAAGCGAACATGAAAGTGCGCCGCGAGGAGATTTTCGGCCCGGTGCTCTGCGCCCATCGCTTCACCGACGCCGACGACGCCGACCGCCTGGCGCGGATGGGCAACGAGACCGAGTTCGGCCTCGCCGCCTCGATCTGGACCCGCGACATCTCGATGGCTCACAAGCTCGCCCGCCGCCTCAAGGCCGGCTCGATCCGCATCAACGGCTCGGGCGGGGTCGACCCTGCGCTCCCGCTCGGCGGCTACAAGTCGAGCGGCTGGGGCCGCGAGAACGGCAAGGCCGGGATCGACGCCTATACCGAGCTCAAGGCGGTGTCGATCGCGCTCGACTAGGGCGCGCGGCCGACCGCGTCGAACGCGAAGCTGAGCGCGACCGAGTTCGCCAGTCCGGCCGCGGAATCGCCGGTTCCGATGCCGAACGCGGTGCGGTCGATGCTCGCGCTGCCTTCGACGTGTCGGCGGAGGCCTTCGCCCGACAGCGTGAAGTTCACCATCTGCGGCCGGGTAGCGCCCTTGAGCGAGAGCGTGCCGCTGGCGGCGTAACGGTTCGGCCCGGTGCGGCGGACCGAGGTACTGCGCCAGGTCGCGGTCGGGTTCGCGGACGTGGCGAAGAAATCGGCGCCCTGGAGCATGGTGTCCTGCGTCGCGTCGCCGAGCGAGGCGCTCGCGAGGCTCACGTTGATGCGGAGGTCGGCGCTTTCGGGGTTGTCGGGATCGAAGCGGATGTTCCCGCTCCAGTCGGAGAAGCTGCCGCGGAGCGTGTTGTCGCCGTTTCCGACCGAGAAACCCAATCGACCGCCAGGTTGGATCGTCCAGGATAGGGGCGGGCCAGGCTCCTCCTCCGCCGCTTCCTCGCCGGGTTCGGCATCTTCTGCCGCCGGATCGGTCGCTTCGGGTGACGGCGTGGCAGTGGGCTCGGCCGCGAGCGGGACGCGTGCGGCATTGGGAGCGTGAACTTCGGTGTTATCGTAGCCTCCGGCAGCCACGACATTGCTGGCGATCTTCATACCAGTCGCAAAATAGACCGCAATCACCGCCAACCCGAGGAGGCCTGCCGCGGCAGCCGAGCCGCCCGGGCCCATCCGTCGCAGCAGCCCGTCCTTGACCCAGAACTGGTGTCGCAGCGCGCCGGCGACGTGCAGCACGATCAGCGCGATGCCGATCCATGCGAGCGCCTCGTGCGCCGCCTCGGCGGTTTCGTTGATCGCGCTCGGCAGGGGCAAGTGCGGCCAGGGGATCACCCCCCAGAACACGGTCGGAATGTTGATCGGGTCGGTCGAGACCATGACCCAGCCGGCGAGCGGCGCGCCGACCATAACGACGTAGAGCAACGTGTGGACAGCCTTGGCGAGGAAGCCTTGGAAGCCGCCCTCGACCGCCGGCGGCGGCCGGTGCGTCAGCCGCCAGGCGACGCGTACGAGCGTGAGCAGCAAGATCGTGATCCCGACCGACTTGTGGAGCTGGTAGAGCGCAAAGCCGCTTTCGTTCTTCGGCATCGCGAACCCGAGCGCGAGCTGGAAGGCGAGCGCGAGCGCGATCGTCCAATGGAGCAGAATCGCCCCTGAGCTGTAGCGCTGCCCCGCGGCCCTCACGTCCACTTCCGCCATGATTTTCTCCCGCAATCGGCGGGTCTTTTGCCGCCGCAACGGCAGTTTGGCCAGCGCTCGAACATAATTCGCGTTTGCAATATTCGCATGTTGCGGTGCAATATCGCTGTGATGCGGATCGCCATCGTCGACGAAAGCGCCAGCCGGGCCTCGGTGATCGAGGAGGGGCTCGCGCAACTTCCCGACAGCGAGCTGTTCGTACTCACCGAACGGCGCGGGCTGGTCGCACGGATCGAGGAAATCGCGCCGGACGTCGTGCTGATCGACCTCGGCAACCCCTCGCGCGACGTGCTGGAAGAGTACTTCGCGGTCAGCCGCGTGGTGGCCCGTCCGATCGCGATGTTCGTCGACGAGTCGGACGAGGAAACCATCGGCGCCTCGATCGACGCCGGCGTGTCCGCATATGTCGTCGATGGGCTCGCGTCGAACCGTATCCGCGCGGTGCTCGATCTCGCGGTGCGGCGCTTCAATGCCTTCGCGCGTCTGCAGCGCGATCTCGCCGAGGCCAAGGGCAAGCTCGCCGAGCGCGAAGCGATCGACAAGGCCAAGCGCATCCTGATGCAGAGCAAGGGGGTGACCGAGCCGGAGGCCTATGCCGAGCTGCGACGGAAGGCGATGAGCTCCAACCGCCGCATTGCCGAGATTGCCGAGGCGGTGATCACCGCCCATGATCTGATGGGACCAGGTCCGGGGGGAACGGAATGACCGAGAGACTGACTATCGGCTTTCTGCCCCTGGTCGATGCTTGCCTGCCGATCCTCGCGCACGAGCACGGTTTTGCCGAAGAGGAAGGGCTGGAGCTGACCTTCCAGCGTGACGTGAGCTGGGCAACGGTGCTCGACCGGCTCCTCTACGGCCACAGCGACGCCGCGCACCTGATCGCGCCGCTGGCCATTGCGGCAACGCTCGGGCGCGGCCGCCCGGCGCAGCCGCTGGCGACGCCGTTCGTGCTCGGGCTCAACGGCAATGCAGTGACGATGAGCACCGAGCTTGCGGAGCGAGTCGCAAAACCCGGCGAGCTCGCCGATCCCGTCGTGCTCGGCGCGGCGCTCGCAGAGGAGGCGCGTTGCCGCGTGGCCGGCGGAAAGAAGCTGCGCTTTGGGGTGGTGCACCGCTATTCGAGCCACAACTACATGCTTCGCTACTGGCTCGCGGCCTCGGGGATTCGGCCTGACGATGACGTTGAGATCGTGACCGTGTCGCCACCGTTCGTCGCCGAGGCGATGGCCGCCGGCGAGATCGACGGCGCGTGCGTCGGCGAGCCATGGAACAGCGCGGCCGTCGAGCGCGGCGTCGGCGTGATCGTTCTCGCCACCGCGCAGATCTGGCGCCGCGGGGTGGAGAAAGTGCTCGCGTTCCGCGCTCCCGTGCTCAACGATCGCCGCCCGGCGGTGGAGGCCCTGATCCGGGCGATGCGCAAGTCCGGCAGGCATTTCGTCGATCCCGCCAATTGGGAAGCGAACGCTGCCATCCTGGCGCGGCCCGAATACGTCGATGCCGATCCTCGCTTGATTCTCGGCGCGATCTCGGACCGGCTCGTGCTGCGGAAGGGGGCTGCGCCGGTCCATTATCCGGACTTCATGTTCCAGCATCGAGAGGCGGCCAACTTCCCGTGGGTCAGCCAAGCCGAGTGGCTTTACACTCAGCTCGTGCGCTGGGACCACCTGGCCTATTCGGCCGAGGATGCCGAGGCCGCGGCGCGGGTGTTCCGCCCCGACGTTTATCGCAGCGCGCTCGCTGGTACGGGCGACCTCCTGCCCGGGGCCAGCTCGAAAGTGGAGGGCAGCCTCGCGCGGCCTACCGCGGTGACCGCCCAGCAAGGGGCCATGACGTTGGCAAATAACACCTTTTTCGATGGGCGCAGTTTCGATCCCGACGATCTGGAGGGGTACCTCGCGTCCTTCGCATGAGCACAACTTTGTGCTGCACTGCAAAAATGACTTTACGGCCCGCCGCCGAATCGGTTAGCTAGGCGGCGAAGAGGTGCTTCCAGCGCTGGGAGCGACAGGCCTCGAATTCAAGTGAAACTGCGTGGCAACGAAGCCGCCCGATCGGGTCCCCAGGACCCAGTCGAGGCGGCTTTTTCGCGTTGTTCGCCAGCGAAAAGGGCATTTCGATGATTCCTTCCCCGTCGCAACAGCCCAAGGGCTTCTGGCAGTCCGGGCATTCACCGACGTTGCTCGCCGCATTTCTCTATTTTGATGTGTCGTTCATGGTCTGGGTGATGCTCGGACCGCTGGCGCCGATTATCTCCGAGCAGCTCGGCCTCGACCCGGCGGAGAAAGGACTGATGGTCGCGGTGCCGACGCTAGCCGGCGCGGTCTTGCGGCTGGTCAACGGTGTCCTCGTTGACCGGATCGGGCAGAAGACCACGGGCACCCTCAACCAGCTGATCGTCATGGCCGGTCTGCTCGTGGGGTGGTGGTTCGGGATCGACAGCTTTGCCGGCACGATCGCGATCGGCGTGATCCTCGGCTTCGCAGGGGCGAGCTTCGCCGTCGCGCTACCGCTCGCCAGTCGTTGGTATCCGGCGGAACACCAGGGCAAGGCGATGGGGCTGGCTGGCATGGGCAATTCGGGCACCGTGCTCGCGGCGCTGTTCGCACCCGTGCTTGCGAAATGGTTCGGTTGGAACGCCGTGCTCGGCCTGGCGGTGATACCGCTCGCGGTGGTGTTCGTAATCTACCTGACGATTGCCAAGGACAGTCCGGATCAGCCCTCGCCCAAGCCGCTCTCGGCCTATGCGGATGTGCTCAAGGTCGAGGATGCGTGGTGGTTCATGCTGTTCTACGGCGTGACCTTCGGCGGCTTCGTCGGCCTGTCGAACTCGCTCTCGATATGGTTCGTCGACAGCTTCGCGCTCTCGGCCGTGACGGCCGGCTATTACACCGCCGCCTGCGTGTTCACGGGCTCGCTCGTCCGCCCCCTCGGTGGGGCGCTCGCTGACCGGTTTGGGGGCACGCGCACGCTGACGATGGTCTACATCGTCGCCGCGCTCGTGCTGGCGACGATTAGTACGGGTCCGGCGACGCTGCTGTCGGCGGTGGCCCTGTTCATGGTGGTGATGGCGACACTCGGCATCGGCAACGGCGCGGTGTTTCAGCTCGTGCCGCAGCGGTTCCGTCAAGAGATCGGAGTGATGACCGGCCTCGTCGGCTTCGCCGGAGGCGTCGGCGGGTTCTACCTCGCGTCCTCGCTCGGCTTTGCGCAGAAATTCACCGGGAGCGCTTCGGCCGGCTTTCTGATCTTCGCCGGGCTCGCCCTCGTGGCGCTGCTGGGGCTGACGTTCGTCAA
>JAEZCZ010000002.1 GCA_023433305.1 Pseudomonadota bacterium | reverse complement strand
CGGACAAGACCCGCGCCTGGTTCGGCGCCACCGTCACCATCGCTGACGAGGATGACGAGCAGCGCACCGTCACGCTGGTCGGCGACGACGAGCAGGATGCGGCCAGCGGCAAGATCGGCTGGAGCGCCCCCCTCGCCCGCGCCCGGCGCGCCGCGGCCGTGGGCGACCTCAGGACCGTCCGCCTGCCTGCGGGCGAGAAGGAATGGGAAGTTCTCGCGATCGAGTACTCCGCGGTGTAACAGGCACGATGCTCCGCGCCGCCATTGTCCTCACTGCTCTGCTCGCCGCGCCACTCGCCGCGCGCGACAGCCTGGGCGTGTTCGGAGACTGGGGGGCTTTCCGGGATCCGGAGGTGCCGCGGTGCTATGCGATCTCGGCGGCGCAGAATGCGCGGCGGGGGCAGCCGTATGCGAGCGTCGGGACCTGGCCGCGGCGGCAGGTGCGGGGACAGGTCCACTTTCGGTTGTCGCGCCAGACGGCGCCTGGAGCGACGATCTCGCTCAGCATCGGCGGGGAGCGGTTCGCGCTGACCGGCGGCGGCGCGGACGCCTGGGCGCAGGACCGGCGGATGGATGCGGCGATCGTCGCGGCGATGCGCTCGGCCGGTTCGATGAGCGTGAGCGCGCGCGACCGGGCGGGAAACCGCTTTACCGACCGCTTCAGCCTCGATGGAGCCGCGACCGCGATGGACGCGGCGACGGTGGGGTGCGCGCGGGTGCGGTGACTGGGTTGGCGTGTCTCGACCAGACCCTCCTCCCCAACAGTCTTGCTGAACTGGCGCTTGGCTCTGATGAAAAGGGCCGGGAGATTGCTCTCCCGGCCCCGAGCGCCAAAATGACGTGACGCTTTAGAAGCGCCAGCCGACGCCCGCCATGATCTGGTGGCGATCGGTGTCGATGTCGAAGCGGTCGCTGTCGGGAACGCCCTCGGCCTCGAAGTCGATCTCGCCCTCGCCATAGTTGGAGTAGCGATATTCGACCTTGGCGAACGCATTGCTGCCGAGCTTCTGCTCGACGCCCGCGCCTACGCGCCAGCCGTCGGTGTCGAGGTTCTGGTCGTAGTTCGTCGTTCCATCGGTGCCGATGAAGTTGAAGCGGGCGTTGGTGTAGCCGCCCTTGGCATAGACCAGCGTGCTGGGCGTGGCCTTGAAGCCGGCGCGCGCGCCGACGTAGATGTCACGGCCCGCATCGACCGTCCCCAGACCGAAGTTGGTGTAGGGATCGCTGTAGTCGGAATCTGCGGTGGAATCGGTCAGTTCGGCTTCGGCGCCCAGGACCACACCGCCCATGTCGACGTCGTAACCGATGCCCACACCATAGGCGAGGCCTTCGGCGTTCTGGTCGAGGTCGACGTTGACGCCGTCATCCTGCGAGCTGCCTGCCTGGTTGATGTCGTAACCTGCCACGCCCGCGATCCACGGACCGGAGAAGCTGGAATCGTCCTGCGCCATGGCCGGAACCGAAAGCGCGACCGCCGAACCGGCGGCCAACAGGAGTGCGATACCCTTTTTCATTGTAAGCTCCATTTCACTTCAATCGCGCGGCGATGTGCCGCGGACGAGTGAAATGGTGCTCGGGCAGCCAAGTTTCATGAACCTCGGACAACGGAAATATCGATGCATTTAAGCAACATATTTCATCGATGGACCGTGAGGGTGAGCCGATGGACCGCTGAACCCGTGGCTGGAATACGACGGTTCGAAATCGGTCATCGGAGAACTTTGCCTCCGGCTCCGCTGCTCCTATATGCGCCGGCACATGTCCGACACCGCTCTCATGCCGATCCCCGGGCCGATCGATCCGGTTCCCGTGGCGCGCACCGTCACGCCGCGCGAGGACGGCCGCCTCGACCTGATCGGGCTGACCCGCGCGCAGATCGCGGCGCTTTTCGCGGAAGCCGGGCTCGACGCGCGGCAGGCGAAGCTCCGCGCCAAGCAGGTGTTCCACTGGCTCTATCATCGCGGCGTCACCGATTTCGAAGCGATGACGGACATCGCCAAGACGATGCGGCCGTGGCTGGCGGAACGGTTCGTGATCGGCCGCCCCGAGGTGGTCGAAGCGCAGCATTCCAGCGACGGCACGCGCAAATGGCTGCTGCGCACCGCGGACAACCACGACTTCGAGATGGTGTTCATCCCCGACGCGGACCGCGGCACGCTGTGCGTCTCGAGCCAGGTCGGCTGCACGCTCAATTGCCGGTTCTGCCACACCGGCACGATGCGGCTGGTGCGCAACCTGACGCCGGGCGAGATCGTCGGCCAGGTCATGCTGGCGCGCGATGCGCTCGGCGAGTGGCCGAAAGGCAAGATGGACTTCGCCGAAGATGAGTCGGTGGCCGAATACACCGCCGACGGGCGCCTGCTCACCAACATCGTGATGATGGGCATGGGCGAGCCGCTCTACAACTTCGACAACGTGCGCGATGCGCTCAAGATCGTCATGGACGGCGACGGGCTCGGCCTGTCGAGGCGGCGGATCACGCTCTCGACCAGCGGCGTGGTGCCGATGATGGCGCGCGCCGGCGAGGAGATCGGGGTCAACCTCGCGGTCAGCCTCCACGCGACCAACAAGGAAGTGCGCGACGAGATCGTGCCCCTCAACAAGAAGTACGGGATCGAGGAACTGCTCGAGGCCTGCGCGGCCTATCCCGGCGCTTCGAACGCGCGGCGCATCACGTTCGAGTACGTGATGCTCAAGGACAAGAACGACAGCGACGACGATGCACGCGAGCTGGTGCGGCTGATCAAGCAATATGGATTGCCCGCAAAGGTCAACCTGATCCCGTTCAACCCCTGGCCCGGTGCGCCTTACGAATGCTCGAGCCCGGAACGGATCCGGCGCTTCTCCGAGATCGTGTTCGAAGCCGGTATCTCCGCACCCGTCCGCACGCCGCGCGGGCGCGACATCGACGCGGCGTGCGGCCAGCTCAAGACCGCGGCCGAGAAGAAGAGCCGCGCCGAGCTGGATCGGCTCGCGGAAGAGAAACAGGCCGCGCTGGGCTAAGGATGGCTTTCACCTTCGCGCGATATCGCCGGCCGTTCACCGTGGGCGGAATGCCGTGCGAGGTGGTCATCCGCGCCAAGGCCGATGGCCTCCACAGCGAGCTGCATGTGGCGGGCATGACGCAAGCGAGCGACTATACCCCCGCGACAGGGCCGGAAGCCGTCCGCAACCACCGTCTCGCCGGGCTGCTGCCGAACGGGGAGACCTTCGACGTCGAGGCGGGCTACATCAGTTGGGTAAGCGTGGGCATCGCCGTGCGGCAAGGCGGCCAGATCGTTCACGAGAGCCACCCCGGGCGGACCATCGCTTTCCCGGCGCGCGCTGCAAGCATGACCGTCGATCCGGGCCTCGACATGAGCCGCTACAAGGCCAACCGGGTGCCCATCGCGGTCGATATCCTCCTCGGCCTGTTGTTCTTCGTGATCGCCAAGTACACCGATCTCAGTACAGCGGCGATCGTGGGGGCGGTGGTCGGCTTGGCCTTGCTGGTGATCCAACGCTTCGTGAAAGTCGACCTGACCGGGGGCCTCGCCCTGTTCGGAGTCGTCATGCTGCTGATCTCCGCCGGCCTCGCGATCGTGTTCCAGGACGACATGGCGATCAAGATGCGCGGGACGATCGTGGGCCTGATCGGCGCGGCCCTGTTCCTGAGCGACGGGCTGCTGGGCGGCAATCGGCTCGGCAAGGGAATGGCGCGCTACCTGCCCTACAACGATCTTGCACCGGGACGGCTGGCGGTTGGGATGGGATTGCTTGGTCTCGTGCTGGCGGGCATCAACTACCTGGTCGCCAAGTTCGCCAGTACCGACGCGTGGCTGTTCTACTCGACCTTCGTGGATTTCATCCTCTCGGCCGCGCTGGCCCTGGCCGTATTCAGCTTCGCCCGAGGCCGCCTCCTGCCGCCGCGCAAACGGACCTCCTGACCTCCAGATCCCAGGATGTCAGCAGTGTTGCGCGACGCTGACACGGCGTCATGCCGCCGTCATCGAACTGCCACGCGAATCGCATCCGGCCGTCACATTGAGCCGATACCCGGAGCCCGTCTTCACCATTGAGGGGCTTTCGGATGAACGGGACTGACCTGACGCGCGGCTATACGGATGGCGACGTCGACACCAACGCAACGCGCAATCGCGACCTCGGGACGATCGTCGCGGAGCGCTACTCGCGGCGGCAGACGCTGCTCGGCGGGCTTGGCGCCTCGGCCGCAGCGTTTCTCGGCACCACCCTGCTCGCCGCGTGCGACTTAGGCGGCAGCGATTCCTCCGGTGGCGGGTTCACCGTGAGTGCGGGCAACAGCGGCGCGACGACCTCTGGCAACCTCGTGCGGCTGACCGGGACGCAAGTCGCCGGCTCGGCGAGCGCGGTCCAGTGGACTCAAGTCGGCGGACCGGCGGTAACGCTGAGCGGCGCGGACAGCGCCGTCGCGACCTTCATCGCGCCGGCCGTCGCGGCAAGCACGCCCCTCGAGTTCCGCTTCGAGGCGACCGGCAGCGGACAGTCCTCGGCGCAGAACACGACCGTCACGGTGGCCCCGGCCAAGCTCGGCTTCCAGGCGGTGGCGCAAAATCTGAACGACGTTGTGACGGTCCCCGCCGGCTACACCGTCACGGTGATGACCCGCGTAGGCGACCCGATCGCGGCCGGTGTCGGCGCCTATGCCAACGACGGGAGCGACGACAACTTCGCGCAGCGCATCGGCGACCACGGCGACGCGCTGGCGTGGTACGGGCTGAGCGCCGCGGGGACCCGCGACGACAACAGCTCGACGCGCGGGCTGCTGGTGCAGAACTTCGAGAACCTCAACGTCGATTACCTGCATCCCAACGGCCCCACCAACGTCGACGCCGGCCCTCGCCCCGCCGCCGAGGCACGCAAGGAGATCGAAGCGCACGGTGTCGGCGTGGTCGAGTACCGCGACCGCGGCAACCGCGACTGGAACTGGCAGCAGGACAGCGACTTCAACCGCCGCATCACGCCCAACACGCCAATGGCGTTCCACGGCCCGGTGCGCGGGACCGATTTCCTCAAGACGGTCGCCTCGACGGACGGCATGGCCGGGCGCGGCACGATCAACAACTGCGCCAACGGCTACGCTCCCTGGGGAACCAACCTGACTTGCGAGGAAAACTGGGCCGGCTATTTCCGCCGGAGCGGCGATGAGGCGGCGCGCACCACGCGCGAGCTGACAGGATTGCGCCGCTACGGCGTCTCGAGTTCAGCCGGCAACTATGCCTGGTCGAGCGCGGGCGGCGATCCGATGTTCCGCCGTTGGGATGCGCGGGCGACGGGGGCTTCCGCGCTCGCCGACTACCGCAACGAGCCGAACACCTTCGGCTGGGTGGTCGAGATCGATCCGTACGATCCGAACAGCACGCCGCGGAAACGCACCGCGCTTGGCCGGATGGGACACGAGGGCGCCTGGGTGGGCAAGCTGACCTCCGGCCGCAA
The DNA here is from genome assembly GCA_023433305.1 of Pseudomonadota bacterium. Taxonomy (GTDB): domain Bacteria; phylum Pseudomonadota; class Alphaproteobacteria; order Sphingomonadales; family Sphingomonadaceae; genus Croceibacterium_A. Next base: position 23,478 of record JAEZCZ010000002.1, on the reverse strand, counting down.
GCTGGCGGTTTACATGGGCGACGATTCGCGGCGCGAGTATTTCTACAAGTTCGTCTCGAGCGCGGCGTGGAACCCGGCCGATGCGCAGGCCGCCGATCGCCTTGCCGTGGGCGACAAGTACCTCGACGCCGGAACGCTCCATGTCGCGAAGTTTAACGCTGACGGCACCGGCGCCTGGTTGCCGCTGGTGCACGGACAAGTGCCCGACCGGCCGGCAACCGGCTCCGATCCGGCGTACTCCTTCGCGAGCCAGGCGGACGTGCTGGTGCACACCCGGCTCGCCGCCGACGCGGTCGGCGCGACCCCGATGGACCGGCCCGAGTGGACCGCGGTCAATCCCGAGACCGGCGAAATCTACCTGACGCTGACCAACAACAGCGCCAGCGGACGGCCGCTCGAGGGCACCGACGCGGCGAACCCGCGCCACTACAACGATCCGAAAGGCGCCTCGAACCAGCTCGGCAATCCGAACGGGCACATCGTGCGGATTCGCGAGAACGGCGACAATCCTGCCGCAACGACCTTCACCTGGGACATCTACCTGTTCGGCGCGGACTCGGCGCAGGCCGCCCCGGCGAACGTCAACCTTTCGGCGCTGGACACCAGCAACGACTTCTCCAGCCCCGACGGACTCTGGTTCTCGCGCGTTCAGAACCCGGCGGGGCAGGTCAGGCCGTTGCTATGGATCCAGACCGACGACGGCGCGCTGACCGACCGTACCAACAACCAGATGCTCGCGGCGCTTCCTGGCACCGTGGGCGACGGTGACACGCGTACCATCACCAACGTCGGAGCGGGCGGCGCAACCGCGACGCAGACGACGCGCGTCGGTGCGGCAGCCACGGCGGCGACCCTGAAGCGCTTCCTGACGGGGCCGCTCGAGTGCGAGATCACTGGGGTCGATTCCACGCCCGATGGCCGAACGCTGTTCGTGGGCATCCAGCACCCGGGGGAGCGCGGCACCGCCAACGCCCCGACCAGCCACTGGCCGCAAAGCCAGTCCGGCAACGCCACCGGGCGTCCGCGCTCGGCGGTGGTGGCGATCACCCGCAATGACGGAGGCGTGGTGGGGCTCTGAGCCCCCCCGCGTCACGCGGGGCAGCGCGGCGGCAAGCCCGACGGCTCGACCCGGGCCAATTGCGCCGAAGCGTCGATCATCACGCTCATCCCGGCCATACCCCGCGAGCCGAGGTTGCCACCCGGCCGCGGGCTCGGCCACCCGATTGCACGGACGGGTAACGGTTTGCCGTCGATGGTGACCGAGACCGCGAGTGGCGCTTCCATCGCGGCCATATCGCCGCCGCTAGTCCGTGCGGTCGCGCGCGGGACGGGTTCGCCCGCGAGCTGCAAGCCTTTCGCCGCGGCTTCGTCGAGGAACAGCGCGGCCGCGCTGTTGCCGCTGTCGAAATGGACCCGGAAGCGCTGCCCGGCGATGTCGATCGGCAGGACCGGAATGCCGCGATTGAACGACACGCCGAGCCCTTCCTGCAGTTGCGGGCCGCCGAACCGGGCGCGCGCATTGCCGTAGTCGAGCGTGAGCGGCAGCAGCTCGATCAGGCCGTTCCCGAGCACGCCATCCCACTCGGTCAGCAGCCCGCGCGAGTCCGCGAGCGCGACGAGGTCGAGGTTCTTGAAGCTGACCTCCCCGACCGAGATTTCCGGCGCCGCAAAGACGGGCCGCATGGTGACGGCGCCGTCCGGCGCCGGCGCGCCGGCTTCTCCGACCTTGGGCAACCCGAGTTCCTCGGCGAGCCGGACGCTGATCCGGCCGTGCCCCTGCGCGCCGGTGTCGATCGCGAAGCGATAGGGGCCCTTCCCGCCGATCGTGACCTCGACGACGGGGACCGCGGCGCGATGGATGGGAACCACCGCGCATTCGCCCGCCGCCGCGGCGCCGGTGTGCTGCGCGGACGCAGCCGACGCCGCCGCAACGGCGCAAGCCAACCCCATGAGCAGTCGCATCGAAATCCCTCTTCCCGCGCCGGACGGGCGCCCTGACCATCACGGATGACCTTAGTCGACGCGTGGTGTCGAAAACCCAGACTCCGGCTCCGTTTGCCGCAACTGCCGCCCGACTCGTCGCGCCTCCTCGCAGACGGAGTTTCGTTCATCTGAGGTTGGGGACCGCTGAACAAGATGCGTTGTTGTGAGGCAAGAAACAATTCGACGGAAAGGCCATCCAATGCGTAAATCCCTCCTGGCATTCGCCGCTGCTGCCTTGGCGGTCACCACCGCTGCCCCAGCCGCCGCCGATCCGCCGCCGTGGGCCCCCGCGCATGGCAAGCGCGCCAAGGACGCCCGCCGGTACTACACCACCGACAATGGTATCCGTTACTGGCGTGGCGACGACGGCCGCTATTATTGTCGCAAGTCCAACGGCACGACGGGACTGATCGTCGGCGCCGCCGCCGGCGCGCTCGCCGGCCGTGCGATCGACACCCGCGGCGAACGCGCGACGGGCACGATCCTCGGTGCGGCCGCAGGTGCGCTGCTCGGACGCGAAGTCGACCGCGAGGTCCGCTGCCGCTGATCGCGCGATCCGCGCAAATGAAGAGGGGCGTCCCGCGAGGGGCGCCCTTTTTCGTATCTTCGGATAAGGCGACGTGCCAGCTTGCACCCTTGTTGTAATCGCATCTCGCGGATTGCGGGCGCCTTCAGCCCATTCTATTCGCAAGCTAATTAAAGCTCGGAGAGACGCATGATCGAAGCCGCCCTCGTCAGTTGTGACGACCATCTCGACCTCAACATGCTGCCGGCCGATGTCTGGCAGAAGCGGATGGCGGCAAAGTGGGGCGAGCGGACGCCGCACATCGAGGCGCCCGAGGATGGCCCGGCGATCTGGGTCGCCGACGGCGAGCGCTGGGGAATGTGGTCGGGCAAGAAAGGCAATCCGTTCGGCGGTGGGCCCAAGCCGCTCCATACGGCCTACGACCGCGGCGGCATCGAGGACCTGACCGAGCTGCGCGCGGGCAATCCCCGCCTGCGGCTGCAGGACATGGACCGCGACCAGGTCTGGGGTCACGTGGTGTTCGGGCCCGTCACCTCGATCAAGACGCAGGACGAGGCGTTCATGCGCGCCTGCTATGCCGCCTACAACGACTGGCTCTACGAGGACTTCTGCAGCGCGGCACCCGAGCGGCTGATCGGCGTGGCGATGCTGCCGCCGCACCCCGAGGCCGCCCATGCCGAGCTCGAGCGCCTCGCCCGGAAGGGCGGCGTGCGCCAGGCCAACCTGCAGATCGCGGTCGCCGAGCCGCGGCTCGAGGACAAGCGCTGGGAGCCGCTGTTCGACCTGCTTGAGCAGTCGGGCATCGTGCTCAGCTTCCACGTCACCGTGTTTCCCAAGGCCGGCGACGCGTTCGACAAGTACAAGGGCAGCCCGGGCGCGACGTTCCTCCACGCCAAGATGTTCATCGAGCAGTTCCTCGACCCGTTCGTCGACCTCTTCGCCTGGGGCATTCTCGAGCGCCATCCGAAGCTGAAGATCGTCATCGCCGAGTGCGGTATCGGCTGGGTGCCGTGGGTGGTCGAGGAGCTCGACTATCGCCACTGGCGGCTGTGGGAATGCGCCGACTACTGGGCCGACAAGGGCGGCATCCCGCACAAGATGAAGCCGAGCGAGGTGTTCCAGCGCCAGGTCTACGGCACCTTTCAGAAGAGCCCGACCGCGATGCGGCTGCTCGAGTTCTGGGGGCCGGAGAACATGCTGTGGGCGAGCGATTACCCGCACCCGGATTCGATCTGGCCCAACAGCGTGCGCACGATCGGCGAGACGATGGGGCACATGGACCCGGACGTGGTCCGCAGCCTCGTCGGCGGCAACGCAGCCAAGCTCTATGGCCTCGACCTGGGCAAGGCGACGGTAAGGGCGCAATTGCCGATCGGCTATGAGGCAGTCGCGGCCGAGTAACGACGCCGCCTCGCCTTCTATGGGGGAACCGCGAGCGGTCTCAAGCGATAAACGAGTCTATGGCCGAAACCCTCGACCCCGCCCTGCCGACCGAAGTTCAGGAGCGGGCCGACAAGGTTCTCGAGCTGGCCTGCGACAAAGAGTTCAAGCTCGCCACCGCCGAAAGCTGCACCGGCGGGCTGCTCGCCGCGCTGCTCACCGACGTGCCGGGCTGCAGCCATGCGTTCGAGCGCGGGTTCGTGGTCTATTCGAAGCAGGCGAAATGCGACCTTCTCGGGCTTGATCGCGAGATGGTCGACAACTGCGGCGCGGTCAGCAAGCCGGTCGCTGTGGCGATGGCGCAGGGCGCGCTGCGACGGTCGGAGGCGGACCTCGCGCTGTCGATCACGGGCTTCGCGGGCCCCGGCAAGTTGGGCGACGAGGAAGGCCTGGTCCATTTCGCCTGCGCCCAGCGCGATAACGAGACTCAGCATCGCGAGGAGCACTTTGGGCCGATCGGGAGACAGGGCGTGCGGCTCGCCGCACTGAATACCGCGCTCGAGATGCTCGAAGTGGCTCTGAAAGGATAATTTGTTGCCCTCAGTATCCCTTCTGGATACAGACAGATGATGCACAAGGCCGGTGAAAAGATTCGCGCATGGCGCGAAGCGCACGAGCCGCCGCTTTCCGCAGGCGAGTTCGGCGAGCGCTACGGGGCGCCGGGGCCGTGGCCCAGTCGCACGGTCTACGGCTGGGAAGCGAAAGGCAAGATTCCGCGCGCCGCCGCGCAACGCAGGCTTGCCGAGCTCGGCATCTGCCAGCCCGAGGACTGGCTGCTGCCGGCATCGCGGGCGACGAGCGCGAGCGATGCGCGAGGGCAGCGCACCCATCCGTTCTACGACCTCCACACGCACGGCTTCGTGCGCGCGGCAACGAGTACGCCGCAAGTCCGCACCGCCGACGTTTCGTTCAACCGCGATGCAATCATCGAGGAAGCGAAGCGCGCGCACGCGGCGCATGTCGACCTGCTGGTCTATCCCGAGCTGTGCGTCTCCTCCTACGCGATCGACGACCTGCTGATGCAGTCCGCGCTGCTCGAAGCGTGCGAGGCGGCGGTGACCGAGATCGTGGCGGCGAGCGCCGGGTTGTCGCCGGTCCTGCTGATCGGCGCGCCCCTGCGCAAGGACGGCCGCCTCTACAATTGCGCGCTGGCGATCGCCGACGGCGTGCTGCTCGGCGCGGTTCCCAAGAGCTACCTGCCGAATTACCGCGAGTTCTACGAGAAGCGCTGGTTCGCCTCGGGCATCAACATCGCCGGCGAGTACATCCGCGTCGGCGCGGTGGAGGTGCCGTTCGGCGTGGACCTCATCTTTGCCTCCAACCAGCTTCCCGGCTTCAAGCTGGCAATCGAGATCTGCGAGGACTTCTGGGCGCCCAACCCGCCCTCGACCGCGGCGGCGCTCGCGGGCGCGACGATCCTCGCCAACCTCTCCGCCTCGAACATCGTGATCGGCAAGGCCGACGAACGCCACTTGCTCTGCCGCGCGCAGTCTGCCCGGACCGCGAGCGCCTATATCTACTCGGCCGCCGGCCACGGCGAGAGCACGACCGATATGGCGTGGGATGGCCAGGGCATGCTCTACGAGCTCGGCGGCCTGCTCGCCGAGAGCGAGCGCTTTGCGCTCCACCCGGAACTCGCGATCGCCGACATCGACACGCGCCGCATCCTCGGCGACCGCGAACGCCTCCCTACCTTCAACGACGGCGCCGAAGCTGCCGGCCGCCCCGAGTGCGCGTTTCGCACGGTGGCGTTCGACCACAAGCCGGCGAGCGGGGACGTTGGCCTGATCCGGCCGGTCCGCCGCTTTCCGTTCGTGCCCAACCGGCTCGACAAGCTGGACGAGGATTGCTTCGAGGCGTTCAACATCCAGATCGACGGGCTGATGCGCCGCTTCGAGCAGACCAGCGGCGATTCGATGGTGATCGGCGTCTCGGGCGGGCTCGATTCGACGCATGCGCTGATCGTCGCGGCGAAAGTCTGTGACCGGCTCAACCTGCCGCGAACCACGATCCGGGGTTACACGATGCCGGGCTTCGGCACGTCCGAAGGCACCAAGAGCAACGCTTGGAAGCTGATGAACGCGCTCGGCATCACCGCCGAGGAGATCGACATCCGGCCGACGGCGCGGACGATGCTCGAGAATATCGGTCACCCGTTTGGAAAAGGCGAACCCGTCTACGACGTCACGTTCGAGAACGTGCAGGCGGGTCTTCGGACCGACTACCTGTTCCGGCTCGCCGGGCAGCACAACGGCTTCGTGATCGGCACCGGCGACCTCAGCGAAGTGGCGCTCGGCTGGAGCACTTACGGCGTCGGCGATCAGATGAGCCACTACAACGTCAATTCGGGCGTGCCGAAGACGCTGATCCAGTACCTGATCCGGTGGGCCACCCGCACCGACCAATTCGACCGGGCGACCGACGAAGTGCTCGATTCCGTCCTCGACCAGGAAATCAGCCCCGAGCTTGTGCCGGTGGGCGAGGACGGTGAGGTCCAGAGCACGCAGCAGAAGATCGGGCCTTACGAGCTCAACGACTTCTACCTTCACCATATCGTGCGCTACGGACTGCTGCCGTCGCACGTCGCGTTCCTGGCTTGGCACGCCTGGCGCGACAAGGCGCGCGGCTTGTGGCCGGCCGCTTTTCCCGACGCGAGCAAGAACGAATACGATCTAGCCACGATCAAGCGCTGGCTCGAGAGCTTCCTGCAGCGTTTCTTCGGCTTTAGCCAATTCAAGCGCAGCGCGATTCCCAATGGGCCCAAAGTCTCGACCGCCGGGGCGCTCAGCCCGCGCGGCGACTGGCGCGCGCCGAGCGATGCCGTCGCGAAGGTATGGCTCGACGAGCTACGGGCAAAAGTCCCCGATTGATCAAGGCGATAGTTCGGTCGGTATGCCGGCTCGATTGACGCTGGCGCCGACCACGCGTAATTTTGTGTCTTGAGCGCGTGGCCGGGAGTCGCCCGGAGCCATCGCTCGAAAATCCATCCGGGGGGATGCATGATGATCAAGGACTGCTTGCGCATGTCGGGGTTCGCGGTCGCGGGGCTTGCGCTCGCGGGGTTGAGCGCCCCCGCCCAGGGGCAGTTCGGCGGGATCCTGGGATCGGGCGTGCGCGCGGCCACCAGCAGTGGTAGCTCGTCCGATGGTTGTTCCGAAGGCAAATCGCGAAGCACGGGATCGCGCATCGCCGGCGGCATCCTCGGATCGCTCGCCAGCAGCGCCGCCAGCCGCGCGGGCGGCGTGCTCTATTACGTGCCGGTATCGTCGCTCACAGACCAGCTCACTGCCTCGATCGCCTGCAAGCTCGATCCCGAGGAGCAGCAACAGGCCGCTGACGCAACGCTCGAGGCCACGCGCAGCGACGGAAGCGATGAAGTCGAGGTGGGATCGATGGCGGCGTGGACGTCGAACACGCGCGAGGATGTGTCGGGCACGTCGACCGTCATCGCCCGCAACGACGACGACGGCGCCGGGCTCCAGTGCATCACCGTTTCCGACGTGATCATCGTCAAGGGTGAGGAAACGCGGGCCGACAAGCGCATGTGCCGGCGACCGCCCGCCGCCCGCTATGCAATCGCCGCGGCGTGAGACGCCTTAGGCGCCCCTTGGCCGCGTTCATCGCGCTGGCGCTGCTCGGCGCGGCAACCGACCCGAGCAACCCCACCTGCCCCGCCGAGCCGGGCTGGGGCCCGGCCAAGGCGATGACGCTGAGCAAGCGGGACGTCGACGGCACGCGCGTGCTTGTGGCGGAGGGGATCGTCGACGCCGGCTTTCCCGAACGCTTGCGCCAGGCGATCGATGCCGACGAGCAGATCGGCGAAGTCTGGCTGCGCTCGCGCGGCGGCGATGCCCGCGCGGGCAACGAAGCGGGCAAAGTGATCCGATCGTTCACGGGGATGGCGACGCGCATTCCTTCGGGTTGGGCCTGCTTCTCGGCCTGCAACTTCGTGTTCATGGGCGGTGACCGCCGCTTCGTCGATCCTGGCGGCGTATTCATGGTGCACATGTTTACGCACACCAACGATCGCGAAGCGATTTACCTGAGCGTCGAGGAAGGCACCGCCGAGACCGTCCAGTTGATCGCCGACATCGAGCAGGCGAGCGCGCTGCTGGCGACCGAGGACAACGATTTCCTGATCCGCATGGGCGTAAGCCGGGATCTGCTGACCGACGTGATGTACAAGCAGCAGGCTGTTGGCAACGACGACAACCCGAGCACGCGCTACTGCCTAAGTCAGGACGAAGTGCTTCGGTACAACGTGATGACCGAGGAACGGGTCGGCTAGGCCACCGCCCGGGGGGGGCTCAGGTCCGCAGACCAAGCACCAGACCGAGCGCCGCCGAGACCCCGAGCGTGGCGACAATGCCCCAACGGAACCGAAACACCAGCACCACCGCAATGATCGAAATCGCCGCCGCGCGCCAGTCGAAGCTCTCCCATTCGGGCAGGTAGAGGCGCAGCAGCCCGTTCTCGACCGTGGCCACGCGCTCGAAGAGCACGTGCAGCACGAACCACGCGGTGAGATTGGCGATCACCCCGACCACCGCCGCGGTCACGCCCGCGAGCCCGCCCTTCAGCGCGGGGGAGCGTTGCAGCTTTTCCATCCACGGGGCGAAGGTGAATATCCAGAGGAAGCAGGGTGCGAAAGTAACCCACGTCGTCAGAGCCGCGCCGAGCAAACCGGCGACGAGGGGGCTGAACGGAGCAGGATCGCGAAACGCGGCGAGATAGCCGACGAACTGCGTGACGAGGATCAGCGGGCCCGGCGTGGTCTCGGCAAGGCCCAGCCCGTCGACCATCTCGCCAGCGCCGAGCCAGCCGAACCCATTGACCGCTTCCTGCGCCATATAGGCGAGCACGGCATAAGCCCCACCGAAGGTGACGACCGCGAGCTGCGAAAAGAACACGCCGATGTCCCACAAGACGTGGTCCCGCCCGAGCAGGACGAGCACTGCCAGCAAGGGCGCGGCCCAGACCGCAGCCCAGACCGCGACGGCGCGCAAGCTGGCGCTCCAGGCACCCGAGTGCCCCGCCCCGCTTGGCTCGACAGGCCTCAGCGCCAGCCAGCCGGGCCGCTTCGCGCCCGCCCAGGCCCCTAGCGCGAGGGCGGCGAGCACGACGAGCGGAAACGGCGCATCGAACAGGAACAGCCCGGAGAAGGCGGCGACCGCCAGCATCCGCTGGAAAGGCGTCTTAACCGCGCGCGCGGCGATGCGGAGCAGCGCCTGTGTGATGATTGCCAGCACCGCCGCCTTGATGCCGAGGAACAGCGCAGCGAACCAGTCGAGGTCGGCCGCGAACGCATAGAGCATCGACAAGGCCAGCATCACCAGCGCGCCCGGCAGCACGAACAGGCCGCCGACGACGAGCCCGCCCCGCCAGCCGTGGTGCTTCCAGCCGATCCAGGTTGCGAGCTGCTGCGCTTCGGGCCCGGGCAGCAAGGTGCAGAGGTTGAGCGCCTGGAGGTACTCCTCTTCCTCGACCCAACGCCGCTCGTCGATCAGCTCGCGGTGCATCAGCGCGATCTGGCCGGCCGGCCCGCCGAAGCTCAGCCAGCCGATCCGCGCCGAGACGCGGACCAGTTCCGAAAAGCTGGGCGGTTGGAGGATCCCGTTCGCCATACGCCTAATACCTCCCTGCCCGCCGAAGCGGGTGTGAAGGCAACGCTTGGGCGCCCACGGCTGGGTGGCCTGACCGGGAGGTTGCTTTGCCCCGGTGGAACTGGATTATCTCCCGGTCAGGCCGATCGCAAGCCTCAGAACGTCTGGCTCAGCGCAAGCGAGAAGCGCCAGTCCTGCGGCGCCTGGATTCCGTTGAGGTCCTGATAGATCGGCACTGCAACTTCCGCGCCAAGCTGCGGGCGCTGCGCTGTTCGCAACGGGAGCAACCAGTTGAGACCGAGCCCCGCGGTGACCGTGTCGCCGCCGTAGTTCTCCTGCCGATCGGGCGGGGAAGCGTGGCGATGCGGCCCATTGTAGTGCCCCTGGACCTGCCCTTCGTGCACGTATTCGAGCCGGGCCGTCGCACCGACATCGCTGTCGAGCAGGTAGCTCAGCCACCCGGTCGCGCGCGCCTTGTCGCCGAACGCGAAGCCCGACGCGTTGCTCGCGTCGGTTTTCCAGCGATAGGACGCCTGCGCGCCCCAGCCCACCCCGCCGGCATGACCGCCGACGGTGAGCGAAGGCTCGAGATCCCACGTCCCGCCGCCCGGCTGCATGCCGTAATGGACGAAGCTGCCGTCCGGGTTCGTTTTGTCGACCGAGCCGGTCGGAACCCACACCCCGAGCGTCGCGTGGGCCGAGAGCTTCGATCCGCGCGCCAGGCGGTAGGAAGCCGAGGCGAGCGTGTCGCCGAACCCCTCGCTGCCGTGGCGGTGCACGGCGCCGAACGGGAGCGCGTGGCCGCCGCCGTGGCCGGCGTGCTCGCCATCCATGCCGGCCATAGGGTCGATCCCGACCATTGCCATGCGGTGCCACATATAATGCGGCATCAGCATCAGGGTCAGGTTCGCGGTCGGCGCGTACATCAGGTCGAGCATGACCATGTCCATGATCATCGACTGCGTACGCACCGAATAGCCCGCGGCGACGATGGCGGGATCGTCGATCGCGTCGGTCCCGCTCTGGTTGGCCCCGCCGAAACGGTACCGTTCGAACCGCAGCCCGATCATCGCCTCGCCGCCTTCGTGCATGTGATCGTTCATCATCCCCGCGGAGGGAAGCAGCAGCGGCGACTGCACGGTGATCTCGGGATCGTCCTGCCCGGCGGCGGGTACGGCGATAGCGAGCAGCGCCAACGCGCCGCTCCAACATAGAGTCCTCATGAATTGTATCCTGACTGAAAAGCACTCGTGCCGGGCACTCCCGGCGGCGGCTCAGGCAGGAACGGGTGGCCCGCGGACCGGCGGCAAATGGGCGCTTGCGTCGGGGCTTTTGAACGCGGCCGACGCGACGCCATAGGAAACCCGATCGGCGACGAACTCGGGTATGTCCACCGGTGGAATGGGCGGGAGCGCGGGCGTTCCGAGCCCGGCAAAAGCGCACGGTGGATCGGCCCGCCGATCCTCCTCCGGGACGCCACCGTCTTCGTCGAGCGGGATCGCCCAGTGGCCCCCGCTGTCACAGATGGCGACCGAGATCGTGCTCCCCGCAGTACGCTCGGGCATGTAACCCTGCGGCACGAACGCGCGGACGAACAGTGCCGCCACGAGCAGGAGCCATAGCAGTGGACGGAACGCAGGTGTCACGGGCGCGCGCTTAGGTTCGCGCGGCGCCGCTTGCAAGCGCGCGCGAGGGGCCTCGGCTTGCCCTTGCCGTGGCCGCGGCGCATAACGCCGGCAATGGCTGACTCATGCTGCTCCGCCAAATCGACCGAACTTGAACGACTTGCGCGGCGGGCCGACCAGCGGCGGGTGCTGGTTGTGGTGCTTGCGATCAACGCGACCATGTTCGTCGTGGAGTTCGGCGCGGGCGTCGTCGCGGGATCGGCGGCCTTGATGGCGGATGCGACCGACATGCTGGGCGACGCGCTGGTCTATGCCGTCAGCCTCTACGCCCTCGATCGCAGCGAGCGCTGGAAGGCCGGCGCGGCAATGTTCAAGGGCCTGTTCATCCTGGCTCTCGGCATCGGTATCGTCGCCAACGTCGTCGCCAAGATCCAGAGCGGCATCGCGCCTTCCTCCACGCTGATGCTCGCTTTCGGCGCGCTCGCGCTGGTCGCCAACGTGGTCTGCCTGCGGCTGCTCTGGCAGTTCCGCACCGAGGACGTGAACATGGCGAGCACCTTCGAGTGCTCGCGCAACGACGTGATCTCCAACGTCGGCGTCCTGCTTGCGGCCCTGCTCGTCGCCTGGCTCGCCAGCCCCTGGCCCGACATCGTGATCGGATCGGCCATGGCGGTCCTGTTCCTCCGCTCGGCATTCCGGGTCGTGATCGAGGCCGCGCCGCAGTTGCGCGCGGCATGAGGCGGCCGGCTGTCCTCGTCACCGGCGGCGCGAAGCGGATCGGCGCAGCGATCTCGCGCCGGTTCGGTGAGGCCGGCTGGCATGTCGTGATCCACTGCAATCGTTCAATGGCCGAAGCTCGCGCGCTGGCGGAAGCGCTTCCCAGCGCCGAAGTCGTGCGCTGCGACCTCGCCGATGGCGACGCCGCGATCGCAATGGTCGACGACCTCGCCGGCCGCCTCGAGCAGTGGCGCGCGCTGGTCAATTCGGCCTCGGTGTTCCGGCCCGACCACGCCACGGCGCTCGATATCGGCTGCAACTGGGAAGCGATGCAGGTCAACGCCTGCACGCCCGCGATGATGGCGCAGGCCTACCTGAAGCGGGCGCGGTCGGATGCGGGGCGGCGCGTGATCCAGTTGACCGACCAGAAGCTCGCCAATCCCAATCCCGACTTCTTCAGCTACACGCTTTCCAAGCACGCCGTCGCCGCCGCCGCGACGATGCTTTCGATGACGGCAGCGCCAGCCGACCGCGTCTTTGCCCTCGCCCCTGGCGCGATCCTAGCGAGCCACGACCAGGTCGAAGCCGAAGCCGAGGTCTCGCATCGCCTCAATCTGCTCACGCGCCGCACCGGCGCGGACGAAGTGGCCGACGCGGCGTTCTTCCTCGCCACCGGCCCGCTCGCGACCGGCCAGACCTTGTTCGTCGATTCCGGTCAGCACCTCCTCGCCCAGCCCCGCGACGTGATGTATCTCGCCCGCGAGGAGGGGCTGGTATGACGCGCCACGCGCTCAGCACGCGGATCTGGCATTGGCTCAACGCGGTCAGCCTGGTCGTGCTGTTCATGTCGGGCCTGAACATCTCGAACGCCCACCGCTACCTCTACTGGGGCGAATGGGGTTTCCTGCCCAGCCAGGCCTGGCTCCACGTCTGGCGCTTCCCGGGTTGGGCGACGATACCCGGCTACTACAGCCTCGCTTCGGCGAGAGACTGGCACGTGCTGTTCGCGTGGGTGTTCGGGATATCGCTCCTGCTGTTCATGCTGGCCGCGCTGTTCAACGGCCACTTCCGCCGCGACATCGTGCCGACGCGCGGCGAATGGTCGCGGCGCGCCATCTCGGCAGACGTGCGCCGGCACGTGCGGTTCCAGTTCGCGCCCGAGCGCGGCAAGTACAACCTGCTGCAGAAATACGCCTACGGTTTCGTGCTGTTCGTGCTGCTGCCGCTGATGATCCTCACTGGCATGGCGATGAGCCCCGGGATGGACGCGGCGTGGCCGTTCCTCAGCCAGGCGTTCGGCGGGCGTCAAAGCGCTCGCTCGATCCATTTCATCATCGCCTGGGCGCTGTTCGGGTTCCTCGTGCTGCATGTCGTGCTCCTCTTGCTCAACAAGCCGGCGCGCAACGTCGCCGACATGATCACCGGAGGGCGCATCGATGAAGCGGCGTAACGTCCTGGCCGGCCTCGCCGCCACGCTCACCGCCGGCTGCTCGAAGATCGGCGACAGCCAGGCTTTCGCGGGCCTGATCGAGGGCGCCGAGGCTCTGCACAAGGGCGCGCACCGCCTGCTCGGCGGCCGCGTCGCGATGGCGCGCGAATATTCAGTCGCCGACATCTCCCCCTACTTCCGCGGCAACGGCAACAAGGACATCGGCACCGCGGCCTACCGCGCGCACGAGGCCGCCGGCTTCGCGGACTGGCGGTTCGACGTGCGCGGGCTGGTCGAGCGCCCGCTCAGCCTGACGATGGAGCAGATCCGCGCCCTGCCCCAGCGCACTCAAATCACCCGCCACGACTGCGTCGAAGGCTGGAGCGCGATTGGGCAGTGGACCGGCCCGCAGCTTTCGACGATCCTCGGCGCCGCGGGACTGCAAGACGGCGCGCGCTTCGTGGTGTTCCACTGCGCCGACGACTTCCGCGGCGTGCCCTACTACGAAAGCTGCGATCTCGACGACGCGTTCCACCCGCAGACGCTGATCGCGCACCAGCTCAACGGCGAGCCCCTCCCGATCCGCAACGGCGCCCCGCTGCGCCTCAGGATCGAGCGCCAGCTCGGCTATAAGCACGCCAAGTACCTGACCGGGATCGAGCTCGTCGCCAGCCTCGACGGCATCGGCGAAGGCGGCGGCGGCTACTGGGAAGACCGCGGTTACCAGTGGTACGCGGGAATCTAGCCTGGATAGCGCTCGAAAGAGGTCTTCCAACCGAGCGCGATCATCGCTTCGAGTACGCCAAGGTCGATGTCGGCGAGCTTGTTGACATAGAGGCACCCCGCTCCGCGCGAATGCTTGCCGAGCCGGGCGAGCAGCGCTTCCATCTCCTCGTCCTTGCCGTCGCATCCGAGGATATAAAGCGAGTGCTTCGCCTTGCGCGGAGAGAAGCCCGCGCGGCACATGTCGCCTTCGTGCCCGCTGTCGTAGCGGTAATGATACTGCCCATACCCGACGATGCTCGGGCCCCACATCTGCGGCTCCTCGCCCGTGGCCTTGCGGAACAGCGCGTCGAGCACCGGCGCATCGGCGCGCTTGCTCGCCGGCTCAACGGCGGCGAGGAAGTCCTCGACACTGACTTGCGTCGGCTTGGTCTTCGTGTCGGCCATCCGTGCAGGATATCCGATGATTGACTCTCCGCAAGGGCGCGGTTCAAGTGCGCCGTTTGGAGATTGGGAGACGTGCCGAGATGTGGTTGCTGGACAAGTTCCTGAAGAAGGTGATCAAGGTCGGTCGCCTGGTGATCACCGACCATGACGGCAAAGTCTACGAGTACGGGCCGGGTCCCGAAGGCATGGAGCATGGCCAGCCGATGCACGTGCGGCTGACCAACAAGAAGGCCGCCAACCACATCGCGCGCTATCCCGCCGTCGGCGCGGGCGAGGCGTACATGTGGGGCTGGCTCGTCGTCGAGCAGCCTTACGACATACGAGACATGGTGCTCTACGTGGCGATGAACGCCAAGGTGAAGAGCGGCAACACGCTCGGCGCCAAGACCCCGGTGCAAAAGGCCGTCGCGCGGATCGCGGCAAAGGTCGACAGCATCAACTTGCGCGGCAAGGCGCGCAAGAACGCCGAGCACACCTACAACCTGACGCGCAGGCTCTACGAGCTGTTCCTCGACGAGGACCGGCAGTACACGATGGGCTACTACCGCGACGTCAACAACAGCCTCGAGAAAGCCCAGCTCGACAAGAAGGCGCACATCGCCGCCAAGATGTACATCAAGCCGGGCATGAAGGTGCTCGACATCGGCTGCGGTTGGGGCGGCCTCGCGCTCTACCTCAACAAGCACTACGGCTGCGAGGTGCTCGGTGTCGCCCTCGCGCCCGACCAGATCGCCTTCTGCAAGGAGCGCGCGAAAGCCGCCGGCGTCGACGACAAGGTCAAGTTCGCGCTGATGGATTATCGCGATGTCGAAGGTCAGTTCGACCGGATCAGCTCGGTCGGCCTGCTCGAACATGTCGGCACCCCGCACTACCCGCAGTTCTACGAGCACACCCACAAGCTGCTGAAGCCCGATGGCGTGATGTTCAGCCACTGCTGCGGCCGCGCGGGTCCTCCGGGCTTTACCGACGCCTGGACGCGCAAGTACATCTTCCCCGGCGGCTACATCCCCGCGCTCAGCGAGCTGGTGAAGGAAAGCGAGAAGGCAGGCTTCCAGATCATGGACGTGGAGGCGATGCGCTTCCACTACAGCCACACTCTGGAGGAATGGTACAACCGCACCGTCATGCACAAGGACGAGATCGTCGAGATGTACGACGAGACGTTCTACCGCATGTGGCAGTTCTATCTCGCCGGCGCCGAACAGAGCTTCCGCCACGGCAAGCTCGTCAATTGGCAGCTGATCTACGTGAAGGACCGCGCCGCCATCCCGATGACCGGCGAGTTCGTCTACGAGGAAAGCAAGCGGCTGCGCGAAAGCGAGGAGCCGCCGGTCTGGCACCTCGCGCAAGCGGCGGAGTAGCCAAGAAGAACTACGGGAGGGGGGATGAGGTGATGATCAAGGCTGCGTTCGCGGTATCCCTCCTGTTCGCAACGGCCGTAGCAGCCGCGCAAGCGTCACCGCAGCCCGGCATCGCTCCAGTGACGCTCGGCAGCGAGCGGTACGTGTTCGACACCGCCGAGCAGCACGGGATCGAGGTCACCGTGCTCGCCAAGGGCTTCGAGCGGCCGTTTGCGATCGAGTTCCTGCCCGACGGCAATCTCCTGATCGTGGAGCGCGGCGCGGGGCTGAGAGTGCTCAGCGCTCCCGGATCGGCGGACGCGCGGCTCGATGTCGAGGCGGTCCCAGGCTTTCCCCGCCCTGGCGAGCAAGTGTTCAGCCTCGGCGTGCAGGACGTCGCGCTTCATCCCGACTTCGCAGACAACCGTCTGATCTATTTCACCTACAACGAGCCGGCGCCGATGCCCGAAGGCGCGAACCCGCAGCAGAGGCAAGCCTTCTTCAAGCTCATGCGCGCGAGGCTGGCGGACGGTCGGATCAGCGGCGTCGAAACGCTCTTTGCAGCCGAGACGGCATCCTATGCGGGCGGCTCCCGCGTGGCCGTCGCGCCCAACGGAAAGGTCTGGGTCACCACGGGCGCCCCGTTCGGCGACGGCGCGCAGGACCGTTCAGCGCCCTATGGCAAGGTACTCCGCTTCGAAGCAGACGGCGCCATCCCGGCCGACAACCCGTTCGTCGGCCAGGCGGGTGTGCACCCGGCAATCTATTCACTCGGTCACCGGGACCAGCACGGCCTCGTCGTCCATCCCGAGACCGGCCAGGTGTTCTCGGCCGAGCATGGCCCCAACGGCGGAGACGAGGTGAACCTGATCCGGGCAGGCGCGAACTACGGCTGGCCGGCCCATACCTATGGCCGCAATTACGACGGCAGCGATCTGACGGAGTTGCCGACATCTTCAGGGATGGAGAAGCCGCTCGTCCTCTGGTCGCCCTCGATCGCCCCCTCGGGGTTGCTGTTCTACCGCGGTGACAAGTTCCCGGCCTGGAAGGGCAACCTCTTCGTCGGCAGCGCGCGCTGGGGCGAGATCAACCACACCGGCAGCCTGCAGCGCGTGGTGTTCGGCGAGAATTTCGGAGTGTTGCGCCGGGAGGCTCTGCTAGCGCCGCTCCACCAGCGCGTGCGCGACGTCGCCGAGGGGCCGGACGGCTTCATCTACGTCCTCACCGACGGTCCGGAGAACGCCGTCCTGCGCATCGAGCCCGCGCCGCTTCCCTCGCAATAGCGCGGTTGCGGGTGACCCGGCGCGGCGGTAGGATCCCGCGGAAGCCCCACCCAGCCATCGCAGGTCGCATGCCCTGGACTGACTTCCGCCGCGCGCTGTTGCGCCTCGTCCTCGTCGCCGCCGCGCTGATCGCGTGGACCGTGCCCGCGCATGCCGAGGTCAAGGTCCATTTCCATAGCTTCAGCGGCTCGTTCTTCGGCCGCTATCCCCACGCTTTCGTGGTGTTCGAAGGGGCGCTCGACAACGGCCAGGTGGTCAACGAGAACTACGGCTTCTCCGCCAAGACCGCGGGTCCGAACGTCCTGATGGGCCCTACCCAGCACATCGTTTTGACGGAAAAGCCCAAGTACATCCGCACCACCAATCGTCACTTCACCCTGACCGTCTCCGACGACACCTATCGGCGGATGAAGGCGGAAGTGCTCGCGTGGCGCGACGCTCCGGGCAAGTTCTACGACCTCGACAAGCGCAACTGCATCCACTTCGTCGCTCGCATTGCCGAGCTCGGCGGGGTGAAAGTCGAGTTCCCGGCGGACCTGCTCCGCAAGCCTAAGCAGTGGTTCAATCACATTGCCCGCCTGAACCCGCAACTCGGAGCGCGGATCTTCAAGTGATTTGCGGACAGGTTGCACGCGGCCGCGGTCACTCCTAAGCGCGCTCGCGAGTTCATCTTCGGAGCTTTCCTCGAATGTCCGACATCAAGCGCGTCGTCCTCGCCTATTCGGGCGGCCTCGACACCAGCGTGATCCTCAAATGGCTGCAGACGACCTACAACTGCGAGGTCGTGACCTTCACCGCCGACCTCGGCCAGGGCGAGGAGCTCGAGCCGGCGCGCAAGAAGGCCGAGCTGATGGGCATCAGGCCCGAGCACATCTACATCGACGACCTGCGCGAAGAGTTCGTGCGCGACTTCGTGTTCCCGATGATGCGCGCCAATGCCCGCTACGAGGGCGACTACCTGCTCGGCACCTCGATCGCGCGGCCGCTGATCTCGAAGCGTCTCGTCGAGATCGCGCACGAAACCGGAGCCGACGCGGTCGCGCACGGCGCCACCGGCAAGGGCAACGACCAGGTCCGCTTCGAGCTGTCGGCCTACGCGCTCGATCCGAACATCAAGGTGATCGCCCCGTGGCGCGAGTGGGACCTCACCAGCCGCACCGCGCTGATCGCCTGGGCCGAGCAGCACCAGATTCCTGTCCCGAAGGACAAGCGCGGCGAAAGCCCGTTCTCGACCGACGCCAACCTCCTGCACACCTCGAGCGAGGGCAAGGTGCTCGAGGACCCCTGGGAGGAAGTGCCCGACTACGTCTATTCGCGCACCGACAACCCCGAGGATGCGCCGGACCAACCCGAATACATCACGATCGATTTCGAGAAGGGCGACGGCGTCGCGCTTAACGGCAAGGCGATGAGCCCGGCGACGCTGCTCGCCGCGCTTAACGATCTCGGCAAGAAGCATGGTATCGGCCGGCTCGACCTGGTCGAGAATCGCTTCGTCGGCATGAAGAGCCGCGGCATGTACGAGACGCCTGGCGGCGAGATCTACGCCCGGGCGCATCGCGGCATCGAATCCATCACGCTCGATCGCGGCGCGGCGCACCTCAAGGACGAGCTGATGCCGAAGTACGCCGAGCTCATCTACAACGGCTTCTGGTTCGCCCCCGAGCGCGAGATGTTGCAGGCGGCGATCGACCTCAGCCAGGAGAAGGTCAGCGGCACCGTGCGGGTCAAGCTCTACAAGGGCCTTGCCCAGGTGGTCGGCCGCAGGAGCCCCAACAGCCTCTATTCGGAGCGCCACGTGACGTTTGAGGACGACGCCGGCGCCTACGACCAGCGCGATGCGGCGGGCTTCATCAAGCTCAATGCCCTCCGGCTGCGCCTACTGGCGCAGCGGGATCGGACCTAATTTTCGCCAACGCGCCGGGCCGTTGAGTTATCCACTCTTGTCCACTGGCATTCTGGCGGAAAGTGGATAACTGGACGGTCCCGCGCTTGCCCGAATCGGCCGCAAGGCGCACCTTCCAGACATCGAGACGGGGATTGGCCCTTCCGAGACAAAGGCCGAAAGGCCTGCGAGGAAGAAGGGATTTTGGAACCGCCTCGATGCGACGGCGAGATGCCGCGCGGTGGAGGGATGAGATCGGGCCTGCTTCGGCAGCCCTCAATTTCAAACCGTTGAAGCCGCAAGGGCGCAATGTCGGACAGGCCGGAATTGCCGGCCTGGTGCCGAGGAGTTCGCAGCACCTTCGGGCAAGCGAGCTCCGTTCGAGGCCCAGGCCGACGGGACCAGCCTCGGAGCCGCCAGGTGGTAAGGACAAGTCCTCGCGATTTGCTCGACCCCTGACGGAGCCGGCACCGGCGCGAGCGCCGGGCGATAACGAGCCGACCTTCAGTTGCCCGCAAGGGCCTGTCGGACCCGGATCGAGACGCCAGGCGTAAAGCGTTCTTCGGAACCCACACGCCGGTGAGAGTGGGGTCAGCCGCAAGGTTGGCCCCATTTCTCTTTGCGGCGTTGGAATCGCCTCACTACCCCCGCGGGGATGGCTTCTTTCACCGTCGATGACTCGTTCACGCCCCGCGAAGACCCGCTTCGGTTCATGGTTAACCGTTCCACTGTTCCGGATGAGTCGAGCCGACGATGGGTTGAAGCGAGGCCGGGTGGGTTTCGCAGCTCCGAAAACACGCTTATTCCGCCCTCCGACATGGACGGGACACCCACCATGAAGGCCGCCGCGGCGGCTGCCCTCGCCCTGCTAGGCCTGGGCGGCGCCATCGGGCCGGCCCTCGCCGAAGACGTCGCCACGCTTGCGACTCCCGCGACCCAACCCGAGCAGGACGTGGCCGTCGAGCTGCCGCGCTTCGTGCCATCGACCGAGCCCGTGGCGGCGATCGCCCCGGTGGTGGAGCCCGCGATGGATCTCGTCCCGACTCCCGAAGACATCGTCGAGGACATCCCCGACGGCGTCGCGAGCTGGTACGGCGCGCGTTTCGCCGGCCGCAAGACCGCCAGCGGCGAGCGGTTCGATCCCAGCGAGTACACCGCCGCGCATCGCACCCTGCCGTTCGGCAGCCGCGTGCGGGTGACGCACAAGGGCCGCTCGGTCGTGGTCCGCATCAACGATCGCGGGCCCTTCCACGGCGGCCGTGTGATCGACCTCAGCCAAGCTGCCGCCGAGGACCTCGGCATCCGCAACGCCGGCAAGGGGCAGGTCGAACTCGCGCTGCTCGCGAGCTGATTTCAGGACAGTTTTCGGACGGTTGGCCCGCGCTGCCGGGAGGGAAGCAGCGCGGGCACTGACCGCCAAATGATCGCATCCTGCGCAAGTTCCATGCGCCGGAAACGGGGGAGCCATGATGACGGCGGGGGAGGCGGCACCGGGCACTGGACGGGGGAGGGGGAATAGGCCGGCGCCGCCTCGCCCCGCCCTAACGGCAGCGGGCGGAGGCGTTTCCGCGCCTTGCGGTGAGGCGTGGCCCCGGTGCGGGGAGAAGCCTTCGGGCCCCTGCCCCGCCCCGGCTACGCTGTCGGATAAACGCTCGGCGGCCTCCGGGAGGGCGCGGAGCGGACGGACGGACGCTAGCTGCGCAATTGGCCGCGGATGGCGCCGGCGGGCTGCGTGCGGGTGTGGACGTTGACGTAATAGCCGCCCGGATTGGCCAGCAGCGCCGCGGATAGATCGGCGGCGACATCGACGCAGGCGCCGCTTGCCCCGTCGGTCGGCGCCTCGAGCGTGAGGACCGGGCCGCCGGTCTCGCCCGGGCCGCCGGTGTGGATGTGCGCCGCGGTCACGTCCGCGAGGCCGGTGACGTTCATGAGATAGCAGGCCTTGCCCTTGGGCGGATCGACCACGACGGTGATCTGGCCGTCGGCGTTGCCTCCGTCGAGGTCGGCGAACAGCGGCACGCCGGTGTTGGGCGGCGGCGGCGGCCCGCCGAATTGCGCCGAGGCCGGCGCGGCGACGAGCGCGAGCCCGCCGAGCGCCACGAGGGTTCCTTTTGCGAGGGTGGTCATCGTCTTCTCTCTCCCTAAGATTAGAACGTGGACCGGGTTACTATAAGTGGGCTTCGTGCGGCGGCAAGGTGTGGCTGGCCAGCGACGAGCGTGGTCGAAATCAGCGGGGAGACCTGTCCGCCGATCAGGAGGACGGGGCGCGCGGGTCGTCGTCGGTGCGCGTGGGGGAGAAACGCTCGCGTTCGCGGCGGGCGAGCCATTCGGTGAAACCGTAGGCCAGCAGGAAACTGGCGACGACGACGATAAGGGTAATGGCGAGCCAGGACATGATGGTGCTCCAACAACAGGCGGGAGCTCATCCAAGTCTCTCTGGCGCTGACAGGCCGTGCGAGGCCAGCGATGGCGACCGTATAGCCCGGTTCGGCCGGATCGCCTAACGATATCAGCCCGCTAGCGCCTCTTGCGGGGCCTAGTTGAGCTGGCCGCGGATCGCCCCGTCGGGGTGCGAGGGGGTGCGGACCGCGACGTAATAACCGGCCGGCTCCTCCGCAATCGCCGCGAGCACGCCCTTGTCGACCGCGGTGCAGACCTCGTCGCCGCCTTCGGGCAGCGGCAGGGTCGCGACCGAAGGCCCGCTCTCGCCCGCCTTGGCGTGATTGATGCTCGCGGCCTCGGCGTCGGGCAGCTCCTCGACATCGAGGTAATAGCAGATCTCGCCCTTCTTGAGGTCGATCGCGGCGTTGAAATCGCCGGTCGCGTCGTCCTCGCCGCCGTCGGGCACCTGCCGCCCGTCGATGTTCGCGCCGAGATAGACCGAGTCCTGCGCCTGCGCCGGCGCAGCGAGCGCGCCCGCGAACACCATCGCCGCCGACGCCCATAGAGACATGCACTTCATGACCATTCTCCCGCAGCGGCCTGCGACGGGACTGGGCATGGTCCGGCCCCAGCGGACCGCTCCGGCGATGATACTCCCATTTGCCGCAAATGAGAATTGTCCGAACGCAAAACACTTGCCGCGCGCGAAGGAATGAGCGTCGGGCGCGGCGCCCCCGCTACCACCCCCGGCCGTAGTACGGCTGGCAGCGGCCGTCGTTCGGCGGCGGGACGGGGTAGGTCCAGCGCCGCGCGGTCTCTTGCGGCGGGGGCGAAGGATCCGGAGCGGGAGCGGGCGGCGCCTCGGGCGAGGGTTCCCCGGCGGCGGGTTCGCCCTCCGCCGGCACCTCGCCCTCCCCGCCGAGGTCAGAACCGTCGGCTTCGTCCTGGTCCTCTTCCGCTTCGTCCTCGTCCCCGTTCTCCCAGCTATCCTCGTCGTGGCCCTCCTCGCCCTCGCCTTCTCCGTCCTCTTCGTCGTCCTCGTCGTTCTCGTCCTCCTCCGCCCCTTTGAGGGCCGCGGCGATCAGGGCGTCGTCGGCGTAGCGCCACTCGCCCTCTTCCTCCTCGCCGTCTCCCTCGACCGGTTCGGGGACCGGCGGGACCACGAGCCACCAGCGCGGGACGCCGCGTTCGAACGCCTGCCATTGGGCATCGGCGATCTGCCCGTCGGGATCGAGCGGCCCGCCATCGGGCCCGTAGCCGGTGAGCCGCGGGGAATCGGCCGGGCGATCCGCCATCATCGCCAGCTCGATCCGGACCAGCTCGGTCGCGGCCGCGTCCTCGTCGTCCCAGTCGACGGGCTCGTCGTGGTCCCACTCGCCGTCGTCCGCCTCGGGCCCCTTCTCTTCCTCGGCAGGAGCGGGGGCGGGAGACATGGACCGGGTGTTACACGGTCCAGGGGAAAAATGTCGGCCCCCGGCGCCGCGCCTTCGGGCTCCTCGGCGAAGACCGCCTCGCCCGCCGCGAAGCGCGCCAGCGCGGCGTCGAAATCCTCGGCCACGGCGTGGACGCGTTCGTCGCCGACCAGCCGGGCGAGCCGGGCGAGGTGGGCGAGCAGCAGCCGGTCGGAATAGCGGGTGCGGGTGTCGACCTGCTCGCCGTGGTAGAACACCTTCTCCTCGACCCCGTCGATCGCGCGGGCGGCGAGGACCTGCTCGGCATGGACGCGCGCGGCGAGCAGCGCCGCGTCCCACGCGAGCCGGAACTCGGGGGTCGCGCGGCGCGCGCGATAGGCGGTCTGGTGGCTGACCCCGCCCGCCGCGGCGGCCGAGCGGACCGAGCCGGTGAGCGAGAGGTTCTCGAGAAAGCGCACCTGGCGGCCGCGGGTGAACTCGGTCTGCGGCGCGCGAGTGCCGTCGCCGGGAAGCGCGGCGATCAGCGCGGGGAGGTTGGGGGTGTGAGCGGTCATGATCCGTATCTCCGTGAACGAAACGGGAACGAATCAATTCACATATACACCGAAGGGCGTGTAGGAAAATGGTTTTTTGGGGGCTCCCCTCCCGCGAGCGGGCGGGGCCGGGGGTGGGCCTGTGATGTG
>JAEZCZ010000038.1 GCA_023433305.1 Pseudomonadota bacterium | reverse complement strand
GCAGTAGGCAGTGGGCAGTGGGCATGTGGAGGGGTGCTTGGGGGGCGAGGTCAAATCTTATCGTGATCTGCTCGTGTGGCAGAAGGGCATGGACCTCGCAGAGGAGGTCTATCGAGTGACCCGAAGTTGGCCGAAAGAGGAGATGTATGGCCTTACGTCGCAGGCTAGACGCGCTGCGGCATCCGTGCCGGCCAACATCGCCGAAGGATATGGGCGACAAAGCGCCGCGAGTTACGGCCAGTTCCTCAAAGTCGCGCGCGGATCGCTGAAGGAGCTCGAAACCCACATTCTTCTGGCTGAGAGAGGGGGCGCGGCAACCCAGCGGAGCTGCGCGGACGCATTGGCGCGAGCCGACGAACTAGGACGAATGCTGGGCGGCTTGATCAAGGCGGTAGGACGCGGGCAGTAGGTCGTTACCCACTCTCTACTGCCTACTGCCTACTGCCTCACCTCAGGCTCACCACATTATCGCTCTGCGGCAGCTCGCGCTCGCCGGTGTAGAGGCTGGCCATCGGTTCGTCGGCCACGATCACCGCCTCGGCGGTGCCGAAGCCGTTGAAGCGGGTCTTCATCGCCGCGCCGTAGGCCCCGAGCATGCCGATCTCGATCCAGTCGCCCGCCTGGATGTCGGCCGGGAGCGCGAACGGCCCTTTCATGTAGTCGGCGTCGTCGCAGGTCGGCCCGTAGAACGCGAAATCCTCGAGCGGCCGCGTCAGGTCGTCCTCGAGCGCGCGCACCGGGAAGCGCCACGCGACATGCGCGGCGTCGAACAGCGCGCCATAGGCGCCGTCGTTGATGTAGAGCTCGTCGCCGCGGCGCTTCTCGACCTTGACGATCATCGAGCTGTACTCGGCGCAGAGCGCGCGGCCTGGCTCGGCCCACAGCTCGGCCGAATAGGAGATCGGCAGCGCCTCGAAATGGCGGTGGATCAGCGCGAAGTAATCCTCGAGCGGCGGCGGCTCCATGCCCGGGTACGACGACGGGAACCCGCCCCCGACGTCGACAATGTCGACCGTCACGGCCGCTTCGGCGATCGCCGCGCGAACACGCTCGAGGGCCTGGACATAGGCGAACGGCGTCATCGCCTGGCTGCCGACGTGGAAGCAGATGCCCAGCGCATCGCAATGCTGGCGAACCGCCTGCAGAAGTGGAGCCGCATCAACGAGATCGACGCCGAACTTCGCAGCAAGCGAGAGCTCCGAATGTTCCGAGGACACGCGCAGGCGAACGAGCAGGTTGAGATCGGTCGCGGTCTCGCCCGATTCGCTCGCGGTCGCCTCGACGATTTTCGCCAACTCCTCGTGCGTGTCGAGGCTGAAGGTGCGCACGCCGTGGACCTTGTAGGCTTCGGCGATCGCGCTCTTCGTCTTGACCGGGTGCATGAAGCACAGCGTCGCCTCGGGCAGCAGCTCGCGCACCTGTCGCACTTCGGCGATCGAGGCGACGTCGAAGTGCGTGATGCCAGAATCCCAAAGGATCTGCAGCAGCTCGGGCGAGGGATTCGCCTTCACCGCGTACATCGACTTGCCGGGAAACTTCTCGGCAAAGAAGCGGGCAGCCCGCGCCGCGGCGTGCGGGCGGTTGCAGATCACGGGTTCGTCGGGCGCGAGGGGGCGGACTACAGCAGTGGCGTCGGGATAGATGTGCAACTCAAGGGACCCCCAACAAAACGAGCAATACAAGCTGCCTTGCGGTTGGAAGTCCCCATGGGGCAGCGGAGAGGCGCGCATATATGCGCCGCGTTCTGAACTGCAAGTGAAAACGTGCCCGTTCCCGCATGGTTGCGGCGGGCTGTCCACAGCCAGGGATTTTCGGGGGTTGGTCGTGCCTTAATCGGGCGGAACCGAGCCGCCGAAGTGGGCTTCAGCCGGCCTTGGCCGCATCGAATCGCTCGCGCGCCGCTTCGATGCGAGCGAGATTGTCCTCGGCCCAGGTCCAGACGCCGCAGAATGCCTCGCCGAGGCTGTAGCCGAGATCTGTGAGCTTGTATTCGACTCGGGGCGGGATCACCGGATGCACGGTGCGCTGGACCAGACCGTCGCGCTCCATCTGCCGCAGCGTCTGCGTCAGCATCTTCTGGCTGATGCCCGGAACATGGCGGCCGACCTGGGTGAACCGCAGCTCGCCATGATCGGCGAGGACTTCGAGAATCAGCATCGTCCACTTGTTGGCCACCTGGCCGATCACGTCGTTGACGAGCTCGTCAACGCGCGGATCGCTGTCGGGCCATGGCTTCGGCGGGGGCACGCCCATATTCACTCTCCAAACGGTAAGTATAAATCTTTTCGGTACCTTCTTCCCGCCAGTAAGTATCAGGATAAATGGATCGCCATCAACCGCGAAGGAGATGGACCATGAAACTTTCCGGCAACACGATCCTCGTCACCGGTGGCGGCTCGGGCATCGGCGAAGCGCTCGCACGGCGCTTTCACGACCTCGGCAACAAGGTCATCGTCGCGGGGCGACGTCAGGAAGCGCTCGAACGGGCCACCGCCGGCCGGCCGAACATGGCGGCGATGACGCTCGACGTGGACAGCGCGAAAGGCGTCGAGGACTTCGCCCGCCGCGTCGTCGCCGAGCACCCGGACCTCAACGTGCTGATCAACAATGCCGGCATCATGCGCTACGAGCCGCTGGAGAGGCAGCGCGATCTCGTCGATGCCGAGGCGACCGTGGTGACGAACCTGCTCGGCCCGATCCGCCTGACCAATGCCCTGATCGATCACCTGTCGACCCAACCGGACCCGGCGATCGTCAACGTGACGTCGGGCCTGGCGTTCGTGCCGCTCGTCGCGACACCGACCTACTCGGCCACCAAGGCCGCGTTGCACAGCTACACCGTGTCGCTGCGCGAGGCGTTGCGGGGCAAAGTCGAAGTCATCGAGCTCGCGCCGCCGGCCGTGCAGACCAACCTGACGCCGGGGCAGCGCGAGGCGCCCGGCTACATGCCGCTCGACGCCTTCGCCGCCGAGGTCATGGCGCTGTTCGAGCAGCAACCAACGCCCCCGGAGATTCTCGTCGAGGCAGTCAAGTTCCTCCGCCACGCCGAAGCCGAGGGCCGCTTCGACGCCACGGTGAAGCAAATCTCAGAGTTCGTGCGTCAGGCGCGCGCGGCCTGAGTGAACTGGCCCACCCCCGGCCCCTCCCGCAAGCGGGAGGGGAGTTCCAAACGCTTTCCCCCTCCCGCACGCGGGAGGGGAGTTCCAAGCGCTTTCCCCCTCCCGCTTGCGGGAGGGGTT